>NZ_BAAAIF010000003.1:109743-306312 GCF_039525925.1 Streptomyces javensis | reverse complement strand
CCTGCTCCTGCGCCGGGGCGCCGCGCCGGGCGCGGCGGCCCTGGGGCTGTTGCTGGGCGGGGATGCCCTGGGGCGGCACAACGCCCATGGCGGCGGGGCCCGTCGGCTGCGGGCCGGCCACTTCCGGTGCGCCGCCGCGCGCGTGGCGATGGCTGCCGGTCGCGGCTCCCTCGGCGTTCTGGCCGGGGTTCGCGGCCGCGGCCGCCGCCGGGTCCTCGTCGGGGTGGGGACGCGCCCTGCGCCGCCCGGTGGGCCGCGGTGGGTTCGCGGATTCGGCCGCGTTCTGCTGCTGGGCCTCGGCGTTCTCGCCGACGACCGCGGGCAGCGCGGCGGGCGCGGGCGCGCCCGGGGCGCCCTGCTGAGCCGCGGTGCGCGGGCCGGCCGCACGGGGATCGGCCGTACGCGGGTCGGCCTTACGGAGGTTGGGCGGAGGCGTACCGCCCTGGGTGCCGTTCCCCTGGGTGCCGTTGCCGTGCGTGCCGTTGCCGTGCGTGCCGTTCCCCTGCGTACGGTCGCCGCCGGTGTCGCCGGGCGTGTCGCTGGGGGCCGCTCCGTGCCGGGCGCGGCGTCCGGTCGGGGTCTGGCCGGAGGCGTTGCCGCCCGCCGTGCCCGTACCGGCACCCGTACCCGCGCCAGTACCCGCACCCGTGCCCGAGGTGCCCTGCCCCTGCGTACCGTCGCCCGCTCCGGCGGCGTCGCCGTCCATGCGCTCCTGCTCGGCGGCGGCCGCCGCCGAGATCGGCACCTCCAGGACGTACGCGTGCCCACCCATGCCCGGCATCTCATGGGTCTGGAGCACACCCCCGTGCAGCCGCACGATCCCGCGCACGATCGGCTCGTGCACCGGGTCGCCGCCCGCGTACGGTCCGCGGACCTCGATCCGTACGACATCGCCGCGCTGCGCCGCCGCGACCACGATCGTCGAGTCGCTCGCCGTGACGCCCGAGGCGGCGTTGCCGGTGGAGTCGACCCCGGCCACGTCCGCGATCAGATGGGCGAGCGCCTGGGCCAGCCGCTCCGCGTCCACCTCGGCGTCGATCGGCGGGGCGTGCACGGCGAACTGCGCGCGCCCCGGGCCGATCAGCTCGACCGCGCCCTCGACACCGGCCGATACGACCTCGTCCATCGAGACCGTACGGCGGGCCAGCTCGTCGCCGCGCGAGTCGAGCCGCTGGTAGCTCAGGACGTTGTCGACGAGCGTGGTCATCCGGGTGTAGCCGGCGGCGAGGTGGTGCAGGATCTGGTTGGCCTCGGGCCACAGCTGCCCGGCCGGGTCGTCGGCGAGCACACCGAGTTCACGGCGCAGTTGCAGCAGCGGTCCGCGCAGGGACTGGTCCAGCACGGCGAGCAGCTGGCCGTTCCGGGCGGTGACGGACTCCAGCTGTGCCGCGTACCGCGCGCGCTCCTCGGTGAGCTGCGCCCGCAGCTCCTCCAGGGCCTTGGTGTGCTGGGTGGTGAGCCCCTCCAACTCCTCGGCGTGCCGGGTGGTGAGGGTCTCGACCTGCTCCGTGTGCCGGGTGGTGAGGGTCTCGACCTCCTCCGTGTGCCGGGAGGTGAGGGTCTCGACCTCCTCGGCGTGCTTGGCCGCCATGGCCTTCTCGGCCCGCCGGTCGGTGAAGGTCAGCACGGCGCCGACCAGTTGGTCGCCGTCGCGGACGGGCGCGGTGGTCAGATCGACGGGGACCTGGCTGCCGTCCTTCGCCCACAGCACCTGGCCGCGCACCCGGTGCTTGCGGCCGGAGCGCAGGGTGTCGGCGAGGGGCGATTCCTCGTACGGGAAGGGGGAACCGTCCGGGCGCGAGTGGTGTACAAGAGAGTGAAGCTCCTGACCGCCCATGTCGCTGGCCCGGTAGCCGAGGATCTGCGCGGCGGACGGGTTGACGAGGACCACCTTGCCCTCGGTGTCCACGCCGACCACGCCCTCCGCCGCCGCGCGCAGGATCATCTCGGTCTGGCGCTGCTGACGGGCGAGTTCGGCCTCGGTGTCGAGCGTCCCGGTCAGGTCGCGCACGATGAGCATCAGCAGCTCATCGCCGGTGTAGCTGTACTGATCGGCGTACGGAGTCCGCCCGTCCTCCAGATTCGCGCTGGTCACCTCGACGGGGAACTGCGCCCCGTCGGTACGACGGGCCATCATCCGGGTCGGCTTGCTGCCGTCTCCCTGTGACGCGTCGGGGCGCCGCATCGACCCGGGAATGCGATTGGGATCGAAGGAGGGGAGCAGATCGAGCAGACCACGGCCGACCAGGGCGGTGCCCGGGGTCTCGAAGGACTCCAGCGCGTGGTGGTTGGCGTTGACGATCGTGCCGTTGCAGTTGACCAGCAACAGCGCGTCCGGGAGGGCGTCGAGTATCGCCGCGAGGCGAGCAGCGCCTCGGGATGGCCTGCTGCTCACGACGACGCTTCCTCCCTGACTACCGCACCTTGCTGACACCCGCGGTCATTCTGCCGTCCCAGCTGCGGAGTGTCTCTAGGGGAGTCTACGGGCACCAGCGCCGGACGCGACGGCGGATGAGAGGGAGGTCGCAGCGCGACGTACGCGTCTCGACGCACGCCCGGACAAACTTCACCGGGCTCTTCTCCTCCCACTCCCGGCCCAATCCGCAGGTCAGCTCCCAGGCGTGCGCAAAACGACGGAGAACCGATTCCATCGGGCGATTTCACACCCGTTGGTGCGGTTGAACCAGGCGTTGACGGGACGCCCCGCCCAGTGCCCCGTCACCCGAGCCGTGGCGGGCCCGCCGTACTGTCCGGTGCACATCGCGTCCGGCGACACCGGCGCGAACGGATCCCGGCCCCACACGGTCTGCGATTCCAACTGCCTGCACGCGGCCCGCGCCCGGGGGTGCGTACCGCCGGTCGGGTGGCAGCTCAGCACAAACGTCGCGGCGTCGTCGGCCTCACCCGTCTCGCTCACGGTGATCACAAGCCGGTCGGCGCTCTCCCCGTCGAACGGCAGGGGCAGCGGCAGCGGCGTGGCCGCGGCGGGGGCCAGTGCGCCCGCGGTGGCGGCGGTCATCAGCGCGGCGGTGACGGCGAGGCGGTGCAGCAGGGGCATGGGGGCACTCCCGGTGTGATCGGTCGGGGCGCGCTGCCCCTGCCCCGTCTAACGCGCCGCCGCCGCGCGCGTTGCTCCGCCGTAAGGGCTGTGCCCGCCGTATGGGCTACCCCCGGCCGTAGGGGCTCCCTCGGCCGGAACGAGTGCGCTCCGCCGTACGGGCCGCGCTCCCCCTCACCCCCTATGAGGGCTTTGCGATGGGCCCCGCCCGCCGAGTACCGTGGTCCGCGATTGGTGACATCCCACCGGGCTGTGACATCATCTGCACACGCCACCTCGCGCTCGCGCGAGCACACCGGCGTGTTGGAGGCTTCGCCTAGTCTGGTCTATGGCGCCGCACTGCTAATGCGGTTTGGGCCTTAAAGCCCATCGAGGGTTCAAATCCCTCAGCCTCCGCTCTCCCACAGGGGGCCCGCGCCCAAGGCGCGGGCCCCCTGTGTCGTTCCCGGACCCGCCGCGAATGACCACGCAACCGCATCGCGAGCGGGGGCGGCGCAAGGTGACCTACGCGTAACGTTCCGTGGTGAGCACCCTCGCTCCGCAAACACTTCGTAACGCGAAGGCGGACCCCCGGGGGTCTCGCAAGAGCAACCCCGCAAGCCCCCGAAAATGAAGTTTTCGCAGGTCAGTGGGGGTGAGGGAAACGGATTTCGCCTGACGGCGCAGGTCATGTAATGTTGTCCCCGCAACGCCGACCGGCAAGAAAAACCGCCGGGAAGCCAAGCGCTCGTAGCTTAACGGATAGAGCACTTGACTACGGATCAAGAGGTTGCAGGTTCGAATCCTGCCGAGCGCGCACCAGCTCAGAGGCCCCTTCCGATCATCGGAAGGGGCCTCTTGCGTATGCGATGACAGCAACGGTGACATCAGCTCCCGGAGCGATCACTCTGCTGGTGCGGTGGGACGGAACCGTGCCAGGAGGCCGCCGAGCAGAGCGAACGCGAGAAGGAACAGCTCCGTTTCCACCCTGCTGACGCCGCCCGCGGTCAGCTGGGTCCCGAGAATGATCCACGTCGCTGATCCCATGCTCAGCAGCAGTTGGTTGTCTCGCTCCCGCAGCAATCGCATCCCTGCCCACAGCAGCAGGGGCACCAGTGTCAACCAGGCGAGCGTGGCCAGCGCCCCTTCGATGAACCCTGCGCCGATGCCCCCGTCCGGATTGGCCCGCTGCGCTTCCGACTCCCAGCGCTCGGCGGATTCCCAAGCCCAGTACGTCGCATGGGCTGCGGCCGCCGAGACGACGACGCCCTTTGCCATGCGGCCTGATCTGCTGCTCAACATGGCTTCACCATGCACAGCACAGCCTTCGCGCACCTGAGTACCCGTACTCAAAGCGGACCAGAAGGGGTCTGGCGATGGGGGCTCTTGTCGGACACTCGGGTAGTGCTGCCTGCTTACGCCCTACCTCGGTTCCTGGAAGCCGCCGATCTTCTGCTCGAGTAGTTCGGCCAGGCGCAGTGGGGTGCGGTCCTCGAGTGTCGGGCCGATGAGCTGGACTCCCACCGGGAGTCCCTCGGGGGAGCGGGTCGCTGGGATGGCGGTGGCGGGGAGGCCGGGCATGGTGGCCACACCGGCCCAGACGAGCTGGTCGAGGTACGGGTAGTCGGTGCCGTCGATGTCGATTCGGCGTGCCATCGAGTCGGGGTCGTGGTCGTGGGGGAACGCGGGAGTGGGGGTGATGGGGCACACCACGGCGTCGAACTCGGTGAAGAGCCGGCGCCAGCCGTGGCGGTGGAGTTCGCGGCGGCTGTCGGCCTCGATCCAGTTGCGGTGGCTGAACGCCATGCCGCGCAGCCGGGCCGCGTCGAGGCTCTGGTCGGCCGCGTCCAGTCCGGCGGCTTGGGTCCGCAGCTGCTCGTAGGCTTCGAGGGGGAAGCTTCCGCTGAAGCCCGAGAACAGCAAATGCGTGTAGAGCACCGCGGCTTCGGTCAGGTCGGGCAGCAGTGGGCTGTGCCGTTCGACGTGGGCGCCGCCGTCGACGAGCGCGTCGGCCACCCGGGCTATGCCCGCCCGTACCGCGGATCCGGTCGGGATGAGCGGATGGTCGTCGAGGACCAGGACCCGGAAGTCGCGGAGCCGTTCGTGGCGCGCGGGCGGCAGCGTGACGTCGTGCGCCACACCGAGGGTCAGCGGGTCCGGTCCGGCCATGACGTCGAGCAGGAGCGTCAGGTCGCGGGCGGTGCGCGCCATCGGGCCGACGACGGCGAGGTCGGATCGGGTTGGCAGGGCCGGTGCGGTCGGCGGGACCATGCCGCGGTGCGCCACCAGCCCGAGTGTCGGCTTGTGTGCGTAGACACCGCAGAAATGCGCTGGGGTGCGCAATGAACCGGCGATATCGGAGCCGATGGACAGCGCGCCGAACCCGGACGCCAGGGCCGCCGCCGATCCGCCGGAGGATCCGCCCGGCGTACGATCGTGATCCCAGGGGTTATTGGTGGTGCCGTAGATCTCGTTGAAGCTCTGTATATCTTGCAGCCCCAGAGGCACATTGGTCTTACCGAGCACCACCGCGCCCGCGGCCTTGATCCGTGACACCTGCACCGCGTCCTCGGCCGGTATGTAGTCGCGATGTGGCGGCATGCCCCAGGTCGTGGGCAGCCCGGCGATGTCGTAGGACTCCTTGACCGTCACCGGAATGCCGAGCAGCGGCCGGTCCTCGCCGCGGGCGCGCGCCTGGTCGGCATCGTGCGCGGCGGCCCGCGCACGGTCGAAGTCCGGCACACAGATCGAGTTGATCGCCTTGTCGTCCCGCTCAATACGGGCTATTGCCTCGTCGGTGAGTTCCACCGAGCTCACTTCACCGGCACGCAAAGCAGCCGCGAGTTCTTCGGCCGTCAGAAAATTCAGCTCCATGAATCCGACCGTATCGACCTCTGGAGCAGGCCATAAAATGCCGTTTCGCACAATGGGGTGGAGGGTTCAATGCTCATTGTGTTTCGCTTCGCCACAAGCATTTCGTTCGGCCGTTGGCCGCCCTCGCCGCCGGCTCTACTCGCTTCGGGTCTGCCTGTCGATCAGGCCTCCCGCCTCGACGACGACTCGCGGGCGGGTGCGCTGCGGGCGCTGGTGAACAACGCCGCCATCCAGATCAACGCCCCTGTCGAGGCACTGCCGTTGAGCGAGTGGCGTCGGCAGTTCGAGGTCAACCTTTTCGGCCATATCGCCGTCACCCAGGCGCTGCTGCTCGCGTTGCTGCGCGACGGGGGCCGGGTGGTCAACCTCAGTTCGGTCGGCGGGCCGGTGGCCATGGCCACGTACGGTCCCTACGCGGGCACGAAGTTCGCCTCGAGGCGGTCAGCGACTCGCTGTGCGGGGAGCTGGCGCCGCTGGGCGTGTGGGTGGTCGTCGTCGAGCCCGGCGCGGTCCGTACGGAGATGTCGGGCCGGGTGATCGCCGCCGCGCACCGGCTGGCCGACGCCATGCCACCGGAGCAGCGTGACCGCTACGGACGGCTGATCGAGGCGGCCAACGCGCATTCCGCCACCCACATGAAGCGTGGCAAGCCCGCTGACGACGCGGGCCGGGTGATCGCGAAGGCCGTGACCGCCGGGAAACCTCGCACCCGCTACACCGTCGGCCGTGACGCGGCCCTGATCACACGTCTGTCGCGGGTACTGCCCGACCGGATGCTCGACCGCATCCTCGCGGCGAGCCTCCGTCCGCACTACCCGAGGACGGCCATGGCATGAGGCCCCGGTTCGGCTGAAACTGGCCTTGCGGCCACGGCTTACGCCACTGTCGCGAGGTGTTAGTTGTCTGTTAGTGGAACGCCAACGCGATCTTCGAAGCTGATTGTCGTCCGGGAGCGAGACGACAGAACACAGCAACGCGAGGTCACGATGAACACCACCACCACCACCAACCGCTTCCGCGGCCGTGCCGGCCGCCGTATCGCCGCCGCCCTTGTCGCGGCCGCGGCGCTGAGCCTGGGGGCCACGGCCTGCGGGCCGGACGACTCCGGGGCCGACTCCTCCAGCTCCTCGGCCTCGGCCCAGCCCACCAGCGGCTCCTCCTCGGACAACTCCGGTTCGCAGGGTCAGAACGGTGGGAAGCAAGGCCAGAACGGCGGGAAGCAAGGCCAGAACGGCGGGAAGCAGGGTCAGAACGGCGGGAAGCAGGGCCAGAACGGCGGCAAGACCGAAACGGCGCCACCCGCCGCCGGCAACGGTGGTGGCACCGGGGGCGGCGCCGCCAATGCGGGGAACCACCGCGTGTACGTCGGCACGCTGAAGTACCTGGCGCCCGGCAAGATGACCATCAAGCCCGAGGGCGGCGGCATGGAGCAGGCGTTCCTGGTCTCCAATGCCACGAAGATCCTCGGCGCGGCCGCGATCTGCTCCGAGGACGACGGCGCCGAAGGCGCGTCCATCGGCGACGACGGCTACGGCACCTCCAAGTGCACCGTGGAGCAGCTGGAGAAGGCCGCGAAGACCAACAGCGTGACCGTCCGCGTCACCATGAACCCCAAGTCCGGCGGTGCCGAGACGGTCGAGGAGAAGTACCACCCGTAAGCCACGGAATTCCGTAGTCACGGAACTCCGCACTCCGCGCGCCCGGTGAGCCCCCGCTCACCGGGCGCGCGGGTCTGTGCGATCACGCACACGTCGTGAGGGCCGTCGTACCAGCGGCGGATCCGATCGGCCGGTGTGTACTGCGTTCTCAGTAGCGCGAAGTGTCGGCAGGCGCACGACGACAGGACGGCCCGTACCCGGAGAGTCTGGGCGGACGGTCGGCACCAGATGCGGACAGTCGGCACCAGATGTGGAGACCTCCTGTCGTGGCTACATTCCTTTACCAAGTGGGCCGTCTGGCCTTCCGGCGACGCTGGTACGTCGCCCTGGTCTGGGCGGCCGTCCTGGCCGCCGTCGGGCTGGGCGCGCTCAACGCCTCGGGGGCCTCCGACGAGGAGTTCTCGATGCCCGGCATCGAGTCCCAGAAGGCGTTCGACCTGATGGAACAGCGCTTCCCCGGAGCCTCCGCCGACGGCGCGACCGCCCGGGTCGTCTTCGTCGCGCCGAGCGGTGAGAAGGTCACCGCGGCCGAGAACAGGGAGGCCGTCGAGAAGGCCGTGGCCGACCTGGGCGACGGGGGTCAGGTCGCGAGCGCCGTCGACCCGTTCCAGGCGAAGGCCGTCAGCAAGGACGGCACGACGGCGTACGCGACGGTCACCTACAAGGTCGCCGCCAACGACCTCACCGATGGCAGCAAGCAGCAGTTGGACCGGGCCATCCACACGGCCCAGGACTCCGGGCTGACCGTCGAGGCCGGTGGAAGCGCGATGGACGACGGTGGCGGGCCCGGCGGCGCGGCCGAGGTGATCGGTGTCGCGATAGCCGCCGTCGTGCTGCTGATCACCTTCGGCTCGCTGGCCGCCGCCGGACTGCCGCTGCTGACCGCCGTCATCGGCGTCGGCGTGAGCATGGCCACCATCCTGACCCTGTCCGAGGCGCTGGGCCTGTCCACGACGACCGGCACCCTGGCGATGATGCTGGGGCTGGCGGTCGGCATCGACTACGCCCTGTTCGTGGTCTCCCGCTACCGCGAGGAACGCGCCAAGGGACGGGTGCCGCGGGAGGCGGCCGGTCTGGCGGTCGGCACCGCCGGTTCCGCGGTGGTGTTCGCCGGGCTCACCGTCGTCATCGCGCTGGCCGGGCTCGCGGTGGTCGGCATCCCGATGCTCACGAAGATGGGCTTGGCCGCGGCGGGCGCGGTCGTCGTCGGCGTACTGGTCGCGCTGACGCTGGTCCCGGCGTTCCTCGGCTTCTGGCCGAACGCCGTGCTCCGGCGGCGGGCCCGCAGGAGCGGACGGATCGAGGATGAGGGCACTCGGGACAACGGGGGCAGCCGCTGGGCGCGGTTCGTGCTGCGGCGTCCACTGCCCGTGCTGCTGCTCGGCGTGGTGGGCCTCGGGGCCCTCGCGGTGCCGATGACGGATCTACAGCTCGGCATGCCCGGGGACGAGGCCAAGTCGACCTCCACCACCGAGCGCCGGGCCTACGACGCGCTCGCCGAGGGCTTCGGGCCGGGCTTCAACGGGCCGCTGACCGTCGTTGTGGACGCGAAGGGTGCGACGGACGCCAAGGGCGTGAAAGGCGCGACGGACGCCAAGGGCGTGAAAGGCGCGACGGACGCCAAGGGTGCCAACGGGGATGCCGGTCTGAAGGGTGCCGCCGAGACGGTCGCGAAGCAGATCGGCGGCACCGAGGGCGTCGTCTCCGTCTCCCCGGCCCGCTTCAACGCGGCCGGCGACACGGCCGTCTTCCAGGTCGTGCCGTCCACGGCGCCGACCGACGAAAGGACCAAGGACCTGGTCACGACCATTCGGGGCGAGCGGCCCGGGGTCGAGTCCGAGACCGGGGCGACCTTCGAGGTCACCGGCACCACCGCGCTGAACATCGACGTCTCCGACAAGGTGCAGTCCGCGCTGATCCCCTACCTGGTCGTCGTGGTGGGCCTCGCGATCGTGCTCCTGCTGGTGGTCTTCCGGTCCCTGTTCGTCCCGCTGAAGGCGGCCCTCGGCTTCCTGCTGTCGGTGCTGGCCTCCCTCGGCGTGGTCGTGCTCGTCTTCCAGCAGGGCCACGGCGCCGGACTCCTGGGCGTGGAGCAGACCGGCCCGATCATGAGCCTGATGCCGATCTTCCTGGTGGGCATCATCTTCGGGCTGGCCATGGACTACGAGGTGTTCCTCGTCTCGCGGATGCGGGAGGCGTACGTCCACGGTGAGCGGCCCGGCCAGGCGATCACATCCGGCTTCCGGCACAGCGCGCGCGTGGTGGTGGCCGCCGCGCTGATCATGATCGCGGTGTTCGCCGGGTTCGTCGGCGAGAGCGACTCCATGGTCAAGATGATCGGGTTCGGGCTCGCCTCCGCCGTGCTGTTCGACGCCTTCGTCGTACGGATGGCGATCGTGCCCGCCGTGCTCGCCCTGCTCGGCGACCGGGCCTGGTGGCTGCCGAAGTGGCTGGACCGGCTGCTGCCCAAGGTCGACGTGGAGGGCGAGGCGCTCGGCCGCCGGTCGGGTTCGGGACCGGGTTCGGGATCGGACGCGGGACCGGGACCGGGAGGGGGCGAGGGATCGGACCCGGAACCGGCCGGGGCGACCGGCCGGGAAGTGGCCCGCACCTGATCGACCGCCTGACCCGCCCCCTTACCGGTTGCCGGGGCTGCCCGTGGCGAACGACACGGGCGGCCCCGGCTGCGGTCCGCGCGGGGGACGGGCGCGGTGGCTCCAGAGCACCGAATCGGTCCCGGCGGCCTACTGGGCACCGAATCGGTCCCGGCGGCCCACAGAGCACCGAATCCGTCACAGTGGCTCACAGAGCACCGAATCGGTCACGATGGCCCACAGCACCGAGCGGAGAGCCCAGCCGATGAGCACCAGCCTTGAGCGTTACACGGACCGTTTCGAGCAGTACTCCGACCGCTACCCCCACGTCATCGACGTGGTGCTGGTCCTGTCACTGATGGGCTGCGCGGCCCTCGGCAGCAACCTCACCCTGCCCGGCGTCGAGCCACCCGACCACGACAGGGCCGCCACCGTCCTCATGGGCGTGTCCTGCCTCGCCCTGCTGAAGTACCGCAGCCATCCGCGCACCGCGGTCGTCGTGACCGCGGTCTGCACCGTGATCGCGATCTCGCTGGGGTACCTGCTGACCCCCCTGCTGCTGGGACCCGTCATGGCGGCGCTCTACTGGCTGGCCACGCTCACCGACCGCAAGACCACACGTGCCTTCGGCGTCACCATCATGGCGGCGCTGATGGTCGCGTCGGCGGTCTCCGACTCCATGGACAGCCTGTCCCTGGTGCTCCGGACGATCGGCCCCTTCTTCTGGCTGCTGCTGCCGCTCGCCGCCGGCAACATGACCCGGCTGCGGCGCGCCTACCTGGCATCGGTGCAGGCCCGCGCCGAACACGCCGAGCGCACCCGGGAGGAGGAGGCACGGCTGCGCGTCACCGAGGAGCGCATGCGCATCGCCCGTGAGCTGCACGATGTCGTGGCCCACCACATGGCGTTGGCCAACGCGCAGGCCGGTACGGCCGCCCACCTCGCGCTCACCAGTCCGCAGCAGACGAAGAAGATCCTCACCGATCTGACCGGAACCACGTCCTCCGCGCTGCGTGAGCTGAAGGCCACGCTGGGGCTGCTGCGCCAGAACGACGACCCGGCCTCCGCGTCGCTGGAGCCGTCCCCCGGGCTCGCCCGACTGCCCGAACTGGTCTCGGCGTGCGCGTCCGCGGGGCTCACCGTCACGGTCAGCACGACAGGGGAGGCCCGGCCGCTCTCCCCCGGGGTGGACCTGACCGCGTTCCGGATCGTGCAGGAGGCGCTCACCAATGTCTCCAAGCACGCCGCCGTGGACTCCGCACAGGTACGTCTGGCCTACTCCGGATCTCGGCTGCTGATCACGGTCAGCAACGACGGCCCGGACGCCAACGGGACCAGCAGGACCACCGGCACCAACGGCACCACCGATGCCGCAAAAAAGGCCACCGAGGCCACCGAGGCCACCGAGGCCACCGGGGCCACCGCGTCCACCGGGGCGACCGATGCCGTGCCGAGCCGCGGCTTCGGCGTCATGGGCATGCGTGAACGCGCCCGCACCATCGGCGGCGAACTCTGCGCGGGACCACGCCCGGAGGGCGGCTTCGAGGTCACCACCGCGCTGCCACTCCAGCTCCCGGCACCCGTAGCGCCGGGAGCGCCCGTAGCGCCGGGAGCGCCCGTAGCGCCGGGCGTACCCGAAACGCCGGGAGCACCCCAATCGGCCGTAGGCGCCACAGACGCCCGAGCGGGGGGAGAAGAGTCATGACCATCAAGGTGCTGCTCGCCGACGACCAGACCCTGCTGCGGGCCACCTTCCGGATCCTGATCGACTCCTGCGAGGACATGACGGTGGTCGGCGAGGCGTCGGACGGCGCTGAGGCGCTGGAGCTGGCCCGCGTCCACCACCCCGACATCGTCCTCATGGACATCCGGATGCCGGGCACGGACGGTCTCGCCGCCACCTCCGCGATCTGCGCCGCCCCGGAGTTGGCCGCCACCCGCGTCCTCATCCTGACGACGTTCGAGACCGAGGACTACGTCGCCCAGGCGCTGCGCGCCGGTGCCAGTGGCTTCCTCGGTAAGGACGTCACCGCCGACACCCTGCTGGCCGGGCTGCGCACGGTGGCCTCCGGCGAGGCGCTCCTGTCACCCGCCGCGACCCGCACCCTCATCACGAACTTCCTCATGTCCCCCGCCCCCGACGCCCACCTCGCGCCCCCGCAGCGCCTGTCGGAGCTCACCGTCCGCGAGCGCGAGGTGATGGGCCTGGCCGCCGAGGGCAAGTCCAACACCGAGATAGCCGATGTCCTCACGCTCAGCCCGCTGACCGTGCGCACCCACATCCATCGCGCGATGACGAAGCTGGGCGCCCGCGACCGTGCCCAACTGGTGGTCATCGCCTACCAGACGGGCCTGGTACGGGCGACTCCGCCCGCGCAGTGACCGCGACCGTGGACGCCGATCGGCGGCGTCACGGCAGGAGCTCACTTCTCGATCGGCGGGCAGTAGCCGGTGTCGTTGCCGATGGAGTTGATCTCGGCGTTGGACCTGTGGTCTCCCGCGTAGTTGATCTGGTTCGTGCACCGCATGCCAGGCTTCCTGGGGGTGCCCTTGGGGGTTTCGCTCTTCTCGATCGGCGGGCAGTAGCCGGTGTCGTTGCCGATGGAGTTGATCTCGGCGTTGGACCTGTGGTCTCCCGCGTAGTTGATCTGGTTCGTGCACCGCATGCCAGGCTTCCTGGGGGTGCCCTTGGCGGTGCCCTTGGCCTGGTCCTGGTCCTGGTCCTGCGCCGTGGGCGCGGGGGATTGCGGGGCGCTCGCGGAGGCGGAGGGTGAGGACGAGGAGGAGTCGGTCTCGCCGTCCTGGCATGCGGTGAGACCGAGCGCGGCGACCGCGATGATCACGGCGGCGGCGGCCTTACGGGCGTGACGGTTGTGGCGGAGGGCGGTGCGGTGCGACATGGTTTCCCCGTTCTCGCGACGTGGTGTGTTTCGGGCTCGTGAGAACAAGACTGTCGGCCGCCGCTGATGAACCACCGCCGTGTGGCTAACGCTCCGCTAATGCCCGCGCCGGGCCACTGGAGTGACGTGGCCACCGAGAGCAGTTAGGTTAGGCAAACCTAAGTTTCTGCTCTATGCTGCGGTGCCATGAGCTGGTGGCAGCTGGTCGGGGTGAGCCTTGTCTGTGCTCTTGTGCTGGTGGTGCTGTTCGCCGCGGTGATCGTCGGTGGGCTGCTGGTGGCCAGGGACGCGCTGGTCGACGACTATCCGCCGGCGATCCAGGAGCGCTATGGCGCGCAAAGCGCGCGGGGAAAGCGGGCGGCCGGGGTCATGGGGGCGCTGAACGCGGTGGTGTTCATCGCCGTGCCGGTCGTCGGTCTGGTGGATCT
This sequence comes from Streptomyces javensis, assembly GCF_039525925.1. Classification (NCBI taxonomy): domain Bacteria; kingdom Bacillati; phylum Actinomycetota; class Actinomycetes; order Kitasatosporales; family Streptomycetaceae; genus Streptomyces; species Streptomyces javensis. Next base: position 292,821 of record NZ_BAAAIF010000003.1, on the reverse strand, counting down.
GCGTGATCGGGCCGATGGCGGGCTCGGCTTCTGGCGCCCGTTCGTCTTCGGGGCCCTCGTCTGGCTCGTGCTCGTCGTCTTCGACCTGGTGGTTCTGGACTGGTGGCTGTTCTGCACGGTCCAGCCCCGGTTCATGGTGCTGCCCGGGACGGAGGGGATGGCCGAGTACCGGGACTACGGCTTCCACTGGTGGGTGCTCGTTCCCCGGCCCGTTCCCTGGCCGCTGTTGACGGTCCTTGGGTACGGGGCGGTCGTCGGTGCTGTCTCGGCCCTGGTCGAGGCGCTCTTCTGAGTGTTCGGGCGGCTGCGGCGATATGGATTTCCCTTAACGGGGAGAACGACGTAGAGTTACGTTCACCGACGCGGGGTGGAGCAGCTCGGTAGCTCGCTGGGCTCATAACCCAGAGGTCGCAGGTTCAAATCCTGTCCCCGCTACTCAGGTATCGAGGGCCCGGCACTTCTTCAGTGCCGGGCCCTCGGTCGTTCGGTCACGACCGGGGCCCCTGGCCGCGCCGGGGGCCCCGCCGCCGTCAGCGCGTGACCTTCCAGCTCACCGGGCGCTTGGTGGCATCGCCTGTGCTGTACGTCACCACCGACGGCCGTATGCCGTTGGGCACCAGGAACACCTTGCACAGGGAGACCTTCGCCCCCACCGCGAAGTCGTCCGGGTCCTTGCCAGGGCAGGCCGCCACCTCGGTGTCGCCGGTGATCAGCGGCTGGTCGTCCACACCGCTCGTGTCCTCGAGGCCGGTGGGGGTGTTGAGGAAGGGGTAGTGGAGGGAGTTCTCGCCGACGTTCTCGAAGGTCATGGTGACGTAGTACGGCTGGGTGTTCCGTACGTCGGACGGCTCCGCGCCCGCCGTCCGCAACTCGGCGTGGGTGCCCTTGCGCACGCTCACCGCCGTGACCCGCAGGGCGCCGCGCATATGGTCCGAGCCGCGCTTGTAGGTGACCGACGTGGGCTCGCCGAGCCGGAGGGTCTTGCCGCCGTCGCTGTCGGCCGCCATATCGGCGCGGGTCGCGGGCTGCCGTCGGCCGGACGCGGTGGTGTCGTCCTCGCAGCCGGCGGTGGCGAGGGCGAGGAGGGTGACGCCGAGGGCGCAGACGAGGGCGGTCCCGGATCGGGCGGCGGTGCGAGGCGGGCGGTTGGGCATGGACGGGTCCCCCGGTGGTTGGTGATGGTCGATCGGTGGTTGGTGATGGTCGACAGGCGACGACGCCGAGCGGGCGGTGACGACGCGGTGACGACGCCGAGCGGGTGGTGACGACCGAGCAAGCGGTGACGACGCCGAGCGGGTGGTGACGACCGAGCAAGCGGTGACGACCGAGCGGGTGGTGACGACCGAGCAAGCGGTGACGACCGAGCGGGCGGTGACTGCCGTAGCTGGATACGCCGGGCACGGAGCGTCAGTTCACCCTCTCGGTTCCCGTTGTGGTGATCTTGCTGTCGCAGATCATCATGGGCGTGACAAAACCACTGGTCGAGGCTGTGATCAACTCGAGGGGAGAGCTTGAGACGAGGCTGTAGCAATACGCCCGGGGCAACTACCGTGATCGGCATGGACGATCCCGCCGTGGTGTCGGTGCAGCGGTTCTGGCAGGACCTCGGGCTGCCCGGACTCATCGATGTGCACACCCACTTCATGCCCCAGCGCGTACTGGACAAGGTCTGGGCCTTCTTCGACGCCGTCGAGCCCCGCTGGCACATCACCTACCGCGAGGAGGAGGACGAACGCCTCGCGACGCTAAGGGCGTTCGGGGTGCGGGCCTTCACCTCGATGCTCTACCCCCACAAGCCCGACATGGCGCGCTGGCTGAACGGCTGGGCGGCCGAGTTCGCCGCCCGTACGCCCGACTGCCTGCACACCGCGACCCTCTTCCCCGAACCCGGTGTGGAGGGGTACGTGCGCGCGGCGCTCGAGGGCGGGGCGCGGGTGTTCAAGGCCCATGTGCAGGTGGGGGCGTACGATCCGGGCGACGCGCTGCTCGACCCGGTGTGGGGCGTGCTCGCCGAGAGCGGGACGCCGGTCGTCATCCACTGCGGTTCGGGTCCCCACCCGGGCAAGTACACCGGACCGGAGCCGGTGGGGCGGGTGCTGGCCCGTCATCCCCGGCTGCGCCTGATCATCGCGCATATGGGGCTGCCGGAGTACGCGGACTTCCTGGGGCTCGCGGAGCGGTACCAGGAGGTCCACCTGGACACCACGATGGCCTTCACCGACTTCACCGAGCGCCAGTGGCCGTTTCCGCGGTCGGAGCAGGGACGGCTGGCCGCCCTGGGGGACCGGGTGCTGTTCGGGAGCGACTTCCCCAACATCCCGTACGGATACCGGCATGCGCTGGACGCGCTGACGCGGGTCGGGCAGGACGAGGAGTGGCTGCGCGGGGTGTGTTACGGGAACGCGGCGCGGCTGTTCGGGATATGACGGGTTGCCGGTCGCTCCAGATGCGTCCGGTGCGGATGGAGCGCCGTCTGGAGACGGGGCTCGCCCGGCGCTTGCGTCGGCGCCGGGCGAGGGGGCTGAGCGGATCGGTCAGCTCTTGTCCAGCGGCAGCGCCTCGGCCAGCGTGCGCCACTGCTCGCGGGGGAGCGCCTGGTCGTCGCTCACCACCTGGATCGCGAGGTGGTCCGCGCCCGCGGCCAGGAACTCGTCCACGCGCGCCCGGATCGCCTCCGCGTCGCCGAGGGCGTACATCGCGGAGAGAAGACGGTCGCTGCCGCCGTCCGCGAAGTCCGCGTCCTCGAAGCCCAGCCGCTTGAAGTTGTTGGTGTAGTTGGGCAGCGCCAGGTAGCGGCCGAGGTAGTCGCGGGCGGTGGCGCGGGCGCGGTCCAGGTCCGTGTCGAGGACGACCTTCAGCTCCGGCGCGAGCACGGCCTCCTTGCCCAGGACGTCGCGGGCCTCGGCGGTGTGCTCCGGGGTGACGAGGTACGGATGCGCGCCGGCCGCGCGGTCGCGGGACAGCTCGAGCATCTTGGGGCCGAGGGCGGCCAGGACCCGCTGGGCGGCGGGGACCGGGGTCGGGGCGGAGTCCAGCGCGGTCAGGTACTCCTTCATCGCCGTGTACGGGCGCTGGTAGCGCTCACCGGCGAGCGCGCTGTGGCTCACGCCGAGGCCGAGGAGGAAGCGGCCGTCGTGAGCCGCGTTGAGCGCGGTGTGCCGCTCGGCGACGTAGGCCGCCTCGTGGTCCCAGATGCTCAGGATTCCGGTCGCGACGGTGATCCGGGAGGTGGCGTCCAGCAGGACTCCGGCCTGATCCGGGCTGGGGCTGCCCCCGAGCCAGACGGCGCCGTACCCCAGTTCGTCCAGCTCGGCCACCGCCTCGCCGATCTGCTCCGATGGGGCGAAGTCCGTCTTCAGGGCCGCGGTCCAGATGCCGATCTTGCCAAGTGCGGGACGAGAAGTCATACAGGGGGAAGCCGGAGAGCCCTTCCGGTTATTCCGTGGTCACCGCGGCTGTTCCGCGCCCCGGGGCCGCCGTTTCGCCTCCCGGCCGGTCCCGTCCCCGCCTCCACAGGATTCTCAGGTAATTCACAGGCAGCCGAAAGGGACCTCTCAGGGCCCGCTCCGAGGGTGGAGGCCATGATGCCGACCTCGCCTCATGGGCGTACCGAGCTGCTGCGCCCCGACGGGAGCCCCGTCCGGGTGCTGGTTGTGGACGACGAGTCGGCGCTCGCCGATCTGCTGTCGATGGCCCTGCGCTACGAGGGGTGGGAGGTGCGTACCGCGGGTGACGGCGCGGAGGCGATCCGGGTCACCCGTGAGCTGCGCCCGGACGCGGTGGTCCTGGACATCATGCTGCCCGATATGGACGGGCTCGCTGTGCTGGGGCGGCTGCGCCGCGAACAGCCCGATGTCCCGGTGCTGTTCCTGACCGCGCGGGACGCGGTGGAGGACCGGATCGCGGGGCTGACGGCGGGCGGCGACGACTACGTCACCAAGCCGTTCAGCCTGGAGGAGGTCGTCGCCCGGCTGCGTGGGCTGCTGCGCAGGTCGGGGGCGGCGGCCGCGCGCAGCGAGTCGGTGCTGGCCGTCGGCGATCTGATCCTGGACGAGGACAGCCATGAGGTGTCGCGCGGGGGACAGGAGATCCATCTCACCGCGACCGAGTTCGAGCTGCTGCGCTATCTCATGCGCAATCCGCGCCGGGTGCTCAGCAAGGCGCAGATCCTCGACCGGGTCTGGAGCTACGACTTCGGCGGCCAGGCCAACGTCGTCGAGCTGTACATCTCGTATCTGCGGCGCAAGATCGACGCGGGGCGCAGTCCGATGATCCACACCCGGCGGGGCGCCGGGTATCTGATCAAGCCGGGGGAGTAGAGACCGTGGCGCACCCCCCGCCCCGGCCGCCCCGGGGCCCTGAGCCGGCCGGCGCCTCCGCGGCGCCCGGCGTCCCCGAGGGGCCCGATGCCACCGGTACTGCCGGTACTGCCGGTACTGCCGGTACTGCCGGTATGCCCGGTGCCTCCCAGCCGCTCCTGGGCGCCTCTCAGCCGCCCCTGGGCGCGGGAGCGGCGCAGGGGCGCGCGCACGCCCGGCGCGCTCAGCGGGCGGGACGCGCCCAGCGGGCCGGGGCCGCCCAGCGGGCGGGGACCACCCAGCGGGCGGGGACCACCCAGCGGGCCGGGGCCGCTCAACGAGCCGGGCGCACTCAGCGGGCCGGGCGCACTCCGCGGGCCGGGCGCCGTCCCTGGTCCCTGCGCACCCGTCTGGTCGTCTCGGCCGTCGCGCTGATCGCGGTGGTCTGCGCGGTGATCGGTACGGTCACCACCCTCGCCCTACAGTCGTACCTCCAGGGCCAGGTGGACGACGATCTGCGCGCGTCCGTCGGGCGGTTCCTGAACAAGCCGGGTCCGGGGGGCGGACTCCCCCGGGACGATGTGCTCTTCGTCGCCTCGCCCGGCCAGCCCATCGGCACGGTCGGGGCGCGGTTCGGCCAGAACGGCGAGATCTCCATGTCCGGCAAGAGCAATGACTCGCCCATGACGAACGAGGTCGACGCCGAGAGCCGGGTGGACCCCCTGACCAGCGGTCAGCAGAAGGCGATCGCCGCCGTCCCCCTGGACGGAGACGTGCACACCATCGATCTGCCCGGCCTCGGCGGCTATCGGGCCGTGGCCCAGTCGGACCACCGGGAGGGCGGCATCATCCTCGCCTTCCCGCTCGACCAGACCCAGGAGACGGTCAACACCCTCATCCTCGTGGAGGTCTGTGTCACCGCGGCCGGGCTGGTCGCGGCCGGGATCGCCGGGGCCGCGATGGTCGGCATCTCGCTGCGCCCGCTGCGCCGGGTGGCCGCGACCGCGACCCGGGTCTCGGAACTCCCCCTGCACAGCGGCGAGGTGGCGCTGCGCGAGCGCGTCCCGGCGTCGGAGGCCGATCCGCGCACCGAAGTGGGCCAGGTGGGCGCGGCGCTCAACCGCATGCTCGGCCATGTGGAGTCGGCGCTCGCGGCCCGCCAGGAGAGCGAGACGCGGGTGCGGCAGTTCGTCGCCGACGCCAGCCATGAGCTCCGTACGCCGCTCGCCTCGATCCGCGGCTACGCCGAGCTGACCCGGCGCGGCCGGGAGGAGATCGGGCCCGACACCCGGCATGCCCTCGGCCGGGTCGAGTCCGAGGCCGGGCGGATGACCGGGCTGGTCGAGGATCTGCTGCTGCTGGCCCGGCTGGACGCGGGACGGCCGCTGGAGTGCGCGGAGGTCGATCTGTCCCCGCTGGTCGTGGACGCGGTCAGCGACGCGCGGGCGGTCGGCTCCGACCACGAGTGGCGGCTGGAGCTGCCCGATGAACCGGCGGTCGTCCACGGCGACGACGCCCGGCTGCGCCAGGTGCTGGTCAACCTCCTCGCCAACGCGCGGACGCACACCCCGGTCGGCACCACGGTCACGGCGCGGGTGCTGTGGGGCGGGCCGCAGGCGTCGCCGTACCCCTCGCCGTATCTGGCGCCGTACGGGCTCTCCTATGGGATGCCGTACGGGGTGTCCTCCCACGGCCACCGTAAGGGGCGCGGTTCGCGGCACGCCCAGCCCCAGGCCCAACTCCACGCCCAGCCCCAGGCCCACGTCCAGCCCCAGGCCCACGTCCAGCCCCAGGCCCACGTCCAGCCCCAGCCGTACGTCCAGCCCCAGCTGTACGTCCAGCCCCAGCCCCAGCCGTACGTCCAGCCCCAGGCCCAGCCGCACGCCCAGACCTACGCCCCGCCCTACGGCTCCCCGCACGCGGCCGCCCGCGCCGCCGGGGCCTTCGGCCCCCCGCAGCCGCCCTCGTACGTCTCGCTGGAGATCGAGGACGACGGTCCCGGTATCCCGCCCGAGCTGCTGCCGCATGTCTTCGAGCGGTTCGCGCGCGGTGACGCCTCGCGCTCCCGCGCCGCGGGCAGCACGGGGCTCGGCCTGGCCATCGTGCACGCGGTCGTGGCCGCGCACGACGGGCAGGTGACGGTGGAGAGCGTGCCCGGGCGCACCGTGTTCGGCGTCCACCTGCCCGTGCACCGGGTCGTTCACCAGGGCGTGACGGACTCACAGGCAGGCCACAGGCTGACCACACAGCCGTGACAGCGCGGCTCGCGACTGTCGACCCCATGCGAACCGACACCCCTCTCGGGGCTCCGCCCGAGACACCTCTCCAAACCTTGCCCGTGCGCGGGCCGGTGACGGTCGTCCGCGGCCGTCCGGTGCTGGACGTCGTCATCCCCGTCTACAACGAGGAAGCGGACCTCGAGCGGTGCGTACGACGGCTCCACGACCATCTGGCCCGCACCTTCCCGTACGGCTTCCGGATCACCATCGCCGACAACGCCAGTACGGACCGCACCCCCGACCTCGCGGCCTACCTGGACGAGAGCATCGGGGAGGTGACGGCGGTCCGGCTGGAGCAGAAGGGGCGCGGGCGGGCGCTGCGCACCGTGTGGTCGCTGTCCGAGGCGCCCGTGCTCGCCTATATGGACGTCGATCTGTCCACGGACCTCAAGGCGCTGCTGCCGCTGGTGGCCCCGCTGATCTCCGGGCACTCCGACCTGGCGATCGGATCGCGGCTGTCCCGCAGCTCACGGGTGGTGCGCGGGCCCAAGCGCGAGTTCATCTCGCGGGCCTACAACCTGATCCTGCGCGGCAGCCTGGCCGCCCGCTTCTCCGACGCCCAGTGCGGATTCAAGGCGATCCGTAAGGACGTCGCGGAGCGGCTGCTGCCGCTGGTCGAGGACACCGGGTGGTTCTTCGACACCGAGATGCTGGTGCTGGCCGAGCGGGCCGGGCTGCGCATCCACGAGGTGCCGGTGGACTGGGTGGACGACCCCAACAGCACGGTCCACATCGTGAGGACGGCCACGGAGGACCTCAGGGGGGTGTGGCGGGTGGGGCGCGCGCTGGCCACCGGTGCGCTGCCGCTGGACCGGGTGCGCCGTCCGTTCGGCGACGATCCGCGCGACCGGGAGCTGAGCGGGGTGCCGAGGGGCCTGGCCCGCCAGCTGGTCGGGTTCTGTGTGGTCGGCGCGCTGAGCACGCTGGTCTATCTGCTGCTGTACTCCCTCTTCCGGATGGGCACCGGACCGCAGGTGGCCAACGCGCTGGCGCTGCTGCTGTCGGCGCTCGGCAACACCGCGGCCAACCGGAGGCTCACCTTCGGCGTACGCGGCCGGGACCGCGCGATGCGCCACCAGGCTCAGGGGCTGGTCGTCTTCGGCATCGGCCTCGTGCTGACCAGCGGCTCCCTCGCCGCCCTGGACGCCGTCCCCGGCACCGCAGCGCACGGCACCGAACTGGCCGTGCTGATCGCGGCGAACCTCGCCGCCACCGTTCTGCGCTTCCTGCTCTTCCGGGCCTGGGTCTTCCCGTCGGACAGCGGGGCCACGACCGACCACGACCCGAGGACCGATCGATGACCACCTACGACTACGGCACCCGCGAAGCCGGGCCGCCGCCGGTCCCCGCCGCCGCTCCCCGGCCGGAGCAGCGGGCGCCGGGCGGCTCGCGCCTGGCGCGGGCCTGGCGAGGACGGCCGGAGGACCCGCGCTGGGCGCGCCCCGCCCTGTGGGCCCTGCTGGCCGCCACCACCGTGCTCTATCTGTGGAGCCTGGGCGCGTCCGGCTACGCCAACCAGTTCTACTCGGCCGCCGTCCAGGCGGGGAGCGAGAGCTGGAAGGCGTTCTTCTTCGGCTCCTCCGACGCCGCGAACTCCATCACCGTCGACAAGCCCCCGGCCGCACTGTGGCCGATGGCCCTGTCGGTACGGCTCTTCGGCCTCTCCTCCTGGGCGGTCCTCGCCCCCGAGGCGCTGATGGGCGTCGCGACGGTCGGGGTGCTGTACGCGGCCGTACGGCGCAGGTTCGGCGCGGCCGCCGGGCTTATCGCGGGCGCGGCGCTCGCGGTGACCCCGGTCGCGGCGCTGATGTTCCGTTTCAACAACCCCGACGCGCTGCTGTGCCTGCTGATGGTCTCGGCCGTCTACTGCGTGCTGCGTGCCCTGGAGGACGCGCGCACCAAGTGGCTGGTGCTGGCCGGGGTCTGCTTCGGCCTCGGCTTCCTCACCAAGACGCTTCAGGCGTGGCTGATTCTGCCGCCGCTCGCGGTGGTGTACGTGGTGTGCGCCCCGGCGAAGTTCGGCCGGCGGATCGGCCAGCTGCTGCTCGCGGGGCTCGCGATGGTGGTCTCCGGCGGCTGGTGGGTCGCGATCGTCGAGCTGTGGCCGGCGTCCTCGCGCCCGTACATCGGCGGTTCGCAGCACAACAGCTTCCTGGAGCTGACCTTCGGCTACAACGGTCTGGGCCGGATCAACGGCGATGAGACCGGCAGCGTCGGCGGAGGCGGCCCGGGCGGCGGCGGTGGCGGCGGCAGGTGGGGCGACACCGGGATCGACCGGCTCTTCGGTTCCGACATGGGCGGTCAGATCGCCTGGCTGCTGCCCGCGGCGTTCCTCCTGCTGGCGGCGGGGATCTGGCTGACCTGGCGGGCGAGGCGCACCGACACCCGGCGCGCGGCCTTCCTGGTGTGGGGCGGGGCGCTGCTGATGACCTTCGCCACCTTCAGCTTCATGTCCGGGATCTTCCACCAGTACTACAACATCGCCCTGGCGCCCTACATCGCGGCGCTCGTGGGCATGGGCGCGGCCCTGCTGTGGGAGCGGCGGAGCGAGGGCGGCCGGGCTGGGGCGGCGGCCTCTGCGGTACTGGCCGGCACGGTCGCGGTCACCGCGTACATGTCGTACGTCCTGCTCGGGCGGTCGTCGGACTGGCACCCCTGGCTGCGCTGGGCGGTGCTGATCGGCGGGCTCGCGGCGGCGGCCGGGCTGCTGCTGACGGCGCGTCTGGGCCGGAGGGCGGCGCTGGCCGCGGCGGGCCTCGGCCTCGCGGCGGGGCTGGCCGGACCGGTCGCGTACACGCTCAACACGGTGGAAACCCCCAAGCACGGCTCCATCGTGACGGCCGGTCCGTCGGTGGCGGGCGGTATGGGCGGCCCCGGCGGCGGCTTCCCGGGCGGCGGCCGGGGCGGTCCGCCGGGGATGTCGAACGGCCGCCAGGGCGCGGGCCAGCAGGGGCAGCAGGGGCAGGGCCAGGGTCAAGGCAATCAGCAGGGTGGTCAGAGCCCGCAGGGCCAGGGCGGTCCGCAGGGCATGCCGGGGGGTGGCACCGGCGGCGGTCAGCCGGGTGGCGGCCAGAACGGCTTCCCCGGCGGTGGCTTCCCGGGCGGCGGCCAGTCCCCGCGGAACGGCACGGGCAACGCCCAGGGCGGCCAGGGGCAGAACGGCCGTCCGGGCATGCTGCCCGGCGGCGGCATGGGCGAAGGCGGTCGCCGTGGCGGCGGCATGGGCGGACTGCTCGACGGTCAGCAGGTCGACGCCGACGTGGAGGCGAAGCTGGCGAGGAACGCCGACGACTACACCTGGGCGGCCGCGGCGATCGGCTCCCAGAACGCCGCGAGCTACCAACTCGCCACCGAGAAGCCCGTGATGGCCATCGGCGGCTTCAATGGCAGCGACCCGTCCCCGACGCTCGCCCAGTTCAAGGAGTATGTGAAGCAGGGCAGGATCCACTACTTCATCTCCTCGGGCACCGGTATGGGCGGTGGGCCGGGCGGCGGCCAGGGGACCTCGTCCCAGATCACCTCCTGGATCGAGGCCACCTACAAGAAGGTCACCGTGGGCAGCGCCACGCTCTATGACCTGACCCAGAAGGCGGCCAAGACCTCGAAGTCCTCCGACTGACGCCGGAGCCCCGTAGGTACGGGCCGGTGGTCGCGGGTTCACCCCCGCGACCACCGGCCCGTACGCGTATGCGACGCGCGCACCTCATTCGCTGTACGCCGTACAGCGGTACTTGTACGGTGTAAGACCCAGCACATCGTCATACACCGTAGAAGACCCTGTCTGGAGTTCTCATGACGGTCTCGACCGCCGACACCGCCTCCGCGCCACCCGATCAGTCCCCGGGCGGCCATCCCCAGCGCTGGCTGATCCTCGCCGTGATCTGCCTCGCCCAGCTCACCGTGTTGCTGGACAACACGATCCTCAATGTGGCGGTCCCCTCCCTGGCCCGGGAGATGGATGCCCGCACGGCCGACATCCAGTGGATGATCAACGCCTATTCGCTGGTCCAGTCGGGTCTGCTGCTCACCGCGGGCAGCGCCGCCGACCGCTATGGGCGGAAGAAGCTGCTGGCCGCCGGGCTCGCCGTGTTCGGCATCGGCTCGTTCGCGGCGTCGATGGCGCAGAACCCCGGCCAGCTGATCGCCGCCCGCGCGGGCATGGGCATCGGCGGGGCGCTGCTGATGACCACGACGCTCGCGGTCGTGGTGCAGGTCTTCGACGAGGGCGAACGGGCCAAGGCCATCGGGCTGTGGGGTGCGGTCAGCTCGCTCGGCTTCGCCGCGGGACCGCTGATCGGCGGCTCGCTGCTGGAGCACTTCTGGTGGGGCTCGATCTTCCTGATCAATATCCCGGTGGCGCTGCTCGGGCTGGTGGCCGTGGTCTGGATGGTGCCGGAGTCGAAGGCGCCGACCAGCGACCGCCCCGATCTGCTCGGCGCGCTGCTGTCCACGGTCGGCATGACCGGCATCGTCTTCGCGATCATCTCCGGACCGGAGCACGGCTGGACCTCCAGCCGGGTGCTGCTGTCGGCCTTCATCGGCATCACCGTGATGACCGGCTTCGCGCTGTGGGAGCGTCATGTCCCGCATCCGATGCTGGACATGCACTTCTTCCGCGACCGCCGGTTCGTGGGCGCGGTGGCGGGCGGCATCCTGGTGGCCTTCGGGATGGGCGGTTCGCTCTTCCTGCTGACCCAGCACCTACAGTTCGTGCTCGGCTATGACGCGCTGGACGCGGGGCTGCGCACCGCGCCGCTCGCGCTGGTGATCGTCGCGCTCAATCTCACCGGTGTCGGGGCGCGGCTGCTGCCCAAGCTCGGGACCCCGGTGACGATCGTCGGCGGGATGGTGCTGCTCGCGGCCGGTCTCGCCGCCATCGCGACGCTCGGCGCGCATGGCTATGGCGGAATGCTCTTCGGGCTGGTGGTGATGGGGGCCGGTATCGCGCTGGCCATGCCCGCGATGGCGAACGCCATCATGTCGGCCATTCCGCCGGAGAAGGCGGGGGTGGGCGCGGGGGTCAACGGCACGCTCACCGAATGCGGCAACGGGCTCGGGGTCGCCGTCCTGGGCGCCGTGCTCAACTCCCGCTTCGGCTCGCTGCTGCCCGCGGTCGCCACCGGAGCGGGCTCGCTTCCGGCCGCCCTCGCCGCGGCCCGTACGCCCGAGGACCGCAAGGCCGTCGAGGACGCCTTCGCCTCGGGTGTGGAGACCAGCCAGCTGGTCGGCGCGGCGGCCGTGCTGGCGGGTGGAGTGCTGGCCGCGCTGCTGCTCAGCAGGGCCGAACGATCTTCACAGGAGGCCCCGGCGGCATAGCATCTTCAGGTAGTGAGGTGCCGCGTGCCCGGGTCGGGACATATGTGGCGCCAGCGCATCGGAGAAAGAGAGGCGCCGCCATGGCAACCGGCAGCCGCACCGTCCGCCCGCGGTCCAGCGTCTGGCTCTCCGAACGCAAAACCCCCAAGCGCAAGGGCGACCAGCAGCCCGTCGGGCTCGACCATCTGAAGATCGTCGCGGCGACGATGCGGCTGCTGGACGCCGAGGGGCTCTCGGGCTTCTCGATGCGACGGCTCGCGGCGGAGCTCGGGGTGACCGCCATGTCGGTCTACTGGTACGTGGAGACCAAGGACCATCTGCTCGAACTCGCCCTCGACGCGGCCATGGGCGAGATAGCGCTGCCCATCGAGGCCGTCGGCCCCGTCGAGGGCCTCGAGCACGCCCCGGCCGAGCCGCGGGACTGGCGTGAGCAGCTGCGCCAGGTCGCCTCCGAGTACCGGCGGGTGCTGGTCCGCCATCCCTGGCTGTCGGCGCTGCTGGGGGAGTATCTCAACATCGGGCCCAACGCGGTGGTCTTCCAGCACGCCGCGCTGGCCGTGATGCGCAACAGCGGACTGCCGGACGACAGGATCACCAGCGCGCTGGCCCTCGTCTATGAGTTCGTCTACGGCTTCGGCACGATCGAGGGCCGCTTCGCCGCCCGCTGCCGGGCGGCGGGAGTCACCCAGGAGGAGCTGTTCCACGAGATGATGGGCACCGTCGAGGACCGTATGGAGTTCGACGAGGCGCGGAAGATCATGGAAGCTCGGGGCGGCGGCACGGTCCAGGAGATGCAGGACCGCGACTTCGCCTTCGCCCTGGACCTCGCGATCGCCGGTATCGAAGCCCTGAGAGAGCGATAGCGCGCGGCGGCGGGCGGGCCGGGCGTCAGGCCGTGGGGAGCTCCTCGCCCTGCACCGCCTGTATGTCCAGCTCCACCCGCAGGGTCGTGCCGATCGCCGCGATGCCCGTCGCGACCACCTGGTTGTAGTTCATCGCGAAGTCCTCGCGGCGCAGCTCGGCGACGGCCCGGAAGGCCGCCCGCACCCCGCCCCAGGGGTCGGGGCCGGTGCCCAGGTACGTCAGGTCCAGGTCCACGTCCCGGACCACGCCGTGCATCGACAGCTCGCCATGGACCGTCCAGCGGTCGGCCCCGGCCGCGCTCAGATGCGTGCTCCGGTACGTCAGCTCCGGGAACTCCTCCACATTGAGGAAGTCGGGCGACTTCAGATGGCCGTCCCGCATGGCGTTTCCGGTGTCGATGCTGGCGGCCCGCATGACCGCCTCGACGCGTGACTTCTCGATGTCCTCGGCGACCTCGATCCGCCCGCTGAACTCCGTGAACCGGCCGTGGACGCTGGAGATCCCCAGGTGCTGGGCGACCGCGGCCACCGTCGAATGCGCCGGGTCGATCGTCCACGCCCCGGGCGGCGGAAGCTCCACCCCGCCCTGGCGCGCCAGGACCACCGTGCCCACGTCGGCCCGCCCGGAGGCCGTGACGATCGCCGTGGAGGCGACCGGGGCGTAGCCGACCGCGGTGGCGATGATCGTGTACGGCCCCGGCGGCAGCGGCTCGTGGGTCCGCACGGCGCCGTCCGGGTCGGCCTGCGCGCGCAGCACCTGGGCGCCCGTCATATCGGTGACGGTCAGCACCGCGTGCTGGACCGCCCAGCCGTCGCGGGTGTGGATCCGGGCCCGCAGTCCCGCTCCCCCGCCTGCTCCTGCTCCTGTGGTCGTCATGCCGCGTTTCGCTCCCGCTCGGGTGTCGCCGTGTCGCTCGTCCTGCTCGGCGCGTTGCTCGTGTCGCTCATATCGCCCGGCGCACTGGTCGCGCGCGCCGTGCTGTTGCGCTGTTGCGCTGTTGCGCTGTCGTGCTGGTGGTACTCGTCGTGCTGGTGGTACTCGTCGGGTCTGTGCACCGGATCCGGGCGGCGGCGTCAGGCCGTCCCCTGCCTTCACTACACCGCCGCCGGGATCCGGGTTCCGGGTCCGGCCGAGAAATCCGCCGCCCGGGCCGGGCCCGGGGCGCGTCTCCGCTCTTGCGCGCCCCGGGCCCGGGGTTCCGTCACTCGCCCGGGTGGGCGAGCTCCACATCGTGGCCGTCGACGCCGGGTCCGGAGACCGTCAGCGCCCCCGCGACCGGCGGGTAGCCGCTCGCGATGACCGTGTAGTCGCCCGCGTCCAGGTCGGTGAAGGCGTAGGCGCCGTCCTCACCGGTGGTGGCGGTGGCGACCACGTTCCCGGCCGAGTCCACGAGGGTGACCCGGGCGTCGGGCAGCGGCCGCCGGTCGGCACCGGCCCGGACTATGCCCTGCACCCGGGCGCCGGCCTGGAGCGCTATCTCCACCCGGGTCAGCCCCTGGGCGCCCACCTCGACGGGCAGGGCCGCGGGCCGGTAGCCCGGCGCGTTCACCGCGACCGTGAAGGTTCCGGCGACCAGCTCCTCGAAGCCGAAGTCGCCCTGCTCACCGGTCTTCCCGGTGGCCAGCACCTCACCGCGGACATCGGTGACCACGACCATCGCCGCGTCCACCGGCCGGCCGTCGGCGGCACCGCGCACGGTGCCCACCAGACCGCTGGTGGCCGCCAGGACGATGTCGAAGCCGAGCGGCTCGTCCCCGACCACGACCGTGGACGCCTGCGGCTGGTGGCCGTCGGCCGCCGCGATCAGGACGTACGAGCCGGAGCCCGGCGCGTCCAGGGCGTACGAGCCGTCGGGGTGCGCCACCGAACGGCCCAGCTGCCGCCCGGCGAGCGAGATCAGCGTCACCGCGGCGCGGGCGACCGGGCCGCCCTCCGCGTTCCGCACGAAGCCGTGCACACCCTGCCGGGGATGACGGTCCGCACCGTCGCCCCCGGCGGAGGCGAAGGCCGCAAGGCGCTGCGGAGCGATGGCCGTCTGCGGGGCGGTGGCCGCGAGGGCACCGTCGGCGTCCGGCTCGTGCACCCCGGCGGCCGGGGCGCCCACGAGCGCGGGCTCGAGGTCGGCGACCTGCCCGGTGGCCACCGAGTCGGCCGGGGCCGCGTCGGCGGCCGGGGCGTCCGAGGTGGCCGCGGCGGCCTGCTGGGAGCCGGAGTTGGTCTTCAGGGCGACCTCCTTGATGAACAGGGTCAGCAGGAAGGCGAGGAACGCGGCCGGGGCGGCGAAGAGGAAGACGTCCGCGACACCGTGGCCGTAGGCGCTCTCCATGATCGTGCGCAGCGGCTCGGGCAGCGCCCGCACGTCGGGGATGCCACCGCCGCCGGTGCCGCCGTGGCCCAGCGCGGCGCCCTTGGGGCCGAGGTCGGCCAGGCCGTCCTTGACGTAGTGGGTGACCCGGTTGGCGAGCACCGCGCCGAGCGCCGAGACGCCGACCGCACCGCCCAGGGAGCGGAAGAAGGTGACGACGGAGCTGGCCGCGCCGAGGTCCTGCGGGGCCACCTGGTTCTGGGTGGCCAGCACCAGGTTCTGCATCATCATGCCGATGCCGAGGCCCATGAGCGCCATGTAGATCGCCATGTGCCAGTACGGGGTGTCGTACCGGATGGTGCCCAGCAGACCGAGGCCCGCCGTCACCAGCACACCGCCGCTGACCAGCCATGCCTTCCAGCGACCGGTCTTGGTGATGACCTGACCGGAAACGGTCGAGGAGATAAACAGGCCACCGATCATCGGGATGGTCATGACGCCCGACATGGTGGGCGACTTACCGCGCGCCAGCTGGAAGTACTGGCTGAAGAACACGGTGCCGGAGAACATCGCGATACCGACGAAGAGCGACGCCAGCGACGCGAGGGTGATCGTCTTGTTGCGGAACAGCCGCAGCGGGATGATCGGCTCGCTCGCCTTGGACTCGATCAGCAGGAAGATCAGGCCGAGCGCGATCGAACCGCCGACCATGGCGTAGGTCTGCCACGAGATCCAGTCGTACTTGTCACCCGCGAAGGTGACCCAGATCAGCAGCAGCGAGACCGCGGCGCTGATGAAGAAGGCGCCACCCCAGTCGACCTTGACCTCCCGCTTCACCACGGGCAGCTTCAGGGTCTTCTGAAGGACGATCAGCGCGATGACGGCGAACGGCACGCCGACGTAGAAGCACCAGCGCCAGCCCAGCCACTCGGTGTCGGTGATCACGCCGCCCAGCAGCGGACCGCCGACGGTCGCGACGGCGAAGGTCGCGCCGAGGTAGCCGCTGTACCGGCCGCGCTCACGCGGGGAGATCATCGCGGCCATGACGATCTGGGCGAGGGCGGACAGACCGCCGACGCCGATGCCCTGCACCACACGGCAGGCGATCAGCATGCCGGGGCTCTGCGACAGACCGGCCACCACGGAGCCCGCGACATAGATCACCAGGGCTATCTGGACCAGCAGCTTCTTGCTGAAGAGGTCGGCGAGCTTGCCCCACAGCGGCGTGGTGGCCGTCATGGCCAGCAGGGTGGCGGTGACGACCCAGGTGTAGGAGGACTGGCTGCCGTTGAGATCAGCGATGATCTTGGGCAGTGCGGCCGAGACGATCGTCGACGACAGGATCGCGACGAACATCCCCAGCAGCAGCCCGGAGAGCGCCTCCATGATCTGCCGGTGGGTCATCGGCGCCGAGGAGCCCGCGCCGTGGCCGTGCTGGCCTCTGTGGCCTCCTCCGCCGTGCTTGGCGTGGGCGGGGTGCCCCGCGGGTCCCCGCACACCGCCGTCCGGTGTGGTCGTTGCCATGAAGTTCCTTAACGTTGCGAAGGTGTACGGGTGATGCTGGTCTCCGCCTGGTGCGGCAGGGCCCGGGAACGGGTGTCCCCGAAACTCGACCGCAACCGGGCGAGAAGTTCGTTGAGGCGGTCGACGTCCTCGTCCGACCAGTCGCTCAGACAGCTGGCGAGCGCGTTCGTGTAGCGCTCGGAGACCTGACCGAGCAGTGCTCGACCGCTGGGGTTGATGCTCAGCAGCCGCGACCGCCGGTCGAGCGGGTCGGGCTTGCGGTCCACCCAGCCGCGGTTCGCGACATGTGCCACATGCCGGCTGGTCACCGACATGTCGATGTCGAGCAGCTCGGCGAGCCTGCCCATGCGCATCTCGCCGTAGCGGTCGAGGAGCATCAGGACGACGGCGGAGCCCGACGGGCAGTCGGCCGGCAGAGCGCGCCCGAGCCCGCGCTTGACGGTGCCGATGGCGCTGAGCTGACGGGCCAGCTCCTCATAGTGGCGCTGCGTGGCCACGGCACCCCCAGTGGGATTGGTCAGAAGGGTCAGTTGCTTAAGGCAACCATAGAAGAAGTTAGTTGCTACAGGCAAATGAAAGGGCGGTCTGGGCGGTAAATTGCCGTTAAAGAGTCGTCCTGGAGTCGGTCAAGCGGGGCGGCTGAGGTGCGAGGGGCTGCTGAGACCCGGGGGTGTCCCGGAATCCGCTCGTTCGCTAGGGTCGGGGCTCATGGCGAACAACCCCCAGAGCCCCAACGGGAACCAGGACCCGGCCGGCTCCACCCAGATGTTCCGCGCCTTCGTCGACGAGGGCACTCGGCAGCCTCAGACGTCCACCGCATCGGGCGGCGGTTCGCGCGTCGGCCTGATCGTCGGTGTGGTCGCGGCGGTCGTGATCGTCGCGGCGGTGGCCTGGCTGGCGCTGGGCTGAGCCGGAGCCCCGACGCTCCCAGTGGGGCCTGGGCTCCCGTGGGGCCATGGGCCCCTGCGGGGAGCTGAGTTCCCGCGGGGAGTTTCCGCGCTCCTTACGGCTGCCGGATCGGCCTTACGGCTTCCAGCTGACCGAGACGTCCTGTGTCTCGATACGCATGCCCAGCGGCACCCGCCAGTCGTCCACGCACACCGTCCAGGTCTTCTCCTTCTTCTGGCCCGCGCCGATCGGCGCGGGCAGCTCTTCCTTGGACTCCAGCGTGGCCCAGTCGATGCCGAGCGCGTCGATCACATGCGTTCCGAAGGTGACGGTGCCCGAGGCGATCGGCGCTCCTCCGGTGTTGCGGAACTCGACCTTCACCTTCTCGCACCAGCGCTCATCGGTCGCCGTGCGCTCCGGCTTGCCGACCTCGAGGGCGGCCGGTCCGGTGGGTGTGGGAGTGCCGGAGGGGTCCGAGGAGCCCGAGCCCGGGCCGGAGGGCGAGGGGTCGCCGGGCTCGTCGCCCTGGGACCCGTCATCACCCTTGGGGCCGTCGTCCGTACGTCCCGGGGCCCCGGAGCCGTTCTTCCCGCCGCCTGAGCCGCCTGAGCCGCCTGAGCCGCCTGAGCCGCCTGAGCCGCCTGAGCCGCCCGAGCCGTCCGTACGGCCGGGGGCCTTCGCGGATGCCGAGGGCCCCCGCGAGGCCGGCCCGTCCGCTCCGCCGTCCGTGGTGGCGGTGGGCCCGGCCGCGCCCCGATCGCGCTTCCCGTCCGTGCCGCCCTTACCGTCGCGATCGTCGTCCGTACCGCCCTCGTCCAGGGGCACCAGGTCGACGTCGCCCTTGGGTGGCACGGCGTTCGCGGTCGGCCGGCCGTCGGGTCCGGCCGCCCCGGCGGCCACATAGCCGTCGCCGCCACCGCCGCAGCCGCTGAGGAGTGCCCCCAGGCACAGCGCGGCCGCCGAGGAGGCTATTGCCGTGCCTCGGCGGCCCGTTGTCCGGCTCCATGCGTATCGCATCGGGCCAGTGTGGCTGACGACCCGTCAGGTGTACAGGGATCCGGCAGGGGACCGGCCGGTGGCGGCTCAGTCCGAGATCAGGCCCTCGCGCAGCTGGGCCAGGGTCCGGGTGAGCAGCCGGGAGACATGCATCTGGGAGATCCCGACCTCTTCGCCGATTTGCGACTGCGTCATATTGGCGAAGAAGCGCAGCATGATGATCTGGCGCTCGCGCGGCGGCAGTTTGGCCAGCAGGGGCTTGAGTGACTCGCGGTACTCCACGCCCTCCAGTGCGCTGTCCTCGTACCCCAGCCGGTCGGCGAGCGACCCCTCGCCGCCGTCGTCCTCGGGGGACGGGGAGTCCAGCGAGCTGGCCGTGTAGGCATTGCCCACCGCGAGCCCGTCGACCACGTCCTCCTCGGAGACCCCCAGCGCCGTGGCGAGCTCCGTGACGGTCGGGGAGCGGTCGAGCTTCTGTGACAGCTCGTCACTGGCCTTGGTGAGGGCCAGCCGCAGCTCCTGGAGCCGCCGCGGGACCCGCACCGACCAGCTGGTGTCGCGGAAGAACCGCTTGATCTCGCCCACGACGGTCGGCATGGCGAACGTCGGGAACTCCACGCCGCGTTCGCAGTCGAAGCGGTCGATCGCCTTGATCAGGCCGATGGTGCCGACCTGGACGATGTCCTCCATCGGCTCGTTACGGCTGCGGAACCGGGCCGCCGCGTAGCGGACGAGCGGGAGGTTCAGCTCGATGAGGGTGTCACGGACGTAGCCGGCCTCCGCACTGTCCTTGTCGAGTGTGGCGAGCCGCAGGAAGAGGGAGCGGGAGAGGGTGCGGGTGTCGATGGCGTCGCAGTCGTCAGGCATGAGCGGTGCGTCGTTGTTGAGCACCTTCGAGCTGCCCAGTTCTACGGACATGCCACCCCCTAGAGGTCGCGGACGGATCCCAGCTGCGCGGTTCGCGTCCGACGCAGCCTCCCCCTGAATACCGGAGGTCGGGCCGCGGCAAACGCGGTTCCAGCAGAATGTCACATGTCGGCAACGCGCTGTAGCGCCATGTCGACATTACAGCCTTGAGGTCCTGGGGCGGAGGTCCCTCGCAAGGATCAGGACTCGATCCGGTTTGCGGATCTCAGCCTGGCGAAGCTCCGGGACAGCAGCCGGGACACATGCATCTGCGAGACGCCGAGCTCGGCGCTGATCTGAGATTGCGTCAAGTTGCTGTAGTAACGGAGCAAAAGGATACGCTGCTCGCGCTCGGGCAGTTGTACGAGCAGGTGGCGCACCAGATCGCGGTGCTCGACTCCGGCGAGTGCGGGGTCCTCGTAGCCGAGCCGGTCGACCAGCCCGGGCAGTCCGTCGCCCTCCTGGGCGGCCTCCAGGGAGGTGGCGTGATACGAGCGGCCCGCCTCGATGCAGGCCAGCACCTCCTCCTCGCTGAGCTTGAGCCGTTCGGCGATCTCGGCCGTCGTCGGGGAGCGGCCGTGCAGCACGGTCAGGTCCTCGGTCGCGCCGTTGACCTGCACCCATAGCTCGTGCAACCGGCGCGGGACATGGACGGTGCGGACGTTGTCGCGGAAGTAGCGCTTGATCTCGCCGACGACGGTCGGCATCGCGAAGGTCGGGAACTGCACCCCGCGGTCCGGGTCGAACCGGTCGATCGCGTTGATCAGGCCGATGGTGCCGACCTGGATCACGTCCTCCATGGGCTCGTTGCGGCTGCGGAAGCGGGCCGCCGCGTAGCGGACGAGCGGCAGATTGGCCTCGATCAGCGCGGCGCGCACGCGGGCGTGCTCGGGGGTTCCGGGGGTGAGGCCCGAGAGCTCGGCGAAGAGCACCTGGGTGAGCGCTCTGGCGTCAGCCCCGCGGCTTCTGCCGCTTTCGCTGCCGCCATCGCCCTGGGGCGGGGTTCTGGGCGCGGTACGGGCCGACACGGTCACGCCACCCCTTCACGATGTACTCACCCGGCAAAGCGGTCATAGCATCACAAGACATGTGCACTGTGTGCAAGCACCGCTTTACCACGTGTTGGTGGAGAAAACGCCCGATAAGGCCCGAAGGGAGTGAGGGTTCGAGGGCGGGGGCGGGCGGGGCGCGAGGCTAGTTGGTCAGTTCCGTCATGAACTCGCCGACGCTCTTGGCGGCGTCCGATATGCCCTCGAAACCGACCTGGACGAGGTCGGCTGCCCGGGCCGGCGTCTTGATGATCGTGTACAGCACGAAGACGATCAGCATATAGAGCACGATTTTCTTCGCCTGGGCCATCTGTGCTGCCTCTCCCCGCTGTGCCCTTGTGCAGTTGCGAGAGTCTATCCACACCTCTGGCGCATCAGTCGTATCAGTCGGATGAACAGATCGGTGTTGTGGGGACACCCCTACGCCGCTGTGGGCGCCGCGCTACATATGGGTGGATTCTGGAGAAAGAGGGGGAGCGTAAATGGCGCCGGAAGGAGCGGCGACGGCAGCGGTGAGCGCCGTCGGCGGAGGGAGCGGAGATGCGTGTCGGTGTGCTGACCGGCGGCGGTGACTGCCCCGGGCTCAACGCCGCGATCCGCGGCATCGTCCGGAAGGGCGTGGAGGTCCACGGCTTCGAGTTCGTCGGGGTGCGGGACGGCTGGCGCGGCGCCCTCGAAGGGGCCATCGTGCCGCTGGACGTCCCGGCCGTGCGCGGCATCCTGCCGCGCGGCGGCACCATCCTGGGCTCCTCCCGGACCAACCCCCTGGCCGGCGAGGGCGGGGTCGACCGGGTGCGGGAGACGCTCGCCGAGTACGAGGTGGACGCGCTCATCGCGATCGGCGGCGAGGACACGCTCGGGGTCGCCGCGGCGCTGGCGGGCGAGGGCATCCAGGTGGTCGGGGTGCCCAAGACGATCGACAACGACGTGGCGGGCACCGACTACACCTTCGGCTTCGACACCGCCGTCAATATCGCCACCGAGGCGATCGACCGGCTGCACACCACCGCCGAATCCCACACCCGCACCCTGGTCGTCGAGGTCATGGGGCGGCACTCCGGCTGGATCGCCCTCCACTCCGGCATCGCGGGCGGTGCCAACGTCATCCTGATCCCCGAGCAGCCCTTCGACATCGGCCAGGTCTGCGCCTGGGTGGAGAACCGCTTCACGATCAGATACGCGCCGATCGTGGTGGTGGCGGAGGGGGCCGTGCCGAAGGAGGGCCAGATGGTGGTCAAGGACTCCAGCCTGGACGAGTTCGGCCATGTCCGGCTGTCCGGTATCGGCGAGTGGCTGTCCCATGAGATCGCCGATCACACCGGTAAGGAGGCCCGCACCACGGTCCTGGGCCATATCCAGCGCGGTGGGACGCCCAGCGCCTTCGACCGCTGGCTGGCCACCCGCTTCGGGCTGCGCGCGATCGACGCGGTCAAGGACCGGGACTTCGGCACGATGGTGGCGCTGCGCGGCACGGACATCGTGCGGATACCGCTCGCGGAGGCCACGGTGGGCACCAAGGGCGTCGACCCCGCGCTGTACTCGGAATTCGGGGTGTTCTTCGGCTGAGCGCCTGCGGGATGCGGGATGCGGGGTTGCGGGATGTGGGCTCAGGACGCGGGAGGCGGGCCCAGGGGCCCAGGGGTCCAGGGCCGAGGGCTCAGGCGCGCGGGGGCGGGCTCAGGGTCCGGGGTGCGGTACGACCGCCACCGGGCAGCGGGCGTGATGCAGCACCGCATGGGCCACCGGCCCCAGCCGCAGCTGGGTGGGCCGGGTGGCCGTACGGCGCCCGATCACCAGCAGCCCGGCCCGCTCCGAGGCCCTGACCAGCGCCTCCGCCGGATTGAGCAGAACGACATCCGGCACCACGGCCACCTCGGGGCAGTCCTCCCGCCACGGCCGCAGGGCGTCGGAGACCACCTGGCTCTCCTGGTCCTCCCACATCGCGCGGTCCTCCTCCAGCACCGTGAGCATCCAGGCCGACGGGGAGGCCGGGGGCAGCGCCCAGGCGTGCACCACCCGCAGCGGGACGCCCCGCTCCTGGGCGGCGCGGAACGCGAAGGCGGCCGGTGCCTCCGCCGGGGCATGCGCGTCGAAGCCGAGCTGCACCTCGTCCGCGTCCGTACCGTCCCACCCGGCACCCGTACGGCCCTCATCCGGCACCGTGACGACGGGGCAGTCCGCCATCGCCGCCACCCGCAGCGCCACGGAGCCCACCGCCAGCCCCTCGAAGCCGCCCCAGCCCCGGGCCCCGACCACCAGCAGCCCGGCGCTCGCGGCGGCCGTGAGCAGGGCCTCGGCCGGTTCGGCGGCGGTGTGCTCCCCGTCGATCCCGAGCTCCGGAAGGCGCGCCCGGAAGTCGGCCACCGTCTGCCCGAGCATCTGCTCGCCCACGTTCTGCCAGGCGTCCACCCCGGGCACCGGTGAGACCCTGCGCGGCAGCGGCGGACAGGCGTGCACGAGGCGCAGCGCGACCCCGCGCCGCGCCGCCTCCCGCGCGGCCCACTCGGCCGCCGTAAGGCTGCGCCGGGAGCCGTCGACCCCCGCCACGACAGGGCCGCTCATCCGGTCCTCCTCGGCTGCCGTCCGTCACTGCGGTTCGTCACTGCGGTTCGTCACTGCCGTCCGGAAACTCCGGTCCGTATCTTCCGTCCGTTCTGGTGCCAACTGGAGCACGTCCGATTAGTCTAGATACGCGACGAAGATCCGACATGGTCGGAGGATTCGCCGCGCGTGGACCGCGAGGGGTAGTGACCGCCCCCGGTCCGGGTTTGCACCCCGGACCGGGGGCGGCTCTGCGAGCGGCGACGGGCAAACGCGGCCCAAGTCCCCCAAAGGTGGGGTGAGATGTCAAGGTTTCGGGGGAAGCGGGGGTGTGTGGAGCGAGCGCAGGATGGGGGGCGAGGTAAGGGAAGGAGAGGGAAATGCGCTCGATCTCATGGCACCTCACCTCGCGTCGTTCAGCATTCGTCGTCGGTTTCGTCGTCGTGGTCGCCGTCGTGGTGGTCCTTGGGATGGTCTCCTCCTCCGAAAAGGCATCCGGGGAAGCCTCCAAGGAGGCGCCCGGCGAAGCCCCCGGATATGCCTCGACGGTCGAATACCGGCGGGAACCCGTCGGAAAGACCTCGGTCCCCGCGTTCACCTCCTCCGTGGGCCGGGACCGCAAACACGTGGTCTCGCCCTCCAACGGAGGCCGCGCCTTCCGCGGCAACACCCCCGGTCTCTACGCCGGCGTCCGGAACCGGCAGCCCTGTGACCGGCAAGGACTGCTCCATGACCTCGACGCCGACAAGCAGAGGGGCGCCGCCTGGAGCAAGGTCCAGCACATCTCGCCCGACGGCATCCCCGATTTCGTCAACCGGCTCACGAGCGTCACTCTGCGCTCCGACACCTACGCGAAGACCTATGGCTACCGCGGTGGGGTGAAGCCGGTGTCCGCCGTTCTCCAGGCCGGAACGGCGGTTTTCGTCGATGAGCGCGGTCTGCCCGTCGTGAAGTGCGACTCCGGAAATCCGGTGAGGGTCTCGGCCCCGCCGCGCAACGCCAAGCCGACCTTCACCGGGCCCGAGTGGAACGGTTTCTCGCGTAGCACGGTGACCGTCATCCGGCCGGCCACGAAGAACGCCAAGCACCTCGTCCTGGTGGGGATCGGCAAGGCCGAGCTCCTGAAGCGCCCGCTCGGTGACGGCGACGGTAGCGGCGACCCGCGGGACACGGTGCTGGCCCGCGCCGACTACCCCAAGTTCCTGGCGATGCCGGGCGAGCAGCACGCCCCGCGGCTGCGGGAGGCGCCGAAGGTCACCATGAAGCCGTCGGACCGGTTCACCCCGCTGGAGACCGAGCGCCCGTCCGGGACCCCCTCGCAGCAGTCGCAGCCCTCCGACGAGCCGTCGGACCCGGGCCAGCAGCAGCCGCAGGACCAGCCCCAGGACCAGCCGTCGGACCCCGGCCAGCAGCCGCAGGACCAGCCCCAGGACCAGCCCTCGGACCCGGGCCAGCAGCAGCCGCAGGACCAGCCGTCGGACCCGGGTCAGCAGCAGCCGCAGGACCAGCCGTCGGACCCGGGTCAGCAGCAGCCGCAGGACCAGCCCCAGGACCAGCCCTCCGACCCTGGCCAGCAGCAGCAACCGCAGCCCCCGCCGAACCAGCCGCCGCCCAACCAACCGCCTCCGAACCAGCCCCCGCCGAACCCGCCTCCGCCGCCCCAGCCCCCGCCGAACCAGCCGCCGCCCAACCAACCGCCCCCGAACCAGCCCCCGCCCCAGCAGCCCCAGCCCGACCCCAACCAGCAGCAGCCCCCGCAGCAGCCGCCCCCGTCCGGCCCCTGACCTGACAGGAGCAGCCCCGGAGCAGCCCGGACGACCGGTACGAGAAAATCCGCGCACACAAAGACGCGGGACCCGGCTCGTGCTGAGCCGGGTCCCGCTACCAGTAGGCGCGGTCGTCCCAGGGCTCGAACCCAGGTGCCGCGCTGCCATGCGAGGAGCGCGTCGACGAGGCCGCGGTCCCACGGCTGTCCCTGCCGGGCGTGGCGGGGCCAGACGATGAGGGGCCAGCCGGCGGGGTCGTCGCCGTCGGTGAGCCAGCCCAGATAGACGCCGTCACCTCGCTCCCGTTACTTGCCGGGCTCCGCCGCGCAGGCGAGGTCCCGCGCCGGGCGCTGGCCGGTGGTCAGGAACGTCGTCACCGCGTCATTCGCGCAGGTGTTGGAGCCGAAGGGATAGACACCGTGTCCGCCCTGGTCGGCCGTCACCATCGTGGCCCGCTTCCCGAACGCCCGCCGCAGCTTCTCGGCGCCTGCCAGGGGTGTCCCCGGGTCGCGCTCGTTCTGCACCATGAGCACGTTCGACGGGCCCCGGTCACCGATGCGCACCGGGGGCTCGACCCTCTTGTCCGGCCAGAACGCGCACGGTCCGATGCCGGCCGTGGACGCGCCCAGCATCGGGTACTTCAGCCGGTCGACCGCGACATTCCGCTGATACTCCCGGACGGTCTCGGGCCAGCGGCTATCGCCGCATATCACCGCAAAGCGGGCGGACATGAGGTTCTCCATGTCTTCCGTCAACGGCGGGCTGGGCGGCAGCGGCCGGTCCTTTTCAAGGGCCTGCCAGGACTTGGCCAGCAGGGGCAAGGTCCCGTCGCTGTAGAGGTACTCGAACGTAAGCCCGCGGAACGCCGTCCCGTCGATGCCCTGGACCGGCTTCGCCTCCAACCGCTTCGCGAGCTCGAAGTACTTCGCGGTCACCTGCTCCGGTGTGGTGCCCAGACCGTACTCGGGTTGCGCGGCCGCGAACGCCGCGAAGTCCGGAAACCGGTCCTCCATTCCACGGCCGAACGACCGCATGGCCGTGACGTCGTAACCGCCGGGACCCATATTGCTGTCGAGCACGATCCGGTCGCTGCGCCCCGGGAACAGCGTCGTGTACACCGCACCGAGGTAGGAGCCGTAGGACGCACCGAGATACGAGAGCTTCGGCTCGCCCAGCGCCGTCCGGATCCGGTCCATGTCGCGCGCGGTGTTCGCGGTCGTGGTGTGCGGCAGCATCCACGCCGTCCGCGAGGTGGCGCACTGCTCGGCGATGGTTCGCGCGTTCCCCGCCTCCCGCGCGACATCTGCGGCGGTGTGCGCGTACGGCGGGAAGTTGCCGCGCGCCTGCTGCTCCTTCGTCAGATCGCAGGTCACCGGCGTACTGCGGCCGACGCCACGCGGGTCGAAGCCGATCACGTCGTAGGAGTCCAGCACCTTCTTCGGCAGCCCTGCGCCGGCGAGAATGGCCGGGTAGGTGAGTCCCGTGCCGCCGGGGCCGCCTGGATTGGTCAGGAGCACGCCGCGGCGTTGCGAGGGTTTCTCGCTCGCCAGCCGGGAGATCGCGATCTCGATCTGCCGGCCGTCGGGATCGCGGTAGTCCAGCGGGACCTTGAGTTTCGAGCACTCCAGACGGGGTGTGGCGGCCTTCTGCGTGCAGGGGCCCCACCGCACGGTGTCCGGCGTCGCGGCCGCCTTGTCCGGCGTCGCGGCCGCCTTGTCCAGCGTCGCGGCCGCCTTGTCCGGCGTCGTCACCACCGACACTCCGGCGATCGCGGTCGCCGCCACCGCGGTGGCGGCGAGGGCGAGGGGCAGGGATTTGCGCATCTGATGTCCTCCTGAGGGGAACGTCCGGCCGTGGACGCGGGTCTGTCGTCCGGATGGGCGTCAGGTCGTTCCCTGGTCGCGGATTCCCCTGGGGTCGCCGGCCCGCTGGGTGGCCGGTTCCTTGCGGGTGTGTGCCCAGCCACCGGCCACCATCGCGATGAGCGCGATGAGCCCGAGGAGGATCATCTGGCCGGTGAGGCCGCCGGGGACCCGGTCGAGGATGCCCCACAGCGGCTCGGCGTCCGGGTTGAGCACACCGCGGATCACCGCTTGGGCGGCCAGGGCCGTGATCACCATCCCGACCGCCTCAAGGGCCGCGTAGCCACCCTTGCGCAACGCGCTTCTCCGTCTGGTGTTCGGTTGTCTCGGCACGTGAACGAGTCTGTCCGTGCGGCCCGGCAGCCACATCGGCCCGGCGGCTCGCCTCGCCTGCGACCGAAGGCGGGGTGGTGGTTCGACTCTGGTCGAGGGTGGGTCATCCCGCGGTCCGAATCACCGGCCGTACGGTGTCGCGATACTGACCAGGTGAACATGGACGTCGCGCCACGGCTCGGGTGGTGGCAGCAGACCTGGCGGCTGGGGGCGGCCGCGGCGGTGGGCATACCGCTCTGGCTCTCCACCGGTGTGCTGCTGCGGGGGCAGACGGGCGGGACGAACTCGTGGTTCGTCATCGGTGATCCGCTGGTGGCTCTCGGCTGCCTGACGGCGCTGCTGTGGCGGCGACGGTTCCCGCTCGCCGTCGCCATGACGGTCGTGATCGCCTCGACCGCGTCGGCACTCGCCTCCGGCGCCGCGTTTCTGGCGCTGGTTTCGCTCTCCACCCGCCGTCGTCCGGTGGAGTGCGGGGTCGTCGGGCTGGCCTTCGTGACCGCGTCACAGTTCGCCGGCGGGTTCTACCCGACCCCGTCCGGCCCGTTGTGGCTCACCCTCGCGTTCCCGGCGCTGATCGCGGGCATCGCCGTGGCCGTGGGCATGGCCATCGGGGCGCGGCGCGTCGAGTTGCGGTCCTTGCGGGACCGGGCGGAGAGCGCGGAACGGGAACAGACCGCACGAGCGGCGCAGGCACGGGCCCTGGAACGGAACCGGATCGCCCGCGAGATGCACGACGTGCTCGCGCACCGGATCTCCCTGGTCGCCATGCAGGCCGGGGTGCTGGACCACCGCGGCGACCTCACCGCCGAGGAGAACCGCGTGCTGGTCCGCTCCATCGCCGACGGCTCCCACCAGGCCCTGGAAGAACTACGGGACGTCCTCGGTGTGCTCCGGGCCGACCCGGGCCGTCCGGAACCACCCCAACCCTCCCTCGACCGCGTCCCCGAACTGGTGGCCGACGCCCGCGCGTCCGGACTGGACGTCACGTCCACCACCACCGTGACGGGAACACCCTCCGACGTCGTCGGGCGCACCTGCTACCGGATCGTCCAGGAAGGACTGACCAACGCCGCCAAACACGCCCCGGGCGCACACGTCCACGTCACCATCGAGGGAGCGGTCGGCGACAACCTCGACGTCAGCGTCCGCAACTCCCCGGCCACCACGGCGACCGCACCACCACCGGCATCGGGATTCGGTCTGCTCGGCCTCACCGAACGCATCGCCCTCGCCGGCGGAGAACTCGACCACCGCCCAACGCCCGACAGGGGGTACCTCCTCACCGCGCGGCTACCCTGGCCGAACCCCACCCACGAAAAGAGAGCATGAGTGGATACCGAGCGGGAGCCGGTGCGCGTCGTCATCGTCGACGACGACCAGCTGGTGCGGATGGCGCTGCGCCTGGTCATCGACGGCGAACCGGATCTGACCGTCGTCGCGGAGGCGGCCGACGGGGACGCCGCGATCACCGTGGTGGACGAACAGCGGCCGGACGTCGTCCTGATGGACGTGCGGATGCCCGGCCGCGACGGTCTCAGCGCGACCCGGGAACTCCTCACCCGACCGGCGCCGCCGCGGGTGCTCATGCTGACCACCTTCGACTCCGACGATCTGGTGCTCGGCGCACTGCACGCCGGAGCACTCGGGTTCGTCCTCAAGGACACCCAACCGCCGCGTCTTCTCGACGCGGTGCGCACCGTCGCGGACGGCAACCCCGTGCTGGGTCCGGCCGCCACGGCGCGGGTGATCGCCGCGGCCACCAGCCCGCGGTCCGCCCACGCTCGCGACTCATCCCGCGAAGCCGCACGGAAACAGCTGTCCACGCTGACCGAACGAGAACTCGAGACCGCTCGGGCCATCGCGGACGGACTGGGCAACCCGGAGATCGCCGAGCGGCTGTACATCAGCGTCGCGACCGTCAAGGCGCACGTGGGCAGCCTGTTCGCCAAGCTGGCGGTCGACAACCGGGTGCAGATCGCGCTCCTGGTCCGGGACGCGGAGGAATGAGGTCAGTTGGGGTCATCCGGGCTCGCGTACCTGCACGCGGGCTCACGTACCTGGACGTGGTCATACGCAAAACACCCTCCTGCCCTGCGTTTCCGCAGTTCAGGAGGGTGTGTGAGCGGTAGCGGTGGGATTTGAACCCACGGAGGAGTTGCCCCCTCACGCGCTTTCGAGGCGCGCTCCTTCGGCCGCTCGGACACGCTACCGAGGGAGAGCCTAGCGGACGGGTGGCCGGGAACCGAAATCGGTTCCGGGACCGGCCCGCGCGACGGGGCTCGGGGGCTTGCGGGCGGCGGGGCTCGGGGCTTGCGCGCGACGGGGCTCAGGGGGCGCGAGCGCTGGGGCTCAGGGCTTGCGGAAGAAGGCGGTCAGGGGGGCCGCGCACGCCTCCGCCAGGACGCCCCCGATGACCTCGGGGCGGTGGTTGAGGCGGCGGTCGCGGACGACGTCCCAGAGGGAGCCGACCGCGCCGGCCTTCTCGTCCACGGCCCCGTAGACCAGCCGGTTCAGGCGGGACAGGACGATCGCGCCGGCGCACATCGTGCACGGCTCCAGGGTGACCACCAGGGTGCAGCCGGTCAGCCGCCAGCCGCCGAGGTGGTGGGCGGCGGCTCGGAGGGCGAGGACCTCGGCGTGGGCCGTGGGGTCGCCGTGGGCCTCGCGCTCGTTGCGGCCGCGGCCGAGTACCGAGCCGTCCGGGCCCAGCACGACGGCGCCGACCGGCACATCTCCCGTCTCGGGTGCCCGCACCGCCTCCTCCAGCGCCAGGCGCATCGGTTCGCGCCAGGGGTCGCGCAGGGGGTCGGGTTCGGGGCCGGGCAGGAGGCCGGTCAGCGGATCGGTCATGACATCAGTGTGCGGCGGTCAGCGCACCGCCTCCAGCCCCTCCATGCTGCATCCGAGCATCTCGGCGATCGATTCGAGGGCGTCCCCGTCGAGGGCCTTCAGCTCCTTCTCGTCCATGCCGAGGTCGGCCAGGATGTCGGCGTCGCCGAGCGGGCCGATCGGGACCGGGGCGTCGTCCGCGTCCTCGTCGTCCCGGTCCGGCTCGCCGTCCTCGGTGCCGTCCAGGTCGACCAGGCTGTCCAGATCGTCGTCGGGGTCCCGGCCGAGCAGCTCGTCGGTGAGCATCGAGCCGTACGAGGTGCGGGCGGCGGCTGCCGCGTCCGATACATAGATGTGCGGATCGTCCTCGCCGTCCACGCGGACGACGCCGAACCACGCGTCTTCGTGCTCGATGAAGGCCAGTACCGTGTCGTCGTCCTTGGAGGCCAGACGGGCCAGTTCGATCAAGT
The DNA here is from genome assembly GCF_039525925.1 of Streptomyces javensis. NCBI lineage: Bacteria > Bacillati > Actinomycetota > Actinomycetes > Kitasatosporales > Streptomycetaceae > Streptomyces > Streptomyces javensis. The sequence continues at coordinate 262,595 of NZ_BAAAIF010000003.1, read as the reverse complement.
CCGTCAGGGTTTCCACGTCATCGAGCTCTGTGTCGCTCGCTTCCCACCCTTCTGCGGTGCGCGCGAGCAATGCGGCGAAGTACACCGTGACTCTCCCACTGGTCATAGGCGTGCCGGGGGCGGGCGGGACAGTGTCCCGCCCCAATCGGAATCGTGGCAGAAACCGTCGCTTCGCGAGAGGTCTTCCACGCTGCGTCGTGCACCAGTCCAAAGAGATGTGGCTCACGCGGACGGAATCGAAACACGCGGAAACCGTCTCCGGCGGTTGGGCGGAAACCCACCGGGGCTCACCAGGAGAACGTCCGCAGGTGTATCGCCCGGCGCATCCGGGCCGCGCGGGCCTGCCGGGGACGCACCTGGTTCCGCACCGCCCGGGCCTCGTTCAGCGCGCGCAGGAAGCGGTCGCGACGGCGGCGGCGGTCCGCGGCGGTTTCCCTCGCGGTCGCGTCGGCCATGGTCACTCACTCCTCGGGGCCGAGGTGTCGCCCGGTGGGAGCCCGGACGCTGTTGCCCACTTTCCCCCGAATCAGCGGTTTGATGCCACTACGGCGGCAGACGGTCGAGCGCGGGGCGGCGCACGGGGGGCGTCACCGGCGGGAGCCGGGCTCCGGGGGCTCGGTTAGTGTCGTTGCCATGCGGATCCACGTCGTCGACCACCCGCTGGTGGCGCACAAACTCACCACGCTGCGCGACAAGCGCACCGACTCCCCCACCTTCCGGCGGCTCGCCGACGAGCTGGTGACCCTGCTCGCGTACGAGGCCACGCGCGATGTGCGCACCGAGCAGGTCGACATCGAGACCCCCGTGACGGCCACGACCGGGGTACGGCTGTCCCATCCGCGCCCCATGGTCGTGCCGATCCTGCGGGCCGGTCTCGGGATGCTCGACGGCATGGTGCGGCTGCTGCCCACCGCCGAGGTCGGCTTCCTGGGCATGATCCGTGACGAGGAGACGCTCCAGGCGTCCACCTATGCCACCCGGATGCCCGAGGACCTCTCCGGCCGTCAGGTCTACGTCCTGGACCCGATGCTCGCCACCGGCGGGACGCTGGTCGCGGCGATCAGGGAGCTGATATCGCGGGGCGCCGACGATGTGACCGCGCTGTGTCTGCTGGCGGCGCCCCAGGGCGTCGAGCTCATGGAGCGCGAGCTCGCCGGGGCGCCGGTGACGGTGGTCACCTCGTCCGTCGACGAGCGGCTCAACAAGCAGGGGTACATCGTGCCGGGGCTCGGCGACGCGGGCGACCGGATGTACGGGACCGCGGGCTGAGTCGCTAGGGGGGCCGACGGTACGGCGTAGGTCTGCGGCGGGCTGATCCCCTCCCCGCCCCTCCCCGCCCCTTCCCGCGACTGTGGCCCCGCCCCAGACCCCGGGGTCCGGGGGCGAAGCCCCTGGAACGCGGCTCCGTCGCGTGGTCCGCCAGACACCCGGCAAGGGCGTGGGTCCGACCCGCCGCTGAGGCACCGGGAGCCGAGCCCGGCCCTCAGCGGCAGGGCGATCCGGAGGGCGCGGGCGAGGGCTTGGCCAGGGCGGCCAGCGCCTTGTTCGCGTCCTTCTGTTCGACCAGGTCCTTGAAACCGTTGCCGATGATCAGGTCGATGTCCTTGCCGTCGCGCGCGTCGTTCTTGGTCTGGGCGCCGGTGAGCTGCGTACCGAGCACATTGAAGGCCCCGTCGCCGGCGCCGGGTGCGCCGAGCAGTATCCCGGTGGCCTTGACCTTCTTGTCGTACTGGGTCGGGGCGTTGCCCACCTTCCCGATCTTGAAGCCGCGCTTCTCCAGCTCCTTGGCGGTGTCCTTGGCGAGGCCGGAGCGCGTGGTCGCGTTGTAGACGTTGACCGTGATCTGGGAGGGCTTCGGCAGCTTGCCGCCCGTACGGCCGCCCTGGCCGCTCTGGCCGCTGTCGGACCGGCCGGACTTGGCGTTCTCGTCGGGGTGCTTGCCGCCGCGCTCGCAGTCCCCGGTGCCGTGCGCCGCGCGGACCTTCTGGCCGCCGCTGTCGCCGGAGAAGACGTCGATGAGCTGAAGTGTTCCCCACCCGACCAGGCCGAGCGCCAGAACCGAGCCGAAGGCGGTGAACATCAGCCGCCGGCGGCTCCGGGGCCGGCTCATCCGCGGGTAGCGATCGCCCGTAATGCGGTACTTTCCGCCCATGCCGGGAGGGGTCAGCATGCTCATGTGCGCAGCGTAGTGCGGCCAGGTGGCGATGCCTACTAAATGATCAATGGTTGGTGCTCAGACCAACCCGAAAGGGCCAACACGGATCGGAAGTCGATCAACGACGATCGGTCACCGGGGGCGGGGGCGCGGTCAGCCCTCGAGCTCCAGAACGCGCGCGTGCAGCACCTGGCGCTGCTGGAGCGCGGCGCGCACCGCCCGGTGCAGCCCGTCCTCCAGATAGAGGTCGCCCTGCCATTTCACGACATGGGCGAAGAGGTCCCCGTAGAACGTGGAGTCCTCGGCGAGCAGCGTCTCCAGGTCGAGCTGCTGCTTCGTCGTGACCAACTGGTCAAGACGTACCGGGCGTGGGGCGACATCCGCCCACTGGCGGGTGGATTCCCGGCCGTGGTCGGGATAGGGCCGACCGTTTCCGATGCGCTTGAAGATCACACGGAAAGCCTACCGGGCAAGCCCCTCCCGGCGCAGCCAAGGCGCTCGAGTGCCGGGCCGGAGCCGGGCCCCGCCGAACTCGGAAAATAGGAAAAAATTCCCGAAAGGGGCTAGGCGCTCATGGGGGCCCGGAGTAACGTAAATAACAGCCTGCGGGGCGAGCGAGGGAGCTCGACCGGAGAGGCGTTCAGAACAGAGGACGTAAGTCCCCCGGAGAGCGTCTTCTAGATGGCCGGGCTGAGAGGCTCGAAGGTCGGGGAGACCTGAGAGCGACCTCCAACACCTGATACGGACAATGCCGCCGAAGGGAGCCCACCTCGCAGGTTTTGTCCTGCGCCCACAGGTTTTGTCCCGCGCGGGAATCCCGCCTCGCGGGTTTCGTACCGTGAATCCCGCCTCGCGGGTTTCGTGCCGCCCGCGCACCATGGCCTCATGGCTGTTCCCCAGCGCCCGCCGGGCCCGCACGGCGCACCGGAGCCGCGCCGCTGCCTGGTGACTGGCGCCACCGGCTATATCGGCGGCAGGCTGGTCCCCGAGCTGCTGGCCGCGGGGCATCAGGTGCGGTGTGTCGCCCGCTCGCCCGAGAAGCTGCGTGACCAGCCCTGGGCGGGGCGGGTGGAGACGGTACGCGGCGATGTGACCGACGAGGAGTCCGTGGGCGCCGCCATGGAGGGCGTGGACGTCGCGTACTACCTGGTCCATGCCCTGGGCACCGGATCCGGCTTCGAGGAGACCGACCGCCGCGCCGCCCGGATCTTCGGCGAGCGGGCCCGGGCCGCCGGGGTGCGCCGGATCGTCTACCTCGGCGGGCTGACCCCCGGGGGCGTCCCCGAACGCGCGCTCTCGCCCCATCTGCGGTCCCGGGCCGAGGTGGGCCGGGTGCTGCTGGACTCCGGGGTGCCGACGGCCGTGCTGCGGGCCGGGGTGATCATCGGCTCGGGCTCGGCCTCGTTCGAGATGCTGCGCTATCTCACCGAGCGGCTGCCGGTGATGGTGACGCCCCGCTGGGTGCGCACCCGCACCCAGCCCATCGCCGTCCGCGATGTGCTGCGGCTGCTGGTGGGCTGCGCCACGCTGCCCGACGAGGTGCACCGGACCTTCGACATCGGCGGCCCCGACGTCCTCACCTACCGCGCCATGATGCGGCGGTACGCGCGGGTGACCGGGCTGCGGCGGCGGCTGATCGTGCCCGTACCGGTGCTCACCCCCCGGCTTTCCAGCCTGTGGGTCGGCCTGGTCACCCCCGTACCCGGCGCCCTCGCCCGCCCGCTGGTGGAGTCGCTGCGCCATGAAGTGGTCTGCGCCGAACGGGACATCACCCGCTATGTGCCGGACCCGCCGGGCGGGCCGCTCGGCGTGGACCGGGCGCTGGAGCTGGCCCTGCGGCGGATCCGCGACGCGGAGGTGGCCACCCGCTGGTCCTCCGCCGCCACCCCCGGCGCGCCCAGCGATCCGCTGCCCACCGACCCCGACTGGTCGGGCGGCAGCCTCTACCAGGACCGTCGCGAGCGCGCGGTGGACGCCTCGCCGGGGGACCTCTGGCGGGTGGTGGAGGGGATCGGCGGTGCGAACGGGTGGTACTCGCTGCCGCTCGCCTGGGCGCTGCGCGGCTGGATCGACACCCTGGTGGGCGGCGTCGGGCTGCGCCGGGGCCGCCGGGACGCGGCGCGGCTCAGAGTGGGGGACAGCCTCGACTTCTGGCGGGTGGAGGAGGTCCTGCCGCCCCGGCTGCTGCGGCTGCGCGCCGAGATGCGGCTGCCGGGCCTGGCCTGGCTGGAGATGGTGGTCGACCGGGACGCGCGGGGCGGGACGGTGTACCGGCAGCGGGCGCTGTTCCATCCGCGCGGCCTCGCCGGGCATCTGTACTGGTGGTCGGTCGCCCCGTGCCACGCGCTCGTCTTCGGCGGTATGGCCCGGAACATCGCCGCCCGGGCCGAGAGGGGCGAGGCCGGGACGGGCAGGGGCGGGAAGGACGCGGCCGGGACGAGAGCGTCCGCGCCGTCCGCGTTCCGCGCCCGGTGAGGCCCGCTGGTCCGCGGCGCCCGGCTCCCGTCGTCACCGGGACCCGTTCGGGGAGCCATTCCGGGATCCGTCGGGGGACCCGTTCGCGGACCGGTCCGCGGACCGGCCCGGCCGCAGCCCCTCGAAGGCGAGCGGCAGATGCCGTGGCCCGCGCAGCACCGCGTTGCGCCGGTAGGTCGGCGGGTCCTCCAGCAGCCGGGGCCCGTCCAGCCGGCGGGCCAGCTCGGTCAGCGCGATCTGCGCCTCCAGCCGGGCCAGCGGGGCGCCGAAGCAGCTGTGGACGCCGCTGCCGAAGCCGAGGTGCTGGTTGTCCCTGCGCTGTGGATCGAACCGGTCGGGGTCGGGGAACCGCTGCGGATCGCGGTTGCCCGACGCCAGCAGCAGCCAGACGGACGCCCCCTGGGGGATGGTCACGCCCGCGATGTCGATCTCCGAGAGCGGGGTGCGCCGGGGGAGCATCTGCACCGGCGGATCGAACCGCAGCAGCTCCTCCACCAGCGGCACGACCAGATGGGGATCCTTGCGCAGCCGGGCGAGCACATCTGGGTTGCGCAGCAGCGTCAGCATCCCGTTGGTGATCAGGTTGACGGTGGTCTCGTGCCCCGCCACCAGCAGCAGCGCCGCGGTGCTCAGCAGCTCCACCCGACTCATCCGCCCCTCCGGACCCGCCCCGCCGACCAGGGCCGAGAGCATGTCGTCGCCGGGCGCGCGACGGCGCTCCTCGATCAGTTCGGACAGATACGTGGCCAGTTCCGTACGGGCCCGCCGGGTGATCCGCCGCCGCTCGGCGGCGTCCGCGTCCGGGCCGGGGTCCGGACCGGCGGCGAGGGTGTCGGCCCAGGCGTGGAAGCGCGGCTCGTCCTCCCGTGGCACCCCGAGCAGCCGGCAGATCACGGTCACCGGGAAGGGGTAGGAGAAGTGGTCCACGAGATCGATCCGGTCCCGCCCCTCGAAGCCGTCGATCAGCTCGCCGACGATACGGGTGAGTTCACCGCGCATCTCGTGGAGCCGGCGCGGGGTGTGCGGCGGGCCGAAGGGCGCCGTCGCGAGCCGGCGCAGCCGGTCGTGCTCGGGCGGGTCCAGCCTCAGGAAGCTGGGCGGCAGCCCCGGGTCGTCGTCCTCCTCGGGCAGCTCCGAGGCGGCCCGGGGGTCCAGGTTGCGCGCGTCGGAGCTGAGCCGGGGGTCGTGCAGCAGACCGTGGATCTCCCAGTAGGTGGAGACGATGTACGGTCCCCCCTCGTCGTGCACCACGGGCGTCTTGCGCAGCTCGGCGTAGATCGGGTACGGGTCGGCTCGATGGGCGTAGTCGGTGATCTGCCGTACGAGCGAGCCTTGCGTCTGCGTCATGGCTGAGTGCGTTCCTTCGTCGGGGTCGGCCCCCTGCTCAGCATCGGTGAGGCGGCCCGGGCCCGCCCGTACAGCCAGGCCAAAGGGGCGAACGCGGAAGCGTGGCCCGCTCGCTACGATGGAGCGCCGCGCGCCGGGCGCGTGCGGTGTGGAAGGAGACGGTGTGATGGACCACGACCGGACCGGCGGGCCCGGCTGGCCCCGCCGCCCCCGTCGGCGTGGCCAGGGCGAACTGGAGGCGCAGGTGCTCGTGGCGCTGAGCCGGGCGCCGGGGCCGGTGACGGCCGCATGGGTGCAGGAGCGGATCGAGGGCGAGCTCGCCTACACCACGGTCATGACCATCCTGTCCCGGCTGCACGCCAAACAGGCCGTGACCCGTGAGCGCGCGGGCCGCTCCTTCGTCTGGCGGGCGGCGTCGGACGAGGCGGGGCTCGCGGCGCTGCGGATGCGCCGGGTGCTGGACGGCCAGGACGACCGCGAGGCGGTCCTGGCCAGCTTTGTGACCGGGCTGACCCAGGACGACGAGCGGCTGCTGCGCGACCTGCTGACCGACGTGGCGGAGGAGCCGGAGGACTGACCGATGGGCGTCTTCGTCTTCCTCCCGCTGGTTCTGCCCCTGACGGCGCTGCCGATCGCCCGGCTCGCCGAGCAACATCTCCATCCGCGCACCGCCACCCGGCTGCTGACGCTCGTCGGTACCGTCCTCGCGGTGTGCTCCACGCTGTGCCTGGGGCTGCTGATGGTCGTCGGCACCGCGCAGCTGCCGGGAAACCCGCTGCCGGACAGCTGGTCCGACCCCGAGGTACGGGCGGCGGTGCCCTTTGACGTGGTGGCCGGGAAGGCGGCGATCGGCGCGCTGGCGGCGGTGGCCGTCTCCTGCACGGCCACCTGTCTGCGCCATGGCCGGGTGCGGCGGGAGGCCCGGCTCGCGCTCGCCGGGCTGCCGGAGTCGCCGGTCGCGGTGTTGCCGGACGACAAGGCGTACGCGTACGCGCTGCCCGGCACCTCCGGGCGAACCGGGAAGCCGGGCCGGATCGTCGTCTCCACCGGGATGCTGGACAGCCTTGAGCCCCGTGAGCGGCGAGCCCTGATCGCACATGAGCGCGCCCATCTGACCGCGCACCACCACCGCCACCTGCTGGCCGCACAGCTCTCGGCGCGGGCCAACCCGCTGCTGCGGCCGCTGCGGGCCGCGGTGGAGTACTGCGCCGAGCGCTGGGCGGACGAGGAGGCGGCCCGGGAGGTCGGCGACCGCAGGGTCACGGCGCGGGCGGTCGGCAAGGCCGCCCTGGTCTCCCGGGGCACGCCGGGCCCGGCGCTCGCCGGGTTCGCCGCGCCGGGGCCGGTGCCGCGCAGGGTCGCGGCGCTGCTGGAGCCGGTGGAACCGTCCCGGCACTGGCCGCCGACGTGGACGGCGGCGGGGCTGGCCCTGTGGATCGCGGCGGTGGGCACCGCCGCGTCCGCGCTGTCCTCGGCGAACGCGGCGGTCGCCCTGGTCCTCGTCCTGCACGCCGCGACCCCGCTGTAGCTCCGGGTCGCGCCCTTACGACTCGCGGGGCGGCCGTACCGGCTTGTGGCGGCCGTCCGGCTCATGGCCTACGTGGCCTACGTGGCCTACGTGGCCTACGGGGTCGCCTTACGGCTCTTACGCCTCGGCTCGTCCTACAGGTCGAACTCGGCCGGCGGGAGCTCCAGCGTGAAGCACGCCTCGCGGACCATGGCCTGCTCGGTCTTGTCGAAGTTGCCGTCCGCGCCACCGATGACGATGCCGATCTGGATCACGGCGCGCGCCTCGGCGGGCTTCTTCTTGGCCTTGGCGACCTCCTGCATCACGCTCACCTTGCCGAAGTCGAAGTCGGTGGTGAGCTTGTTGACGTAGTCGTTGAAGCGGCGCTGGAGATCGTCGGCCGGGAAGTTCTGCAACACCTCGTTGGTGGCGATCAGCTGGGCGACGCGCTGCCGCTCGGACGGGTCGACCGAGCCGTCCGCCGCCGCCACCAGGGCACACATCGCCATGCTCGCGTCGCGGAAGGCGCCGCTCTTCAAGTCGTTCTTCTTCGAGACGAGCTGAGTCTGCATCGTCTGGGCGGACTCCCTGATGCGGTCCCACAGGGCCATGGCCACTCACACTCCATAGGGTCGTTAGGATCTACAGTTGTGTAGAAGCTAGCAGGCGGGGTCGGTCAAGGCCGGGCGGATCGGCCCCTCTTCATCACTGATGTGAACTGACCGGAGAGGTAAAGAAGTTCCCAAGTTGGGGAGGTGACGGATGCGCTGGGCTGGACGTAAACCCTTGTGCGCGAGAGCTGAGCCTTTTGGGGCATGGGCTCGCGAGCGCCACTATGGTGCGTGGAATGTTCCCCTCCGCAACCCTCCGCCGAAATTCAGAAAGAGCCCGGATTTTCCCCGCAGGTTTCCCGGGAGGGCATATGTGATGAACGTCTCGCACTTACTGCCGACACTGCCCGCGCGGCGCGCCCCGGCGTCCCCGCCCGCCAAGGCGGCACCGGCTCCGTCCCCCGCGCCGAAACAACGCGACGCGTTCTTCGACAACGCCAAATACCTGGCGATCGTGCTGGTCGCCATGGGACACGCGTGGGAGCCACTGCGAGGCGGCAGCAGAGCGGCATCCGCGCTCTATATGACCGTCTACACGTTCCATATGCCGGCGTTCATTCTCATCTCCGGGTACTTCTCGCGGAATTTCGATCTGCGGCCGGACCGGCTCAAGCGTCTGATCACGGGTGTCGCCGTTCCGTACGTCCTCTTCGAGGTCGCGTACACCTTCTTCAAACGGTGGGCGGACGACGATCCGTCCTATCCGATCAGTCTGCTCGACCCCTGGTACCTGACCTGGTTTCTGATCGCGCTCTTCGTCTGGCGGCTGACCACGCCGCTGTGGCGGATCGCGCGGTGGCCGGTGGCGCTGGCCCTCACCATCGCCGCGCTCGCCGCCTGCTCACCGAATATCGGTGACGACCTCGATCTCCAGCGGGTGCTTCAGTTCCTGCCCTTCTTCGTGCTGGGGCTGCACCTGCGTCCCGAGCACTTCCGGATGGTGCGGCGGCGCGGGGTCAGACTGCTGTCGGTGCCGGTGGTCGCGGCCACCGTGGTCTTCGCCTACTGGGCCGTGCCGCGGATGAACCCGGCGTGGTTCTACCGCCGGGACAGCGCGCAGGAGCTCGGTGCGCCGTGGTGGGTCGGCACGGTCATGACGTTCGCCCTCTTCGGCTGCTCCATGGTGCTCACCGTGTGCTTCCTCGCCTGGGTGCCCCGGCGCCGGATGTGGTTCACGGCGCTCGGCGCCGGGACGCTGTACGGCTATCTGCTGCACGGCTTCCTCGCCAAGGGCTCCCGCTTCTGGGACTGGTACGACCACCCGTGGCCGCACCGGCCGCTGGGGGAGATCGCGGTGACGGCGGTGGCGGTGGCCGTGGTGACGGCCCTGTGCGCGCCGCCCGTCCAGCGGGCGTTCCGGTTCGCGATGGAGCCGCGGATGGAATGGGCCTTCCGGAGACGCGACGGGTGATCGGCGGGCCGGTCATGGGAGCGCAGTTGTGTGACTAATTGGGCTTTCGGATAGGCCAGTTGTGGGATGGGTAGCCCGTAGCCGACCCCGGCCCGTAGCCGTACGACGGTTACGGGCCACCGTCGCACGGAGAGGTGCCGGCCCAGCAGTGACACAGCCCTTTCGACTCCCCGACTTCTACATGCCGTATCCGGCGCGGCTGAACCCCCATGTCCAGGCGGCACGGGAGCACTCCACCCGATGGGCCCGCGAGATGGGAATGCTCGAGGGCTCGGGGATCTGGGAGCAGGAGGATCTCGACGCCCACGACTACGCCCTGCTGTGCGCGTACACCCACCCCGACTGCTCCGGCGCGGAGCTCTCGCTGGTCACGGACTGGTATGTGTGGGTGTTCTTCTTCGACGACCACTTCCTGGAGACGTTCAAGCGCTCCCAGGACCGTGCGGCCGGCAAGGCGTATCTCGACCGGCTGCCCGCCTTCATGCCGATGGACCCGGCCGCCGGGACCCCGGAGCCCACCAACCCGGTCGAGGCGGGGCTCGCGGATCTGTGGGCGCGGACGGTGCCCTCGATGTCGGCGGACTGGCGGGCGCGGTTCCGGGAGAGCACCGAGAACCTGCTCAACGAATCGCTCTGGGAGCTCTCGAACATCAACATCCACCGGATCCCCAATCCGGTCGAGTACATCGAGATGCGCCGTAAGGTCGGCGGCGCGCCCTGGTCGGCCGGGCTGGTGGAGCACGCGGTGGGGGCCGAGGTGCCGGCGGTGATCGCCGGGTCGCGGCCGATGCGGGTGTTGCGGGACGCCTTCGCGGACGCGGTGCACCTGCGCAACGACCTGTTCTCGTACCAGCGGGAGATCGAGGACGAGGGCGAGCTCAGCAATGGCGTCCTGGTCCTGGAGACGTTCCTGTGCTGCACCACCCAGGAGGCGGCCGACTCCGTCAATGAGCTGCTCACCTCACGGTTGCAGCAGTTCGAGGACACCGCCCTCACCGAGCTCGGGCCGCTCTTCGCCGAGCACGGTCTGGACCCGGCGGCCTGCGCGGGGGTCCTCGCCTACGTCAAGGGGCTCCAGGACTGGCAGTCCGGCGGCCATGAGTGGCATCTGCGCTCCAGCCGGTACATGAACGGCGCGCACGGTGCGGACGGCCCGGAGAGTGCGGACGGCGGCGCGAACGGCCTGGAGGGTGCGAACGGCCTGGAAGGCGCGGACGGCCCGGAGGGTGCGAACGGCCCTGGGGGTGCGAACGGCCCGGACAAGGCCCCGGCGTGGTCGCCCTTCGCGCTCAGCGGGCTCGGCACCTCCGCGGCGAGCCTGCCGCTGACCACGGGCCGGGCGGAGGCGGCCAGGACCCGCAGGTTCAGCCATGTCCCGTTCCGGCGGACCGGGCCCGCCCTGCTGCCGGACTTCTTCATGCCGTTCACCCTCCGGCTCAATCGGCATCTGCCCGCCGCCCGCGACCACCTGGCCGACTGGACACGCCGGATGGGCATCCTCGGACCGCAGCCCGGTGTCCCCGGTTCGCACGTCTGGGACGAGCGGCGGATGCTCGCCGCCGACCTCCCGCTGTGCGCGGCCGGAATCCACCCGGACGGCTCCCCGGACGAGCTCGATCTGGCGTCGGGCTGGCTGGCCTGGGGCACCTACGCGGACGACTACTACCCGGCGGTCTTCGGTCGCACCCACGACCTGGCCGGGGCCCGGGCCTGCAACGCCCGGCTCGGCGCGTTCATGCCGCTCGACGCGGGCCCCACCCCGACCCCGGCGAACGCGCTGGAGCGGTCGCTGGCCGACCTGTGGAGCCGTACGGCGGGCCCGATGGCGGACCAGCCGCGCCGTGAACTCCGTAAGGCCGTCGAGAACATGACCGCCAGCTGGCTGTGGGAGCTGGTCAACCACACCAAGAACCGGATCCCCGACCCGGTCGACTACATCGAGATGCGCCGCCACACCTTCGGCTCCGACCTCACCATGAGCCTGTGCCGACTGGCGCGCGAACGGCGGGTGCCGCCCGAGATCTACGCCAGTGGCCCGGTCCGGTCGCTGGAGAACGCCGCCATGGACTACGCGACGCTGCTGAACGACGTCTTCTCGTACCAGAAGGAGATCGAGTTCGAGGGCGAGGTCCACAACGGCGTCCTCGTCGTCCAGAACTTCTTCGACTGCGACTATCCGACCGGGGTCGCCGTCGTGAACGATCTGATGACGTCCCGGATGCGGCAGTTCCAGCATGTCGCGGCGCATGAGTTCCCGGTGCTGTACGACGACTTCGGCCTGGAGCCGGAGGTCCGGAAGGCGATGGAGGGCTATGTGGGGGAGCTGCGCGACTGGATGTCCGGGATCCTGAACTGGCACCGGGAGGTCGCGCGCTACCGGGAGGACGAGCTGCTCCGCGCCCACCGGCGGCCGGTGGGGACCGGGACCGTGGCGGGCGCCGGGGCCGGTTCGGGGGCGCGGCCGGTGGCCCCGTGGCACGGGCCCACCGGGCTCGGCACCTCGGCCGCGCGGGTTTCAGCGCCCGCCGCCGGACCACGTACGTAGGGACCGTAAGGACCTCCGTAACGACCGTAAGGTCCTCGGGAACGAGACCCCGGGCCGACCGCCCCGCCTTTGTCCGCCGGGACAAGGCGGGGCGGCCGCTTGTTGGCCGTCCGGCACGATGCCCGCCGCGCGGGGTGGCCTGTTGAATGCCGCGCAGTCCCCCGCGCCGGGCGGGGACGGTGCCGGGGACCCGGACGGGATTCTGCTGACGCTCGCCCAGGGCGCTCTGCCGGGCTGGGCCACCGGGCTGGTCGTGGTGGCCGCGGCGGCGTCCGCGATGGTGCCGGCCGGGGCGATGTGCGTCGGCATCTCGACCCTGGTGGCGCGGAATCTGCTGCCCGCCCGCCGGGAGGCGGCCCGGATGGCGGTCAACCACAGTGTGGTCGTCCTGGCCATCGGACTCGCCCTCACCCTCGGCATTCTGCGGCCGGGGCTGCTGGCCGACCTTCAGCTGCTCACGGTGAGCGGCTTCATCCAGATCGTGCCGGGGCTGCTGGCGGCGATCGGCCGCCGACGGCTGCTGACCGCCCCGGGGGCGCTGGCGGGCCTGGTGACCGGTGAGGCGGTGGTGACCTGGCTGACCCTGGCCGAGGTGGAGACCCACCATGTGAACGCGGGTCTGGTCGCGCTGGCGGTCAATGTGCTGGTGGCGGCCGCCGTGACGGCGCTCTTCCGCCGCCCGGTCGCTTCCCCAACCATGGATTCCGCCCTTGGGGCCCATGAGGACCGTAAGGACCGTGAGACCCGTAAGGACCGTGAGACCCGCAAGGACCGTGAAACCAGTAAGGACCGTGGGCCTCATGGGGCCCGCGGTCCGAAGACCCGCGCAGCGATGACCACCGAGGAAGGCGAGCGACCGTGACGACGACGGACGACGATCTCTGCTTCAGGACCGCACTGGACCTCAGCGCGCTGCTGCGCTCCCGCGAGCTGTCCGCGCGCGAGCTGCTGGAGGCCCATCTGGCCCGTATCGAACGGGTCAACCCGGCCGTCAACGCGATCGTCACCCTCGTCGCGGACCGCGCCCGCGAGGCCGCCCGGCAGGCCGATGAGCGGATCGCGGCGGGGGAGGAGCTCGGGCCGCTGCACGGGCTGCCCATCGCCCACAAGGACCTCCACAACACCGCGGGCATCCGCACCAGCCATGGCTCGCCGCTCGCCGACGGCGTGCCCGACCAGGACGATCTGCTGATCGAGCGGATACGGGCCGCCGGGGCGATCACCCTCGGCAAGACCAACGTGCCCGAGTTCGGGGCCGGTTCGCACACCTTCAACCCCATATTCGGCGCCACCCACAACCCGCACGACCTAGGCCGCAGCGCGGGCGGCAGCAGCGGGGGCGCGGCGGCCGCGCTGGCCTCCGGCATGGTCCCGATCGCGGACGGCAGCGACACCGGCGGCTCGCTGCGCAACCCGGCCTCGTTCTGCAACGTCGTCGGTCTGCGCCCATCGCCGGGGCGCGTCCCCAACTGGCCGTCCCTGACCGCCTGGAGCACCCTCAGCGTCAAGGGGCCGATGGCCCGTACCGTCGCCGACACCGCCCTGCTGCTGTCCGCCATCGCCGGGCCCGACGCGCGGTCGCCGATCGCCCTGGAGGAGCCCGGCGCCCGCTTCGCCCGCCCCCTGGACCGCGATCTGACGGGGCTGCGGGTGGCCTGGTCGCCGGATCTCGGAGGGCTGGTGCCGGTCGAGCCCGAGGTGGCCGCCGTGGTCGAGTCGGCGGCGGAGGTCTTCACCGGCCTCGGCTGTGCCGTGGAGCGGGCCTGCCCGGACCTGACCGAGGCCGAGGACGTCTTCCGCACGCTGCGCGCCTCGGCCTTCGAGGTCTCCTTCGGCCCGCTCATGGACCGCCACCCCGACGGGCTGAAGCGGGCGATCCGGGAGAACGCCGAGGAGGGGCGCAAGCTCACCGGGCCGGACATCGGCCGCGCGGAGGTGCTGCACACCCTGCTCTTCCACCGCGTACGGGAGTTCTTCGGCCGCTATGACGTGCTGCTGCTGCCGGTCAGCCAGGTGGTGCCGTTCGACGTCGGCATCGAGTACCCGACCGAGATCGCCGGGGTGGCCATGGACGACTATCTGGACTGGATGCGCTCGGCGTATCTGATCAGCTCGACCGGCAGCCCCGCGCTGTCCGTACCGGCCGGGTTCACGCCCGGCGGGCTCCCCGTCGGGGTGCAGATCGTCGGGCCGCACCGGGCGGACTTCGCGGTCCTCCAGGTCGGCCACGCCTTCGAGCGGGCCACCGGGCACTGGCGGCGGCGCCCGGCGGGGATCGAGTAGCGCGGACCCCTGGATAATCCGTGCCTCCGCGCATCAGAGTGAACGGGTCCGGGTAGTGCCCCGGCGACCACCGGCGCTGATGAGCGGAGGAGCCATGTACGACGACTCCGCGTACGGCGATGCCTCGGACGGTCTGCTTTCGCTGGCCACCAGGGCCGCCGGGCTGGCCGGCGGCCCGGTCACCATCGAGGACGACGCCTCCGAGCTGATCACCTACTCCCCCGGCCAGGAGAACTCGGACGACGCGCGCATCGCCACGATCCTCAGTCGCCGGGTGCCCGACCGGTACCGCGTCCTGCTGCGCACCGAGCATCTGGACGAGCGGCTGGCGGGTTCCTCCGGTCCGTTCTACGCGGATCTGCGCGGGGCCGGGATCCTGCCGCGCGCGGTCATGCCGATCCGGGCAGGTGACACGGCCATCGGCTCCATCTGGGCGATCGTGCAGTCCTCGCCGTCCCCCGAGCAGCGGGCCGCCCTGGAGGAGTCGGCCGCGTTGCTCGCGCCCCTGCTCGCCCGGCAGGCCGAGCGGCGGCTGGCCGCGGACGCGCGGCGGACCGCCGCCGTACGGGCGCTGCTCCGCGGCGGGGACGAGGCCGTCGAGACGGCCCGTGAGCTCCCGCTGGGGCCGGGGCCGCTGGCCGTGGTCGCCGTGCGCCCGCTGCCGTCGGCGCCCGCGCCTGCCTCCGGCGCGTACGGCGGCTTGTGCGACGGCCCGTACGACGGCATGTGCGCGGGCCCGGGCGGTCCGCCCGGCGATCCGCTGCGCCGGGCCCTCGCCGACCTGGACCGCAGGTTCTCCGCGTTCCAGCCCGGTGGGCTCAGCGCGGAGGTCGACGGTGTGGGCTATGCCGTGGTGCCGGTCGGTGACGAACAACGGCTGCTGCGGGCGGTGGGGGAGCTGCCGGGGATGGCGGCCGGGGTCGGCCGCACCGTCCCGGGGCCCGGTCGGCTCGGCCGTTCACGCGCCGACGCCGAGCTGGTGGTCCGGCTGCTCACCCGGCTCGGCGCGACGCGGGAACGCACCGCCCACATCCGCGACGTCCAGCTGGACGCCCTGCTCATGCGGACCGTGGACCTGGCCGTCGAGGCGGGTCACGATCCGCTGGGCGCGCTCGCGGAGCTGGAGGAGTACGACCGCAGGCGCGGCACCGCGCTGCTGGACAGCGTGGACCGCTATCTGGCCGCCGGGGAGGACGCCCGGCTGGCCGCCCGTCAGCTGCATGTCCACCCCAACACTTTGCGCTACCGGCTGCGGCGGGCGCAGGAGATCACCGGGCTCGATCTGAGCGACCCCGCCGCCATGTTCGACATCCGGCTGAGGCTGCGGCTGCGCGCGCTGCGTCTGCCGTAGGCGCGGACCGGCGGAGCTCAGGGAGTGTCCGACGGAGCTTGACGCCTGCGGCGGGCTGTTCCCCT
Source organism: Streptomyces javensis (assembly GCF_039525925.1). Taxonomy (NCBI): domain Bacteria; kingdom Bacillati; phylum Actinomycetota; class Actinomycetes; order Kitasatosporales; family Streptomycetaceae; genus Streptomyces; species Streptomyces javensis. The sequence goes on along the minus strand of NZ_BAAAIF010000003.1, from coordinate 246,845 downwards.
CCCCGCCCCTTCCCACAACTGGGGCTCCGCCCAGACCCCGGGGTCCCGGGGCGAAGCTCCGCCGCGTGGTCCGCTGCGGCGCCGTCGTGGCTGGTCGCGCCCGCGCGGCGGGGCCGCACATTGACACAGCCCCGCGCCCCTTCGGGGCGCTGGGCTCCGTTTGTCCCCGGCGACAAGACCGGCCCGTGCGCTCTCGGCCTCCGGGCCAGTGCGGTGTCAGGCCCCCTCCCCCGATGATGGCGTTTCATCCATGGGAAGGAGCGCATCCGTGCCCACTGCCATCGGTCCGTCCCGCCCACCGCGCAGCGCCGTCGTCATCGGTGCGGGCATGGTCGGCCTCGCCACCGCCTGGTCGCTGCGGAACCACGGCATCGAGGTCACCGTCGTGGAACGGCGCCACCCCGCGGCCGGGGCGTCCTGGGGGAACGCCGGCTGGCTGTCCCCCGCCCTGACGCTGCCGCTGCCCGAACCGGCGGCGCTCCGCTACGGGCTGCGCAGCCTGGTCTCCCCCGGGTCGCCCGTCTACATCCCGCCCCGGCCCGACCCCCGGCTCGCCCGCTTCCTGCTCACCTTCACCCGGAACTGCACCCCGCGCCGCTGGCGGGTCCTGGCCGCCACGTTCGCCACGCTGAACCGCCATGCGCTGGACGCGTACGACGCGCTCGCGGCGGACGGCGTCGCCGAGCCGACCCGGCCCGCCGAGCCCTGTCTGATCGCGTTCCGCACCGCGGCCGAGCGCGCCGCGATGGCCGAGGAGCTGGAGCACGCCCGCGCGGCCGGTTTCCGAATCGCGTACGAGCGGATCGACGGGGACCGGGCCCGGGCGCTGGAGCCCGCGCTGGGCGACGGCGTCGGCGCGGCCGTGGAACTCCACGGCCAGCGCTATCTCAACCCCGGTAACTTCGTCCGCGCCCTCGCCGACGCGGTGCGCAAGCGCGGCGGCGAGATCCTGGAGCGTACGGAGGTGTCCGGTGTCCGGGACCTCGGGCGGGCGGGCGTGGCCGTCACCACCTCCGGGGGCCAACTCCGCGCGGACGTCGCCGTCGTGGCCACCGGTGCCTGGCTGGACCCGCTGGTCCGCCCGTTCGGGGTCCGGGTGCCGGTCCAGGCCGGACGCGGTTACAGCTTCAGCGTCCCGGCCGAGGGCGCCCCCACCCGCCCCACGTATCTGGCCGCCCAGAAGGTCGTCTGCACCCCGCTGGGCGAGGGCCGGGTGCGGGTCGCCGGAATGATGGAGCTGGCCCCCGCGGACCGGCCGGTGGACCCGCGCCGCATACAGGCGATCATCGCGGCGTCCCGGCCGCTGCTGCGGGGCATCGACTGGGAGGCCCGTACGGACACCTGGGTCGGCGCCCGCCCCTGCACCCCGGACGGGCTGCCCCTGATCGGCCCGACCGGCTCGCCGCGCGTCTACGTCAACGGCGGGCACGGCATGTGGGGCGTGGCCCTCGGCCCGCTCAGCGGACGGCTGCTGGCGGACGCCATCGCGACCGGCGCCTCCCCGGCCGAACTGGCCCCGCTGCACCCCCTGCGCTGAGCGGATCCGCTCAGCGCAGCCCGCTCATGTTTCGGCTCGGCGGTCCCGGAAACCCGGCGTGGTGCGCGACGCGACAACGTCGAAAGGAGTCACCGATGAGCACCGTGCGGGAGTCCGTCGAGGTTGGGGTTCCGCTCCACACCGCGTACAACCAGTGGACCCAGTTCACCGAGTTCCCGAGGTTCATGGAAGGCGTGGACCAGGTCACCCAGGTGGACGATCGCCATAACCACTGGGCGACCTCCATTGCCGGTGTGCACCGGGAGTTCGACACCGAGATCGTGGATCAGCTTCCCGACGAGCGCATCGCCTGGCGCACCACCTCCGGTGATGTCCAGCAGCAGGGCCTGGTCACCTTCGAGCCGGTGGACGAGCGCCACACCCGGGTCAATCTGGCCCTGGTCTTCGAGCCGAGCGGAATGGCGGAGAAGGCCGCGGAGATGACCGGGACGCTCGACCGGCGGGTGAAGGGGGACCTGCGGAGGTTCAAGGACTTCATCGAGCGGCGCGGTGAGGCGGAAGGCGCCTGGCGCGGCCGGATCTCCCCCGGCTGACCGCGGCGCACCGACGCGAACCGAACCGAACAGAACCGATCCATAAGCCCGCGAGGGCGCCGACCGCACCGGTCGGCGCCCTCGCGGGCGTCTCCGTGGAGATCGGATCCAGCGAGATCAGATCTTGCTCATCCGGTCATATCAGGGGCAAGCTGGATGTATGGGTGCTCAAACGGCGCCTACGCTGATCTCATCCGTTCAGCGGGCTTTCCGCTTGATGGAGGCAGTGGGCGCGCACGAGGGCGGTGCGCCGGCCAAGCGGCTCGCCCGGGAGACCGGGCTTCCGCTCGCGACCACGTACCACCTGCTGCGGACGATGGCCCATGAGGGCTATGTGTCCCGGCTGGACGACGGCGGCTTCGTGATCGGTGACAAGCTGCGCGCCCTCGAGGCCGGGAGCCGTGAGCAGGCGATGCTCGCCCGGGTCCGGCCCACTCTGGCAGCGCTGCGCGACGAGCTCTCCGCCGCCGCGTATCTCACCTTCTACGACGACGGCGAGATCCGGGTCGCGGACATCGTCGACGGCCCGCAGGCGCCCCGGGTCGATCTGTGGGTGGGGTGCGAGGACGCCGGGCACGCCACCGCGCTGGGCAAATGCGTACTGCGCGAACTGGACGACGACGCCCGCCACGACTACCTCTCCCGCCATCCGCTCGTCGATCTCACCCCGCGCACCGTCACCCGCTCCGACGATCTGCTGCGCCGCCTCGACTCCCCGACCGGAAGTCCCCTGGTCGCGGACCTGGAGGAGTACGCACTGGGCACGGTCTGCTTCGCGGTGCCGATCTACTACGGGGACCGGCTCGGCTCGCTCGGGGTCTCGCTGCGGGCGGACCGGCTGGCCCGGCTGGCGGAGATGGATCCGCACCGGGAGCTGTTCCGGACCCGCCTGGTGCCGACCGCGAGCCGGGTGAGCAGGAACCTCTCGCTCACTATCTGAAAACGCGGGCCTTGCGGAACCTATCGAATCGCTGTTTCTCTGGGTGAAACGGACATCCCCGGTATCACTTGCCCTTGTGGACAGAGAGCAGCGAAGCAGTTTCATGTTCCCGGCCCGACTCCGCCCGTACGACCCGGACCAACCGGACAGCACCGGGCTCATAGCCCCCGCGGTCCCCGTCATCATCATCTGTGGTGTGGCCCTGCTCGCCCTCGTCACCTCGGAGGGGCTGGCCTGGCTGCCACTGCTCGCCGTCGGGCCGGCGCTCGCCGCCGCACACTGTGGACCGCACGGAGTGATCCGGATCGGGGTGCTCGCCGTGGTGGTGGGCGCGCTGCTGGGCGCCCAGGGCGACGAATCGGTGCGCACCCAGGCGATCCTGCTGGCCACGCCCGCCGCCGTGGCCCTGGCGAGCTGTGGGGCCAGCGCCCTGCGTAGACGCCGTGAGAGGGTCCTCGCCGCCGTCCGCTCGGTCGCCGAGGCCGCCCAGAACGCCCTGCTCACACCGGTGCCCGCCCGGGTGGGCCAGTTCCAGGTGGCGGTCCGCTACAGCGCCGCCGCCGCGGAGGCCCGGGTGGGGGGCGATCTCTATGCCCTGCTGCCGACCCCGCACGGGGTCCGGCTGATCGTCGGCGACGTACGCGGCAAGGGGCTGCCCGCGGTGAGCACCGCCGCCCTGGTGCTCGGCGTCTTCCGCGAGGCCGCCTACGACGAGCCGAACCTGCTCGACGTCGTGGCCAGGATCGAGCGCAGCCTGTCCCGCAACCTGGCGCCCGACGACTTCGTCACCGCCGTGGTCGCCGGATACCCCAGCGAGGGCCGTATGGAGATCGTCAACTGCGGACACGCCCCGCCGCTGCTGGTCGGCGAGACCGGCATCATCGCCATCGAGCCCACCCGCCCGGCCCCGCCGCTCGGCCTGGCCTCCCTGGGCGGCGAACTGCCCAGCCTCCAGGTGGTGCCGTTCGCCGAGGGCGACCAGCTGCTGCTCTACACCGATGGTGTCATCGAGGCGCGGGACCGCGGCCGGGAGTACTTCCCGCTGCTGGAACGGGTGCCGCGGCACATCTGCGACGAGCCGTCGCGCACCCTCGCCTCGCTCCACGACGAACTGCTCTCCCATGTGGGCGGTCGGCTCCACGACGACGCGGCGCTGCTGCTGCTCCGCAAGCCGGTGCTGGGCGCGGTGCGCAGGGTGGTGGATGTGCCGTCGGCGTGAGCGGACGCGCCGTCGGCGTGACCCGTGGTCCGCATGACCCGCTCGGCGCCTCCGGCCAGATCGGCTCAGACGACGCCCTGGGCGGCCATCGCCTCCGCCACCCGCACGAATCCGGCGGCGTTCGCGCCCAGCGCGTAGTCGTCGGGGGAGCAGCCGTAGCGGTCGGCGGTGGTCCGGCACAGGGTGTGGACCTCGGTCATGACGGCGGCGAGACGGGCCTCGGTCTGGGCGAAGGTCCAGCGCTCGCGGGAGGCGTTCTGCCGCATCTCCAGCGCGGAGGTGGCCACCCCGCCCGCGTTGGCGGCCTTACCGGGGCCGAAGAGCACATCGGCCTCCCGGAAGATCTCGATCGCCGCCGGGGTACAGGGCATGTTGGCGCCCTCGGCCACGGCCATCACACCGTTCTTGACCAGGGCGATCGCGCTCTGCTCGGTCAGCTCGTTCTGGGTCGCGCAGGGCAGCGCGACCTCGCAGGGCAGCTCGAAGACCGAGCCGCGGCCGGAGAAGACGGCGCCCGGCTTGGCGTCGGCATAGGCGGAGATCCGCTGCCGCCGGACCTCCTTGATCTCCTTGAGCAGCGCGAGGTCGATACCGTCCGGGTCGACCACATGGCCGGAGGAGTCGGAGCAGGCCACCACCCGGCCACCGAGGGCGTGGACCTTCTCGATGGCGTAGAGGGCCACATTGCCGGAGCCGGAGACGACGACCGTAAGGCCGTCGAAATCCCTCTCGCGGGTGAGCAGCATCTCCTGGACGAAGTGGACGGTGCCGTACCCCGTGGCCTCGGTACGCGCGGGTGAACCGCCCCAGGCGACCGGCTTACCGGTCAGCACACCGGCCTCGAAGCGATTGGTCAGCCGCTTGTACTGGCCGAAGAGATAGCCGATCTCGCGGGCGCCCACCCCGATGTCCCCGGCCGGTACGTCGGTGTGCTCGCCCAGGTGGCGGTGGAGTTCGGTCATGAAGGACTGGCAGAACCGCATGACCTCGCCGTCCGAACGCCCCTTGGGGTCGAAGTCCGCACCGCCCTTGCCGCCGCCGATGGCGAGGCCCGTCAGCGCGTTCTTGAAGATCTGCTCGAAGCCGAGGAACTTCACGATGCCCAGATCGACGCTGGGGTGGAAGCGCAAGCCGCCCTTGTAGGGGCCCAGCGCGCTGTTGAACTCCACCCGGAAGCCCCGGTTGACCTGGACCTCGCCGTCGTCGTCCACCCATGGCACCCGGAACACGAGCTGCCGCTCCGGCTCGCACAGCCGCTCCACGATCCGGGCCTCCAGATACTCCGGATGCGCGTCGAGCACGGGGGCGAGGGCCGGCAGCACCTCGCGCGCCGCCTGGTGGAACTCGGACTCCCCGGGGTTGCGGTGCACGATCTGCGCGTAGACGGCCTCGATACGGGCGCTGACGTCCATGGGTGCGTGATGCCTCTCTGTGGGCTTCTGTCTCATATGCCGGTCCTGCGGGGGTCCAGGATCTTGTCCCCGGCGAGGTTCACCATGGCGGCGCGCCCGGGGAGTCGCCCGCGAACCGGGAAGACCGGGCGTTCAGACCGCTGGAGGACCGGGGAAGACCGGGGCTTCAGACCGCTGGAGGACCGGGGAAGACCGGGGCTTCAGACCGCTGGAGGACCGGGGAAGACCTGCGGCGATCGAGAGGTGGTGGAGCCAGCTCCACCCCCGGCCCGGAGTCCCGTACCCCTCCCGGTACGGGACCGCGCTCTCTCCCGCCCGCCCGCGCCCGTTTCTAGCGTTCTTCGTGACCGGCGGACCCGTTTGATCCGCCCGGCGCGACGGAGGGGCGGAGAGATGAACCGGCAGTGGCGCGGCCGTACGACGGCCACCGCGGAGCGGACGGGGACCTGGCACCACGCGCTGGCCCTGGACGGGGTCACCCGGGAGTACCAGCCGGGGACCGTGGCGCTGCACCCCATCCATCTGACGGTGGAGCGCGGACGGTTCCTCGCGGTGATGGGCCCCTCGGGATGCGGGAAGTCGACCTTGCTCCAGTGCGCCGCCGGGCTGGACCGGCCGACGGCGGGCGCGGTGCGCATCGGCGGCACGGAGCTGTCCTCGCTGAACGAGGCGGCGCTGACGCGGCTGCGGCGGGAGCGGATCGGCTTCGTCTTCCAGGCGCACCACCTGGTGCCGTCGCTGAGCGTCGCGGAGAACGTCGCCCTGCCGCTGATGCTCGGCGGCCACAGCGTCGACGGCCGGGATCTGCGGGCCCTCGCGGCGGTCGGGCTGGGGGACCGGGGCGGCACCATGCCGTACGAGCTGTCCGGTGGGCAGAGCCAGCGGGTGGCCATCGCCCGCGCGCTGGTGACCTCGCCCGACATCGTCTTCGCCGACGAGCCGACCGGGGCGCTCGACCCCGCCGCCGCGGAGGAGGTGCTGACGCTGCTGCGGCAGGCCGTCGACCGTGACGGCCATACGGTCGTCATGGTCACCCACGACCCGTTCGCCGCCGCCCGGGCCGACGAGGCGCTGTTCCTGATGCGGGGGAAGCTGGTCTGGCGGCAGGAGCGGCCGGAGGCGGCCGACATCCGCCGCGTCCTCAAGGACCTGGGAGGGCGGACCGCATGAAGGTGGCCGCCCTATTGGCCGCGCGCGCGACCCGTGCCCACCGTAAGGCGTGGACCGCGGTCTTCGCCGCGCTCGCCCTCACCTCCCTGCTGCTCGGCGCCTTCGGGCTGACGCTCGTCTCCGCCTGGAGCGCGCATCCACGGGCGGAGCGGTACGCCGGGGCCGATCTCGTGGTGGCCGGCGACCAGAACACCCGCTTCAGCGCGACGTCCCTGGGCGACCGCGAGACCGCGAGCGCCGGGCTCACCGAGCGGGTCCGGATCCCCCGGACGGCGCTGAGCGTGGTGCGAGGGGTGCCCGGGGTGCGGACGGCCGTCCCCGACACGGAATTCCCGGTGGGCCTCGCGGACCGGCCCGCCACCGGCCGCCCCTGGGAGACCGCCCGTCTGGCGCCCTACGCACTGCGGACGGGCCGCGCCCCGGAGCGGGCGGACGAGGTGGTGGTGGGCGACGGGGCGGGCCGTGGCGGCGCGGGCGGTGTCGAGGCGGGCCGTGGCGGCGCGGACGGTGACGGGGCGGACCGTGTCGGCGTGGGCCGCCTCGGCGAGCGGCTGACGCTGCGCGTGGGCGGCCGGGACGCGGCGTACACCGTCGTGGGCGTCGCCGACGGCCCCCGTACGGCCGTGTGGTTCACCGGCGCCGAGGCCCGGCGCCTGTCCGGCCACCCGGAAACCCTGGACGCCATCGGAGTCGTCGCCGAACCCGGCACGGGCCGGGCGGAGCTGGCCGGACGGGTGCGGAAGGCCCTGGACACGGCCGGTGTCACCGACGTCGGGCACCGCGCGGACGGCGACCCGGCCGCCGTGCGCGTGCTGACCGGAAGCGAACGGGGCGAGGCCGAGTTCCTGGCGGCCCCGCCCGCCCGTGGCGAGCTGCTGGCGGCGCTCGGCTCCGTGGCCGGAGCCGTCGTCCTCGTGGCGCTGCTCGTCGTGTCGTCGACCATCGTCCAGGCGCTGCGTCAACGCTCCCATGAACTCGGTCTGTTGCGCGCGGTCGGCGCCACACCCGGGCAGCTGCGCGGTGCGGTGGGCCGGGAGGTCGGGCGGGTCGCGGCCTGGGCGGCGCTGGTGGGCGCCGCCGGGGCGGCCCCCGCGTACCTGGGGCTGCGCGCGCTGCTGGCAGCGCGGGGCGCGCTGCCCACCGGGCTCGAGCTGACGCTGCCCCCGCTGCTGTGGCCCGCGCCCCTGATCACCGCCGCCGTCACCGTCCTGGTGGCCCGGATCGCGGCGCTCATCGGCTGCTCCAGGACCGCCACGGCGCGTCCGGCGGAGGCGCTGCGCGAGCGGGCACCCGGCAGGGCACGGGGCATCACCGGTCTTGTGCTGCTGGGCGTGGGCGCGAGTTCGGCCGGAACGGCCGCCCTCCAGCAGGGCGCGACCGCGGCGGCCGCGGCCGGTGCGGCGGCGGTGACGATGGTGATCGCCTGCGCGGTGCTCGGGCCGTGGATCGCCGAGGGGGCGATGCGGCTGCTCGGCGCACCGCTGCGGCTGTTCGGGCCCGGCGGCCGCCTCGCCGCCGCCAACTGCGCCGCGTCCGCCCACCGGCTGGGCGCGGCGATCACCCCGATCGTGCTGGTCACCGCGTTCGCCGGGGTTCAGCTCTCCGGCGGCGCGACGATGACCCACGCGGCGGACGCCCAGGCCCGCCAGGTGCTGCGCGCCGACTTGGCGGTGCGCGCGGACGGCGGCCTTACGGCCGGTGCGGTGGAGCGCGTCCGCGAGCTGCCCGGGGTGCGGGCGGCGACGGAGGTCGTCCCCGGCGCGGTGCTGCTGGCGCGCAGCGAGCTCGGCTCGCCGGAACTCGAGCGGCTGCCCGTCTTCGGTGTCACCCCGGAACGGCTGACGCGCACGCTCGACCCGGGCGTCCGGAACGGGGACCTCGCCCGGCTGCGCCCCGGCACGGTCGCCATCGGCGCCGACCGCGCGGACTCCCTCGGCGCCCGGCCCGGCTCCACGGTGACCCTGCGGTTCGGTGACGGCCAGGAGGCGCGGCTGCGGGTCGTGGCGACGTACGAACGCTCCATCGCGCTCGGGGACTTCCTCCTCTCCCGCGATGAGCTGCTGCGCCACACAGCGATGCCCGGCGCGGGCCGGATCCTGGTCTCGGCCGAGCCCGGTGCCGACCGTAAGGCGCTCACGAAGGCCCTGGCGCGGGCGGTTCCCGGGGCCCGGGTGGAGCGGGACCCGGCGCCCGTAAGGGGCGAGGCGACGGGCGAGGCGCTGGCCGAGGTGGTGTCGGTGGCGGTGGTCGCGGCGATCGGGGCCTTCACGGTGATCGCCGTCCTGAGCACCCTCGCCCTCATCGCCACCGGACGCCGCCCCGAACTGCGCCTGCTCCGGCTCGCGGGCGCGGGCCGCCGCCAACTGCGCCGCATGCTACGGCTGGAGGCGGCGGCCACGGTGGTGACCGGCCTGGTGGTGGGCGCGGCCGTGGCGTCCGTACCACTCCTGGCCTTCAGCGCGGCCACGGCGGGCACCCTGCCGTACCTCCCGCCGGTCCAGGCCGCGGCGATCGTCACGGTGGTCGTGGCGACGGCGGCGGGCTCACTCCCACCGGTGTGGGGAACGCTGCGGGGACGCTACGTCCCCAGCCCCTCCGGAGATTGAGGGTTCCTTTCCAGCCCCTCCGGCGATTGAGGAGCGGGGACCGGGGCGGAGCCCCGGCGGGGGGGAGGGGGCGGAGCCCCCTCTTTCGGGAAGGGGCGGGGCGGGGAAAGCCACGGCGCACGCGGCCGCGAACGCCGCCGCGGCCGCGATCCCCGCCGGGGCCGAGACCCACACCGCGCTCGGCCTCACCGCCTCACCGCCTGTCCGCCGACTCCCCCGTGCTCGTCGCGCCCTTGTTGAGATACGCGAGGACCGCCAGCACCCGCCGGTGCCCGCTGTCGCTCGGCGGCAGGCCAAGCTTGGCGAAGACATTGCCGATGTGCTTGCTGACCGCGCGTTCCGAGACCACCAGCGTGCCGGCGATCGTCGCGTTGTCCCGGCCCTCCGCCATCAGGTGCAGCACCTCGCGTTCGCGCGGCGTCAAGGAGTCCACCGGATCGTCCCGGCGCCTGGTCATCAGCTCCTTGACCACCTCCGGGTCCAGCGCCGTACCGCCCGCGACCACCCGTTCCAGCGCGTCCAGGAACTCCTCGACCCGCCCCACCCGGTCCTTCAGCAGATAGCCGAGCCCGCTCGCCCCATCGGCCAGCAGCTCAGCCGCGTAGGTCTCCTCGACGTACTGCGAGAGCACCAGCACCGGCAGACCGGGCATCTCCCGCCGCGCCGCGAGCGCCGCGCGCAGCCCCTCGTCGCGGAAGCCCGGCGGCATCCGGACGTCGAGCACGGCCGCGTCCGGGCGGTGTTCGAGGAGGGCGGGCAGCACCTCGGGGCCGCTGGAGGCGACGGCCACCACCTCGTGCCCGGCGGAGTTCAGCAGCAGGACCATGCCCTCCCTCAGCAGAGCGTTGTCCTCGGCGATCACCACACGCACGGCAGCTCCACTTCGATCAGCGTCGGCCCCCCGACGGGGCTGGTCATCTCCACGGTCCCGTCGAGCGCCGCGACCCGGCGCCGCATGCCGAGCAGCCCGCTGCCGCCCGAGGGATCGGCCCCGCCCCGCCCCTCGTCCCGTACCGCGACCCTCAACCTATCGGGCATCCGGACGAGGCCGACCGACGCCTGCCGCGCCCCGCTGTGCTTGGCCGCGTTGGTCAGCGCCTCCGCGATCACGAAGTACGCGGCCGCCTCGACCGCCGCCGGGGCCCGCGGCCCGTCCTCCACCCCGTCGTCCCGTACGGACACCTCGAGCCCGCTGCCCGCCGCGAGCGCCCGTACGGCGCCGACGAGCCCGCGGTCGGTGAGGATCGGCGGATGGATGCCGCGCACGACATGGCGCAGCTCGGTGAGGGCCTCCTCGGCCTGGTCCTGCGCGTCCGCCAGCAGCTTGTGCGCCGCGTCGGGGTCCTTCTCGTACGCGCGCCGGGCCAGCCCCACCCGCATCGAGAGCGCCACCAGGCGCGCCTGCGCACCGTCGTGCAGATCCCGCTCGATGCGCCGCAGTTCCGCCCCGTGCGCGGCGACGGCGCCCGCCCGGGTCTCGGACAGCTCCGCCACCCGCTCGGCGAGCCGGGCGCTGCGCAGCGCCTCCGGCGACGGCAGCAGCAGCGCCCGCGACCACGCCGCGTCGAGGTCCACCAGCCGCTCGATCAACGGCAGCACCACGGCCCGTCGCTTCAGCAGCCCGCACCACACCCCGTCGACGAGCAGCCCGATCACCCACACCGGCATCGCACAGCAGGCCAGCAGCCAGCCGTAACCCGCGTGGGCCACCAGCCAGCGCAGATCGCGGTACGTGGCCGGATCCCCGACCGCCGCCCGCGCCCGCGCGAACGCCTCCCCGGTCAGCGGCCGGTACGCCTCGGGCACCGGCTCGCCGGTCCAGGCACCCACCAGCCGCCGCTTGTACCCGGCCGTCCTGCGCAGCAACAGCACCGACTCGGGCAGCACCCCGGCCCCCACGACGGTGGCCATGGCCACGGCGGCGAAGATCACCACCCCGATGGACAAGTACGAGGCCAGGGCCAGCCCGGCCGCTCGCAGCAACTCGACCGAGGCCCACCCCGCCCGCCGCACCGTCTCCCGCATGGCCGTCAGGCTAAGCGACCGGCCGGGCCCGCGGGAGCGGAGTGCGCCGGTCGGCAGGCGAATCGGTGGGGTGTAGCCCGCTACACCATGGATCCGGGGGTGTGACCCATCGAGCGGGCGAGGCGAACCCGGAATCGTAGACCTCGGCAAACGAAGCCCCGGCCCGCCGAGGGCCCCTCCGAAGGGAACCCCCTGATGAAGTCCCTGCTCTGGCTGGTCCTGGCCCTCGCCGCCACCGTGAACGTCGCCTCCAGCTTCGCCTTCGGCGGCATCGAGCAGATCCTGGTCAGCAGCGTCACCGGCCTCACCGCCATCGCCGCCGCCACGGCCCTCTACCTGACCCGCGCCCGCCGCACCGCCTGAGCCGGTGCCCCGGCAGCTACCCCACCTCGGACATCCCCCGCCACCACCGACTGTCCGGAGCGTCCACGCGAACGGTCCTGGCCCTCGCCGTGATCTTGGCGTCGAGGGCCAGGACGAGCCCCCGCAGTTCGCGCGCGCTCTTCTTGGGCAGGGCGTGGAGCGCGGTCTCGAGGAAGTCGCGAAAGTGTCCGGGATCGCAGCCACACTCGTACAGCTCGCACCGAGGCCCCAGGAAAGGGTCGGTCAGAGCTCTGAGCGGACCGTGGGCCAGGGCTCTCCAGTGCCAGAAGGCTTCCTCGACGGCCTCGGGCCAGAAGCGGGTGCGCTCGAGCCGACGCAGATCGGCGGCGCAGGACCCCGAGAGACGGTCGATCGGCGGATACCGCCGACGCCTCGGGAGACGGACCGGAATGTCGCCCCGCAGGGCTGATGGGCGCCTACGCGGCATGGCCCTTTCGACAGCTGGTCATGGCGGTCAACGTACCGCCCACGAAGGGCGGTCGGCCAAGCCTTTTCGAAAGCACGCTCCCGGGGGCGTTCAGGCCCCGGCGGGATTGTCGGGTACGAGCACGAAGCTGACGATGTGGCGGGTGCGGCCGTCACCCGGGGCGGTCTGGGTGCGACGGGCCACGACGGCTTCGATCTCTTCGACGAGTTCGGCGAATTCCTCGTCGGTCAGCCATACCGCGCCCTGCCGGTAGACGACACCTTCGCGGGCGGGATCGGCGTCGTCGCGGGAGAGATAGCGGTCGAAGTCGGCCATCAGGGCTCCGGTGAACACGGTGAAGGCCTGCCGGTGATCGTCCTTGGTCATGGCGGTGCGGGCGTCGGTATCCACGACGGCCTTGTCCTGGCGTACCCGGTAGCTGCGTTCGACGGTGCCGCGAACCTGCCTTTCGTGAACCACTTCCAGGATGTCCGCCTGGGTGAGCGTCGCGATGTGCCGGTACATCGTGGCCGCCGGAACGTCGGGTAGCCGCTCGCGCAGCTGCGCGGTGGTCAGCTCGTCGGCGCCGACCAGGGCTTGCAGGATGCGCATCCGGACGGGGTGGAGGAGAAGGTTCGCGGTTGGCATGACTCCAATGCTCTCATATCTGATAACGTTCTCGTAGTTGAGAACAATGAGAGGCGGAGCCTTGCCCGAGATCGACATGACGGTCACCGCGGAGGACGGGACCCCTTTGGCCGGCACCCTGACCCTGCCTGCGGGCCCCGGCCCCCACCCCGCCGTCCTGCTCCTGCACGGCTCCGGCCCCCTGGACCGCGACGGCAACACCCGTAAGGTCCGGGTGAACCTCGGCCGACCGCTGGCCGCCGCCCTCGCGGCGGAGGGCCTCGCCGTACTGCGCTACGACCGGCGTGGCGCCGGTGCCACCCCCGGCGCCTGGCGGGCCTCGGGCTTCACCGACAACCACAAGGACGCGGCCGCCGCCCTGCGCGCCCTGGCCGAGCACCCCGCCGTCCGCCCCGACGCCGTCGGCGTCATCGGCCACAGCGAAGGCGCCCTGCACGCCATGAGCCTCGCCGCGCGTCGTGGCGTGGGGGCGGTGGTGCTGCTGGCCGGCTACGCCCGCCCGGGCGAGGAGGCCCTGCGCTGGCAGGCCCGCTCGATCCTCCGGGGCATGCCCGCCCCCGTCCGCCTCCTGCGCCGCCCCCTGGGGGCCTTGGGCAACCGGGCCCTGGCCCGGATCAAGAGGACCCGCACGGACGTGGCACGCATCGCCGGAATCCCGGTCAACGCCCGCTGGACGCGCGAGAACCTCGCCCATGACACCCGTGACGACCTCATCGCCATCCATGCGCCCGTCCTGGCCGTCACCGGCGACAAGGACCTCCAGGTGGACCCCGCGGACCTGGACGAAATGCGCCGACTGGTGCCGGGCGGGGCCGAGATCCACCGCATCCCCGACCTCACCCACATCCTGCGCCGCGACCCCGGCCACCACACCCTCCGCTCCTACGGCCGCCTCCTGCGCGACCCGGTTGACCCGGACCTCCTGGACCTCATCACTACGTGGCTGGCCCGCCAACTGGACGCGACGTCCGGGCAGACCCGCGCCGAGGAACGAACGCTCCCTTCCTGACCCCGGCGCCCGAGCGCCCGCGCGCACGTAAAGACCCACGGACACCTGACACGGAAAGCCTTGGCATGCCTACTTCAATTCCCCTCGCGTCCCGCGCAACCTCCGCAGCCCCCGCCACCCCCGACCGCCACCGAGGCGACCTGATCCTGTTCATGGCCATCGCCTTCGGCGTGAGCTGGGCGTCCGACGCCTATGCCCAGATGCGCGCGGACCTGCTGGACTGGGCGGACCGGCACGACGTCAAGAGCGGCAACACGGGGTGTTCGTCCGGGCTTCACTGGCTCGACAAGGGCCGCTGTGCCAAGAGGGATTGCCAAGACAGGCCGGGGTTCTACGATCACACGACCACGTGGCTTTCCCGGACCACCGGCAGGCCCGCTCTGGTCTTCAACCAGCCGTACACGCAAGTGGACCCGGCTGAGGTTCGGGAGTCCATCAGCGAGTACCCGAATCTCACGGCCGAGGTTGGGCCGGAGAGTTGGTACGGCGCGGGCACCACCAGTGTCTACATCTGGAATGACGGCAACCGCTCCGAGGCTGTTCGGCCGCCCCGTTAACCGCGCCTCGAAGGGCCCCACCTCGCGGTGGGGCCCTTCGGCATCGTGCCTGGTGAAGGCACTGGCGGAGGATACGAGATTCGAACTCGTGAGGCGTTGCCCTCAGCACGCTTTCCAAATGTTCGCCTGGGGGTCCGGCGGGGGACGTGGGTGTTCTGACCTGCGGCGAAGCCTCAGGTGAGACCGCGCGTGGACGGGGCCGGACCAGGGTGAATGAGACCAGAACCGAGACCAACGAGAGTCGTGTCGAGGAGGTGGCTCAGCCGCACCTCCACCCAGCAGGCCGCCGGCGCGGATCAGGCGTTTTCGCTGGCTCCTGGGTCACTCGTCCCGGAGGCGGATAGCCAGTACTGTCCCGTCGGCTCGGATCGACACCGCGTTCCAGTACTTCGCTGTGCTGCGAGGCGGCCACTGTCCTCGCGAGTCGTGCACCTGGCGACGGTACTCGTTGACGTGTCCGTGGTGGAGATGCGTGTAGAGGCTTCTCTCGAGCCCGGAGAACGCTTCTACTCGGGTGCCGTTGAGGCGGTAGATGTGATCGGTGCCGACGAAGTCGATGTCGTGGATGCGGTGCTCCGCGTCTCGCATCCTGGCCGTGTTGGCGTGGGTGTCGTGCTGGAAGTGTCGTCGCCCTTGTTCTTTGGTCAAGTACTGAGCGGTGGGTTTGCCACCGCCGGTGAAGGCGGTGAGCGCGGCTGCTTCCGTCCGAGCCAGCACGACGCTGAACCAGGCGAAGGAGCCGGGCAGTACCTGGAACCCGGGAATGGTCGTCCTGTCGCCTTCGGCGGGCAGTAGGACCTCAGGCATGAACTCTTCCTGTGTGAGTGCGAGGTCGAGGTCGATTCCCGTTTTCTCGCCGGGCGGGCGGAGCAGAGTCGTGCCTGGAGCTTCCAGAACATGCAGGGCGAGACTCTCCTTGGCTGGGATCTCGGTGCCTATGAGGAGGTAGGGGACGGTGCCGTAGGGGCCGATGTGGACTGACTCCACGTGGGCACTGGCGGTGCTGAGTTGCTTGTACACCTGGTGGACGCTGCTGTGCGTCCCCTTCGAGGACATCAGGAAGATCTTGGACGGCTGTCCAGGTTGCCAGGCTTCGACGAAGAAGTGGGGGCGTCGCTGCAACGGCTCCGGGCGAGGCCCGGTTCCGGAGCTGCGCAGTGTCCACCCAGCTTTCAGGGCGATGTCCGCCGGGATCACGGAAACCGAGTGGTCGGGGTACCGGGACCTGACTATGTGCTCGGCCAGCAGCGAGGCGAAGCCGGTGCCGATCTCTCCGGACTGCGTGGCCTTGTAGAAGCGCAGGAGGTCGCGTCCCTCGGACGACAACTGCAGGAATCGACCCCGGTTCGCTTCCAGCGCCTGGCTGTAGCGCAGGCTGCCCCAGTGCTCGGCGAGTCCTCGGCCGGCTCCCTGACGGGCCGCCGCAGCGCCAAGGCCGATGGCGTGCAGGACTTGCCAAGGGGTGAGTGACAGTGATCGCGGCGCTTTCCGAACGGCTCTGTAGTCGGTGCGCCTGCGCAGCGGGCCCCGCCCGTCGTCTATCCGCTTCTCGTCCTCGTCCTCCGCGGCCTCGGAGACGTGGGCGGCGAGTTCGGTGGACGAGCGGACCTGAACGTGCGAGGCGTTGCTCAGCTCCTCGAGAATCTCGCTGACGGTTTTGGATTCCTCCTTGTTCACTGATTGCCCTTCCGCCGACGTCATGTGGCGTGAGCCGCAGGACGGTAGGACGGGGCAAGGGAGCGCAATCAAGTACGCATGAGGGGCGCAGGCCGGTATTCGGCCAGCTCTCCTCGGTGCCCATACGAGTGGCGCCGGAGGAGTTACCAGGGCCATCGCTGGCAGCCTGGGAGACCTGAGCGGAACACCTTGCGTCGTACTCAACTTCGCAGGAGCCCCATGAGCGAGTCGCGGCGAATCTGTTGTGTGAGCGCGAGCTGCTCCTGCAGCCGTCGCTCATGTTCATCCAGCTGCCTCATCGCGTCGGCGACCGCCTGTTGCACTCCGAGATCTGGCAGTGCAACCGGCAATTCACTCAAAGCATTGAGAGAGATGGTCTTCATGGTCATACTCCCCGTGGAGTGGGCATCGAGCCATTGGCGTGCCTCCGTACTGCGGAGGTAGGCCGCGAAGTAGTCAGCGTTCAGCTCAGCGGGCGGCCGAAGCACGAAGCAGCCGGTTCCACAGAGCCATCCCTGTTGCTCCTCTCGGACGACCGCACATCGCCCCAGCTCTCCGCGACGTGCCAGCACCACGTCGCCGAGGTGGAGGCGAAAACGTTCCAGATCATTGGCTTGACGCTCGGCGACGTACTTGATGCTCGCCGTGTTGATGTCATTGTTGGTGAGGTCTTTGGGCATCACCACGGGGATGCCCACGTCCACGTAGTCCTCGGCACGGATGAGGCTTCCCGAAGGCCCGGCGAAGAGCAGGCCGGGCTCAGATCCCTCGAACAAGTCAGCTCGAGTGCCCTTCACAAGGAGCCCAAGAGACACACGGGGGAGTTCGACCCCGCTGCGAGTCAATCGCTCGCACACGCTGAGACTTCCCTGGACGGCACGGCTCGAACTCGACGTCGCACCGTCATGCCGGTCCAGGGCATCGAGCATGAGATCAAGGTCTGGTGCTGCTGGCTGTTGCTCAGGGTCGAAGTGGACGTACCGGCGCGGATCGAGGCTGCCGTCGTTCTCGTCGATCTCGGCATGTGAAACCGAACGAGAGAATCCTGGTTCATCAGGCGTTGCGGAAGGGGACAGCCGCCACGCGTGAAACCGCGTGCTGATGCGATCAATGTCCTCGGTGGTCAAGGTGCATGGCTGCCGTGGAACCTGCTTACCGAGTCTGCTTGCATCGATGAAGAGGACGGATTCGGTATCGCCTACCGGCAGGTGGCGGGACTTGTCGCGAGCCAACACCCAGATGTGCACGGGGATGGCGGTGTGGGGTGCGAAAAGGTTCGCCGGCAACGCAATGACAGCGAGGAGAGCACCACTGGCGATCATTCTCCTGCGGATCAGCGCCTCACGGCCGCCGGACCAGGCGGCTCCCGGCGGCATGATCATTACCGCGAACCCCTCCTCGCTGAGTCGGCTCCAAGCGAGCTGGAGCCAGGCGAAGTTCGCGCTGGACTCGGGCGGTTGCCCGAAGGGCCAGTCGACTGTGTGGTGAGCCGTGATGCGCTGGTTGAACGGCGGGTTGCTCAGCACCAGGTCGACAAGGCCCGTACCCCGGTGCTGAAAGAGCGACACCGGATCGGAGGCACTTACGACGGGCTGATCCACTCCGTGGATGGCCAGGTTCATCATCGCTAGCCGTGGATTGCTGCGATCTGTGGCATGAGCCTCGAAGGAAGCGCCGTCCAGCCGACCGTGTTCCGCGATGCGCTCCGCTGCGACTGCAAGAAGGCCACCGGTCCCGCAAGCTGGATCAAGGATTCGATCCCCCGGCCGCGGGGCTGCGGTCTCCACAAGCAGGCGCACGACGTCGCGCGGTGTGTAGAACTCTCCTGCCAGAAAAGCACCTTCCTGAACGTGGCGTTCGAGGAGCAACTCGTAGACTTCCGCCAGGCTTGCTTTGGCCAGCGCCGGACCCTGCGTTAGGGCAGCAAGGAACGCGGCTGCCCAGGGAACGTCATCTGCTCCTTCACTCCCGTCGAGGAACTCGACGTCAAGCCTGTCGATGTCAGGCACAGGAAAGAGCTGATGCCTACTCGCACTTCTCAAGGCGGCGCGCAGGTCCACCAGCGGCGAGATGCCGATCTGGGCCTCCGCGGTTGCTCGAGCCCACCGTTTGACGAACTCATCCTCCGGTTCACCGACCGACTCAACAAACCCTGCAAGAAGCAGGATCGTGGTCATAGAGGTGAGGTCGCCGAACGTTTTCCGGCCCCGTTGGAAGGGGGCGTATGCCCGCCAGAGCCGGTCCACAACGTCAGCAGATGCGCTCTTCGTTTCCGTGCTTCCCACTTGCAGGTCTCCTCGCTCCACATCGACTTACTGCAGTTGGCTGATGGTGTATGCCGCTGCTGAGGCGACAACCATCAGCAGGCATAGACGCAGCGTCATGCCCGTGCTCTGCATCGCCTTACCCAGCAGCTCGAAGAACGACTTCACTCTGTGGTGCCCCCTACCACTCTCGATTGGGTATGTGCGCAGCAGTGCTGCGCACCCTCTTCGCTCGGGGCCCTGTACGAGATGGCCGTGCTTGACCCTGAAGTTGAGGCGGATTGGTAGGAATCTAGCAGTGGGTAAAGGCAGGCGCGTGTCTGTTACTTCCCCACTCCCGCTCACGTCGCTGCGTGCGCAGCAGCGCTGCGCAAGCGCTTGAGGTGAAGTTGCTGATGGCGGAGGTGCCGAGACCGCGGCGGAGGGAAGGCGTCGCCTGGGGTGGCACTTCGAGTGTGAGGCAGGTCACTTGGGTTGTCAGGCGTGCTCAACTCACCCTCTACGCGGCTACCGAATCGCGCGAGCATCTGCAGCCGCGCGGCTCCAGCCTGACACTGCGATCGGTCTTCTGCGGGGTCAGTATGAGCGGCCGAGACGACTCCCCGGCACGCGCAGCCCGTCGGGCAGTTCTCGACGGGCTACGCGCACGTGCTCATCGTGAACCGAGGTGGGGACGACCGGGCATACCCGTGAAAGTTTGAAGCGTCGCTATCGCGCTTCATCCAGGTCGAGCGTCTCCTCCTCGACTGCGAGGTAGGTGTCGGCAGTCGCCGCCTCCAGAAAGCCTTCTTCCCTGGGAAGTGCAAGCCGAGGAACCGAGCCGAGGAGATGAAGCCAGGAGGCCCTGCCGCCTGTTGTGAAGCCTGACCGTACAGCGCGGAGCTGCTCTTCCCGCCGTTCCTCCCGGACTTCCCGCATGTATCTCTCGGCCTCGAAGATCCTGTCCTTGTACGCCCGGTCGCTCACTGGCCGTTCGGACAGCGGCATTACCGCCGCGCGTGGTAGTTCGGCAAGATAAGCAGGCCGCTCATCTCGGGCCTGAGCGACGATACGACGCTCCGCGTTGGCGAGCTCCCGGCACGAGCCGTAGAGGCGCCGAGACATGCCAAGCATGAGGTCCGTCCCCGGCAGCCTTCCTGCCAGCATGTCCAGACCTTCCCGTCGCCTGATGCCCTCATCGCCGAGCTCCGGTACGACGCGGCGGCGCAGCTCGGCCGTTGTGTAGTCGTCCTCCAGCAAGCGGAGCTCGCCGCTTCGCCGTGCTGGCGATCGTCCTTCGGGCCTACCAACGGGCGTGACGCGCAACCTGCCCGGGGGAAGCGACGCCAACGCGAGGTAGGTCAGCATGCGCGACCGGGCGAGCTCCAACAGCGCCTCGTCATCCCGTTCCAACGCCTCTTCGCTGTTGCCTTGCGTGGAGGCGTCACCAGGTTTGTTGGCCATCGAGGCGCCCTCGACATCGATCATCATGAACAAGCGCCGCTCCAGACTGGTGCCGCACAGCACTTTCTGGTGTGGGACTGGCACAAGGCCGCTGACATCCAACTGCTCCGCACCTTTGATCCGCGGGCGTTTGCCGAGCCGTCGGCTTCCTTTCGCCTCCACCAGCCAAAGTTGGGAAGTGGCGGGGTGCGTGCCAAACAGGTCTGGCAAGTTGCGCGTCTTGGCCCAGCCGGGCGTTGCGCCCTGCGGTAACGCGCTCTCGGCGTGGGTAGTGGGGCCGAGCCCCATCATGCAGCAGGCCCATTCGGCCATCGTCATACCCACGTGATAGCCGAAGGCGGAACGGGTCGAACTCTCTGTCCCATGGGCGTAGACAACGCTGGGAACGACCTCGCTGCCAGCACGGACGAGATAGGCCGAGAGGGGGCAGCGACGCGCCATGATCTCGTGGCGTGCAAGGCGAGGCGTCGCCACAATCCAGGAAGCAATATCCCGCCCGACGGTGATCGTGGCGTCTAGAAGTGCACGCCACGTCGTCCCAACCAGGTATGCACCGTCCGCGGGAATGCCGACGCCTCCGGGCCAGGGCTTGTGGACCGACGCCACTTCCACGGGGGAAGGCCGCGGAGCGGGAGTCAGCGGAGAGCTGTGACGGAGAAACACAGGGATGTCGAAGGCGTCAGGCGCTGACATCGGGGCATCAGCGGCCCCAGCCCCGGCAGGTGGCTGCATGTACTCACTGTGCCACTTCGAGAGCAGTAGGTCCGATGAGTCCAACGGATTGCAGTCAACGCGGCGGTCGTGAGGGAGGATGTGAACGTGGTCAGCCCTTGGAGCAAAGACATGAGGTTTCGGCTCTTCGAGGATGAAGAGGCGGATGCAGGCCGGACACCTGGGCCGTCGCTATCCGCGGGACCGTCACTGTCACCAGATGCTGAAGCCCCCTTACCCGGGCGAGTCAACTGTCGGAACTGCAGTGCCTCGTACGAGTCGGGCAACCCGGTCGAGGCGAAGTCGCACACCGAGCCCGTGAACTGTGGACGGTCGTGCCGGTGCGTCGGGCCACCTCACATGGACGGGCTCATACCCCTCACCGCTCGACCGCTTGTCGTCTCCGACATCCGAGCCTGTTGGCAAGCTCTCAGTCGTCCTCGCCGAACCCGAAGCGGACATTCTCATGCCCGCACGACGGGCACTTAATGTATCCATGCGAGTTGCTTCCGGCCTCATACGGCAGGTAGCTCACGCCACCGGACAAGGAGGCCTGACACCCTTCGCAGGTGCCGCCTCCACGGCTCTTGCCCAGGTGCATGGAGTCGACGAGTTGGCCGTCTTCCATGAAGAACACGCCGCCCTCACAGTCGGGGCACTCGAAGCGTCCCTCACCCCATCCGCCTTTATCCGCGCCGATAAGCGATGCGCTGCACCACGGGCAGGTCTCAGTGGACCCGCCACCTTTACCGCTCAACAACTTGTCGAAGATCCCCATCGTCGCACCTTCCCCCTCCTACAGACTGCGTGTCACGCGAGTCTGCTGCGAACAAGTTCCTTGGGTCCGGGAACCCCAGAGGCGCCGCCTTTGTTTCTTGCACGAAGGCCAATGGGCTGCCTCTCGCGCCGATCTGGGGTCGTTGGACCGAGCGTAAGCAAGGTCAGTGACAGCAGGCGGGCGTTCGGCAATGTTCGGATACGTTGCTGGTCCTCAGCGGGTGGCCGCGAGGCGGCCCGGACGGCAAGGGATCGTTGTGTTCGCGCTCGTCCAGCCAGCCAGCCAGCCAGCCAGCCAGCCCGAGCCGATTCCGTGGAGCAGGGCAGGGCGCCGCTATCGGGGGTGCCATCGTCGAAGCCACCATTCCTGATGCGGTCGTCGAGATACGCGGCCCCAGATACGCCTGCGATCCTCCGCCCAGCGCGAGCGCGAGCGCGAGCACCGCAGCCTGCTTGGCCATCTGCTGCTTCCACGGCGTCGGGCTTTCCTCGGCGATCTCCCGCCACAGCGCCGCAACTGCGGCACCGAACGTCGCCAGTGCCTCCGGATCGGCGTTCTGCCACGACGGGAAGCGGCCTGCGAAGACGACCGCGTCCTCCGCTGAGTGGCCGGCGTCCATCAGCCTGAGCGCCAAGGCGCCCGGGTCGATCCACGCCGCACCGCGCGTTGGCCACGCCCAGTCGATGAGGCGGGCACGTCCGTCGGCAATCAGGCCTTACGGCCCGGAATCGGTGGTGAAACCGTCGGTTCCGGGCCGTCTTCACGGAAGCTCAGGCCGCAGTGGCCGGGGCGGCTTCCGTCGTCCGTGCGGTGCGGACCTGGTGGAGCAGATGTAGCACTTCGTCGTAGACGCCGTCCGGATCGTCCGTCTCCAGCACCAGTACGGCGACCACGTCGAGGGCGTGGTCGATCTTTCCGCCGGAGTCCTTCTTCGCCTGCTCGATCCGCTTCAGGTTTCGGGCCACCTCCGGCCGGGCGTCGGCGAACGCCGCGGGCAGCCTGTCGAGGGCTTCGGACAGGTCCCAGTCCTCGGGGATGAAGTACGTCGCCTGCGTTGGGTCCTGGCTGCGCACCTTCACCGTGGGTTCCGTGGTCCTCGGTCCGCTGGTGATCTCTACGTCCAGGAGCAGCTTCGAGGCAGCGCCGTACAAGGCCGTCAGGTCCGGGTCGTGGCCTTCGAGGATTACCTCGGAGATGGTGATGCGCTCGGAGGAGAGGAGAGCACGGGTGAGCACGGCTGCCGTGTCGAGAGAGGCCCGCTCGGGGTCGTAGACGGCGATGAAGCGGTCCCCGTCACGGCGCAGCATGACGGCCTTCGCCTGCTGGGCATCTCCCTGGCGCAAGTGGAGCGACGCGGCGAAGAGCCGCTCACGGTTGAGGATCGTCATGTCGAAATCTCCGCTCGTTGCCAGTTCCGCCCAAGGGAGTCACAGTGGTTGCCGCCGTGGCCATGCTGCTGGGTGCACGGCGGGTGGTCGGACCAGGTGTCGTCGATGTCCGGCTGGCCATCCAACCGATCCCCGGTCAGTGGGTCGCGGCCGGGGCGTCGCTCCAGACACTCGGACCCGACAAGGCCGGTGAGGGCGGTGCGCAGCGGGCTGGGGGCGACGTTGGTGCGCCGGCTGACGAGCTCCGCCATGTGCTTGGGAACGAGTTCCACGATCACTCGGAGCGCGGCCTGTGGGTCGTCAGCCTGTCGGCAGATGTCGGCCAGTTCCTTGGTCATCTTTGCGATGACCAGTTTTCCAATCGGGGTGATCCGGCCGTTCTCGGCGACCAAGGTGGCCGGAGGAAGCGTCTCGAGGTCGATGTCGGTGGTGTTCACGCGATCGCCTCGTCCTCGGCCTCGTCCGATGCGCGATCGTCAACGGGCCGGATCACGAACTCCTGGAGAAGCATGTAAGCGAGCTTGAGGTCCGAGCCGCCATCGCGCTTGAGGAGCTTGTGTAAGCCGATCCCGGCGTCGACCAACAGGGTCGTGATGCCGCAGTACGAATCGTTCATGGTGTGGAGTTGCTGCCCGGAGGCTGGAGCGGGCCCGGAGGCGAGAGCTGTGGGAGCGGTGGAGATGCACCGTCCGTCTGGGAGCGGCGTCACCGTTGATGCCTCGGGGGTTACGGCGGACATGATCGTTCTCCTCCTTCGGGAGCACGGGTGGAGGGCTTCGCTGGGAAACGTTGGCTGCCAGCAAGTGGGGTCTGCCTTGCTTTCCTAGCCGCCACGCCGACGGTCGGGCCAGGCGCCCCTCCCCGTTCGAGAGACATGCCTCCTGAAGCTGCTACCCAGCAGTATGATCCGTTTTTTGATTGCAGCCCGGGCGGTGGTGCCAGCCCAGCATGAAGGGCGCTTGGGGCCTGCAGAGGTAGGCGACCGGTGTGCGCGACGAGACTGCACTACGTGCGGAGCGGGGCTACTCGACCGCTGTGGTTGTCGGGGAAGTCGTGGGAGGACTTCGGGGCGGTGCCCAGCACGGGGACGTGTCAGAGGCACCGGCGGATGCAGGCCGTCCGCTCAGGTCCGCGCCGATCCGATCATGGCAACTGAGACCAAAACTGAGACCACGGCACGACAAGGGCCCCGACCAAGATCTGGTCAGGGCCCTCGTTCTCGCTGTTCAGCGACTGCGGAGGATACGAGATTCGAACTCGTGAGGGGTTGCCCCCAACACGCTTTCCAAGCGTGCGCCCTAGGCCTCTAGGCGAATCCTCCGCTGGAGACTCTACAAGACGATCGGGAGTGCTAGCGAACTCGTTCGCACCCGGGTCTATCCGCTAGGGTGGGGGCCAGCCCCTCACGTGGCGCTATCTCACCGAACTCCCCCAGGGCCGGAAGGCAGCAAGGGTAAGTGGGCTCTGGCGGGTGCGTGAGGGGCGCCTTGCGTCTTTGGGGGCTGCGGGGGGTGTGGGGATGTGGGTGGGGGCCCGTTGTCCGTGGTCCCCGATATCGTCGTAAGCGTGTCGTCCCTCGCGCTGTACCGCCGCTACCGCCCCGAGACCTTCGCGGAGGTCATCGGGCAGGAGCATGTCACCGGCCCGTTGCAGCAGGCGCTGCGCAACAACCGGGTCAATCACGCGTATCTCTTCAGTGGTCCCCGCGGGTGTGGCAAGACGACCAGTGCGCGCATCCTGGCCCGCTGTCTGAACTGTGAGAAGGGTCCCACCCCGGCGCCGTGCGGTGAGTGCCAGTCGTGCCAGGACCTCGCGCGGAACGGGCCGGGGTCGATCGATGTGATCGAGATCGACGCCGCGTCGCACGGTGGTGTGGACGACGCCCGTGAGCTGAGGGAGAAGGCGTTCTTCGGGCCCGCGTCCAGTCGCTACAAGATCTACATCATCGACGAGGCCCATATGGTCACCTCGGCGGGGTTCAACGCCCTGCTGAAGGTGGTCGAGGAGCCCCCGGAGCACCTCAAGTTCATCTTCGCGACCACCGAGCCGGAGAAGGTCATCGGCACGATCCGGTCGCGTACGCACCACTATCCGTTCCGGCTCGTGCCGCCCGGGACGCTCCGTGACTATCTGGGAGAGGTCTGCGGGCGCGAGGCGATTCCGGTCGAGGACGGGGTGCTGCCGCTGGTGGTGCGGGCCGGGGCCGGGTCCGTGCGGGATTCGATGTCGGTGATGGACCAGCTGCTCGCGGGCGCGGCCGACGACGGCGTGACGTACGCCATGGCGACCTCGCTACTCGGTTATACGGACGGCTCGCTGCTGGACTCGATCGTGGACGCCTTCGCGGCGAGCGACGGGGCGGCGGCGTTCGAGGTCGTCAACCGTGTGATCGAGGGGGGCAATGACCCCCGGCGGTTCGTCGCCGATCTGCTGGAGCGGCTGCGCGATCTGGTGATCCTCGCCGCCGTGCCGGACGCGGCGGAGAAGGGGCTCATCGACGCCCCGGCCGATGTGGTGGAGCGGATGCAGGCGCAGGCGTCGGTCTTCGGCGGCGCCGAGCTGAGCCGCGCGGCGGACCTGGTCAACGAGGGTCTTACGGAGATGCGCGGCGCCACCTCGCCGCGGCTCCAGCTGGAGCTGATCTGCGCCCGGGTGCTGCTGCCCGCCGCCTTCGGCGATGAGCGGTCCGTCCAGTCGCGGCTGGAGCGGCTGGAGCGCGGGGCCCTCGCGGGCGGCTTGGGCGGCCCGGGCGGTGGAGCCGGTTCGGGTGGTGCTGGCGTTGGGGGGCCCGGGCCCGCCATGGGGTACGTACCTGGGCCCGACGCTCACGCTCCCGTCGGTCCCCCCGCCGGTGGGCCGTCCGGTCCGGCCGCCGCGCGTGCGGCCATGGCCGGGGGCGGGCCCGGTCAGGGGCAGGCCCCAGGCGGTCCGGAGAGTGCGGGGAGCGCCGAGGCGCCTGGTGGGTGGCCTGCCGGGACGCGGCCTGCCGCGGACAGCGGTCCGGGGGGTGCCGTAGACAGTGGACAGCCGGGCGGTGGACCGGCAGCGGCCGCGCCCCCGGAGGACGGTGGCGGGCAGCGGCCCGGGGCGTGGCCGTCGGGTGCCCAGGCCCCGGCCGCCGAGGGCGGCGGATCGCGGCCCGGAGCCTGGCCCGCCGCCTCCGCACCCGGGTCCGGGGCTTCCGCGCCCGGTTCCGGAGCTTCCGGTACGGGCTCCGGGGCTTCCGCGCCCGGGTCCGGGGCTTCCGGTACGGGCAGTACTTCTGGTGGCGGTGGACAGGGCGCCGGGGCGCCCGCCCGGCAGCCCGGCGGCTGGCCCACGGCCACCGCACCGGGGCAGGGCGGCGGCCCCGCCGCGCAGGCGCCCGCGTCGCCCTCCGCGCCGACCACTCCGAGCGCCCCGACCGCGCCTTCTGGTCCTGCCGCCGGGCCCGGACCCTCCGCACCCGCGCCGGGCGCGCCGAGCATGGCGCAGGGCGCCGTCCAGGTGCGGCAGATGTGGCCGGACATCCTGGAGGCGGTCAAGAACCGCCGCCGCTTCACCTGGATCCTGCTGAGCCAGAACGCGACGGTGTCCGGCTTCGACGGCACCACCCTCCAGCTCGGCTTCTCCAACGCGGGCGCGCGCGACAGCTTTGTGGGTGGCGGCAGCGAGGACGTCCTGCGACAGGCGCTCCAGGACGCCATAGGGGTGCAGTGGCGGATCGAGGCGATCGTCGACCCCTCGGGCGGCGCCGGACAGCAGGGCGGCGGCCCCGGTGGTCCGGGCGGCTTCGGTGGTCCTGGTAGCCAGAGCGGCTCAGGCGGTCCCGGCGGCTACGGCGGAGGCGGCGCCGGTGCCGGTGCCGGTGGAGGCGGCTTCGGTGGCGGAAGCGGCCCCGGCTCCGGCGGCGGCCCTGGTGGCGGCTTCGGCGGTGGCCAGTCCGCCCCGGCCCGCCAGTCCGCGCCCCGGCTCGCCGCTCCCGCCTCCCCGCCCCCGGCCGCGCCCTCCGCGTCCTCCGCACCGTCCGGCTCCGCGGACGCGGGCCCGCCCCCCGAGGCGGCGCCCTACCGGGAGCCCGCGCCGCCGCGGGTCTCGATCGAGGACGACATGCCGGCCGAGGACGACCCGGACCTCGACGACACCGCGCTGAGCGGGCACGACCTGATCGTCCGCGAGCTCGGTGCCACGGTGATCGAGGAGATCGTCAACGAGTAGGAGGCGTGGGCCCCGCACCCGCGTTCCACGTCGCCGCGTCTCCTCCGTACGGCGTAGAGCAAGGCGCTCTGGGAGCACGTAGGCTCGGGCTATCGAAGAGAACGACTGTCGAGCGCCAGGAGCGAAGCCGTGATCCCCGGTGGTGGCCAGCCGAATATGCAGCAGTTGCTGCAACAGGCTCAGAAGATGCAGCAGGACCTCGCCGCGGCCCAGGAGGAGCTGGCCCGCACCCACGTGGAGGGTTCCGCGGGCGGTGGCCTGGTGAAGGCGACCGTGACCGGTTCCGGTGAGTTGCAGGGCCTGGTCATCGATCCCAAGGCCGTGGATCCTGAGGACACGGAGACCCTCGCGGATCTGGTGGTCGCGGCCGTCCGTGACGCCAACCACGCCGCGCAGGAGCTCCAGCAGCAGAAGCTCGGCCCGCTCGCCCAGGGGCTGGGCGGTATGCCCGGGCTCCCGTTCTGACCTTCGGGTTCTCCGGGGCCCTCGGGTTCTCGGGGGCCCTCGGGTTCTCGGGGGCCCTCGGGTTCTCGGGGGCCCCGGGACCCCGGGGTCTCCAGGGTCTCGGGTCTCCCGGGTCTCGGGTCCCCCGGGCCTCCGGGCTCCCAGTCCCCGGGCTCCCGGGTTCTCGGGCCCCCGGGCCCGACCGCAGGAGTCGCGGCAGCCGTAAGAATCGCGGCGGCCCGGCCGCAGGAGCGTGACGCCCCCTGGCCGTGAGGGCACGGCGCAACCGAATATTCATGTGAAGTACGGCCACCGCGCGTCGGCGCGAGATTGGATGATGGCGTGTACGAGGGCGTGGTCCAGGACCTCATCGACGAGTTGGGCAGGCTGCCCGGCGTCGGTCCCAAGAGCGCGCAGCGGATCGCCTTCCACATCCTTCAGGCCGAGCCCACCGACGTCCGCCGTCTCGCGCAAGCGTTGACGCAGGTCAAGGAGAAGGTGCGGTTCTGTGCGGTCTGCGGGAACGTCGCCGAGGCCGAGCAGTGCCGCGTCTGCCAGGATCCCCGTCGCGACCCCGCGATCATCTGCGTGGTCGAGGAGCCGAAGGACGTTGTCGCGATCGAGCGGACGCGTGAGTTCCGGGGCCGCTATCACGTGCTCGGCGGGGCGATCAGCCCCATCGAGGGCGTGGGTCCGGACGATCTGCGGATCAGGGAGCTGCTGGCGCGGCTCGCGGACGGTACGGTCACCGAGCTGATCCTGGCCACCGATCCGAATCTGGAGGGCGAAGCCACCGCCACGTACCTCGCGCGCATGATCAAGCCCATGGGTTTGAAGGTCACCCGCCTGGCCAGCGGCCTCCCTGTCGGTGGAGACCTGGAGTACGCCGACGAGGTCACGCTGGGTCGTGCCTTCGAAGGGAGAAGACTTCTCGATGTCTGACGCAACGCTGCACGACGCCCACCCGGACCCGGACGACTTCGCGGTCCAGATCTCCGACCAGATCGAGAGCTTCATCGTCGCGGTCACCGAAGTCGCCAAGGGGGACGAGCCGGACAGCGCTGTACCGTTCCTGCTGCTCGAGCTGTCGCAGCTGCTCCTCGCGGGCGGCCGGCTCGGCGCGCACGAGGACTTCGTCCCGGACGAGCGGTACGAACCGGACGTCGGCCCGGAGCCGGACGTCGACGAGCTGCGTGAGCGCTTCGCCCAGCTGCTGGAGCCGGTGGACATCTACTCGGAGGTCTTCGACCCGTACG
Source organism: Streptomyces javensis (assembly GCF_039525925.1). Classification (NCBI taxonomy): domain Bacteria; kingdom Bacillati; phylum Actinomycetota; class Actinomycetes; order Kitasatosporales; family Streptomycetaceae; genus Streptomyces; species Streptomyces javensis. Next base: position 218,220 of record NZ_BAAAIF010000003.1, on the reverse strand, counting down.
TGCCGCGCAGCCAGCCCGTGGCCTGCCGGATCTCCGACGACCTGGCTGGGATCATCACCGATCTGCGGCACGGAATGGCGCACTACCGCGAGGGCCGGATCAGCGAGGCGCTGTGGTGGTGGCAGTTCTCGTACCTCTCCAACTGGGGGACGACCGCCTCGGCCGCCCTGCGCGCGCTCCAGTCGCTGGTCGCGCACGTACGGCTGGACAGCCCGCTGGACGAGCTGAATGGCCTGGACACGGACAGCAACGCGAGCGGTGACGAGGAGCTCGCCGAGGAGGCCGGCCGGGTCATGGCGGCGGAGATCGCGGGACCGCTCGGGCTGCGCTCGGGACCGCGCTGAGGAGCGCTTGAGACGGCCGCGGGCGGCTGCGGAGCGGCCGTGGGGCGGCTCGGGACGGCTCGGGGCGGCTGCGGGGCGGCTCGGGACGGCTCGGGGCGGGGCGCGGGACGGGTGTGCGAGAGCCCCCGGTGATGCGGCCCGCCGACGGCCGGGCCACGCCGTCCGATCCTGTGAGCTGGGTTACGTTCCCGTGTGCTTCCGCGGTAAGCGGGCAGGGTTCGTCGCTGAGCGGGTGGGAGGGATGCGGGGATCTCGCGGGCGCGTGGACGTTGCGCCGTGTGATGCCCTCGTCCTCCCCTGATCACTTTGCGAGGTATTCGTCTCGCTATGTGATATTGGGAGGGCGTATTCCGGCCGCTCGTTAAACTGAGCCGACCGCATTATTGAGAGCTGCGAGGAGCGCACGTGGGCCTTGTCGTGCAGAAGTACGGAGGCTCCTCCGTTGCCGATGCCGAAGGCATCAAGCGGGTCGCCAAGCGAATTGTGGAAGCCAAGAAGAACGGCCACCAGGTGGTCGTCGTGGTCTCCGCGATGGGCGACACGACGGACGAGCTGATCGATCTCGCCGAGCAGGTATCCCCGATTCCTACTGGGCGCGAGTTCGACATGCTGCTGACCGCGGGAGAGCGGATCTCCATGGCCTTGCTGGCGATGGCGATCAAAAACCTCGGTCACGAGGCGCTGTCGTTCACCGGCAGCCAGGCGGGAGTCATCACCGACGCGGTTCACAACAAAGCACGGATCATCGACGTCACGCCGGGCCGCATCCGTGACGCGCTGGAACTCGGCGCGGTCGCGATCGTCGCGGGCTTCCAGGGCGTGTCCCAGGAGAGCAAGGACATCACCACCCTCGGCCGGGGCGGTTCCGACACCACCGCGGTCGCGCTGGCCGCGGCCCTGGATGCCGAGGTGTGCGAGATCTACACCGACGTGGACGGCGTGTTCACCGCCGATCCGCGCGTGGTGAAGAAGGCTCGCAAGATCAACGAGATTCCGTACGAGGACATGCTGGAGCTCGCCGCGAGCGGCTCCAAGGTGCTGCACCTGCGCTGTGTGGAGTACGCGCGCCGGTACAACATCCCCATTCACGTACGGTCGTCTTTCTCCGGTCACCAGGGCACCTGGGTGCGCAACCGGCCGGAAGCGGGAGAAGGAGAAGAAGGCATGGAGCAGGCGATCATCTCCGGAGTCGCGCACGACACGTCCGAGGCCAAGGTCACGGTCGTCGGGGTGCCGGACAAGCCGGGTGAGGCCGCGGCCATCTTCCGCACCATCTCCGACGCCGAGATCAACATCGACATGGTGGTGCAGAACGTCTCCGCCGCCTCGACCGGGCTGACCGACATCTCCTTCACGCTGCCGAAGACGGACGGCCACCGGGCGATGGAGGCGCTGACCAAGGCGAAGTCGCTGATCGGCTTCGACTCGCTGCGCTACGACGACCAGATCGCCAAGATCTCCCTGATCGGTGCCGGAATGCGCACCAACCCGGGGGTCACCGCGACCTTCTTCGAGGCGCTGTCGAACGCCGGGGTCAACATCGAGCTGATCTCGACCTCCGAGATCCGCATCTCGGTCGTCACCCGCGCCGACGATGTGAAGGACGCGGTCGTGGCCGTGCACAGCGCCTTCGGCCTGGACAGCGACACCGACGAAGCGGTGGTCTACGGAGGGACCGGACGATGACCGGCCATGGCGGTGCCGGCGGTGGTGACAAGCCCACCCTCGCGGTCGTCGGGGCCACCGGCGCGGTCGGCACCGTCATGCTCTCGATCCTCTCGGAGCGCGCCGACATCTGGGGCGAGATCCGGCTGATCGCCTCGCCCCGCTCGGCCGGCCGGAAGCTGACCGTCCGGGGTGAGCAGGTCGAGGTGGTCGCGCTGAGCGAGGAGGCGTTCGAGGGCGTCGACGTCGCGATGTTCGACGTCCCCGACGAGGTCTCGGCGCAGTGGGCGCCCATCGCGGCGAGCAAGGGCGCCGTGGCCGTCGACAACTCCGGCGCCTTCCGGATGGACCCCGATGTCCCCCTGGTGGTGCCGGAGGTGAACGCGCACGCGGCCCGGGTCCGCCCGCGCGGCATCATCGCCAACCCCAACTGCACCACCCTGTCGATGATCGTCGCGATGGGCGCCCTGCACGCCGAGTTCGGGCTGAGCGAGCTGATCGTCTCCTCGTACCAGGCGGTCTCCGGCGCGGGCAAGGAAGGCATCGACGCCCTGCGCGAGCAGATCGCGCTGGTCGCCGGTACGGAGCTGGGCACCCACCCCGGGGACGTACGGCGGGCCGTGGGCGACACCGGGCCGTTCCCGGCGCCGATGGCGCTCAACGTGGTGCCGTTCGCCGGTTCGCTCAAGGAGGACGGCTGGTCCTCCGAGGAGCTCAAGGTGCGGAACGAGTCCCGCAAGATCCTGGGGTTGCCGGAGCTGAGGGTCACCGCGACCTGTGTACGGGTGCCCGTGATCACCACGCATTCGCTGGCCGTGCACGCGCGGTTCGAGAACGAGGTGACGGTCGAGGCGGCGCACGAGATCCTGGCGGGCGCCCCTGGTGTGGTGCTGTGCGACAACCCGGCGGAGGGCGAGTTCCCGACGCCCGCCGACGCCGTGGGCACCGACCCCACGTGGGTCGGCCGGGTGCGGCGGTCGCTGGACGATCCGAGGGCGCTGGAGCTGTTCGTCTGTGGCGACAACCTGCGCAAGGGCGCGGCGCTGAACACCGCGCAGATCGCGGAGGTCGTCGCGGCCGAGCTGGCGGGCGGGTCCGCCGCGCGGTGACCCCTGGGCCCGCCACTGGGGTGACCCGCCGCTGGGCCAACCCGCCACCGGGCTGGCCCGCCACTTGGCCAGCCCGCCACTGGGTTAAGAGGAGGGGCCGGGCCGCCGTAGGAGGGGGCCGGGGCGCCGTAACGTGAGCGACCGTCTTAAAGTGACGTTTCACCAGTGCGTCGTCCGATGAATGTGAATATCCTGTGTGCGTGTCACTGGCCTGGACCAGCTGAGCTGGGCCGTTGATGTGATCGACGTATTCGCTCCCCGCCCGCTGCAACCGGCAGTGGGCGGGGAGCGTCTTTCCAGCCGCCCCGCAGTGGGCGCTGGGATAACTGGGGCATTGGGGAAGAGTTGGTGCGCATGGGGGCATTCAACGCATCGTCAAAAGCGATGCCTCACGCGTACAACCCTGACAGGGGGCGGCGTGTCCAACAGGCGTGGCAGAGGTATTCGGCATCGCAACGGTTCCAGGGCACGGCGGCGCGGCAGTACGCCCCCCGCGTGCCCCAGGTGGCATGCCGGTGATCGCGCCATGGCCGTCGGCCCGCCCCGCGCACATCACAACAGGGCGCGAGGACACTGACGACGCGATGGCAGCGGGCACCACAGTCGATCACCTCACCGAGACCTACCGCGCCCATTACCGGTCGCTGCTCGGTCTCGCCGCGCTCCTTCTCGACGACACCGCGTCCTGCGAGGACGTCGTGCAGGAAGCGTTCATCCGTGTGCACTCGGCGCGCAAGAGAGTCCGGGATCCCGAGAAGACCCTCGCCTATCTGCGGCAGACGGTCGTCAATCTCTCCCGCTCCGCGCTGCGCCGGCGCATCCTCGGGCTGAAGCTGCTCTCCAAGCCGATGCCCGATATGGCCAGTGCCGAGGAAGGGGCGTACGAACAGCTAGAACGCGATCAACTGATCAAGGCGATGAGGGGACTTCAGCGCCGTCAGCGCGAGGTTCTCGTGCTGCGCTACTTCGCCGATATGACCGAGGCCCAGGTGGCCGAGACGCTGGGCATATCGCTCGGCTCGGTCAAGGCGTACGGCTCGCGCGGCATCGCGGCGCTCCGCGTCGCCATGGAGGCTCCGGCATGAACCACAACACATCTACGCCGGACCCGGGGGATTCCGGCCGGCGGCAGGGCCATGAGCCGGAAACCAGGGGGCCGGGGGAGTCCAGGGAGACCACCGGGCCCATGGAGCCGGTAGAGGCGACGGAGGCGGCGGACTCCGCGGCGACCGCGGAGTCCAGGGCGGACGGGGAGTCCAGGGCGACCGCGGAGTCCAGGGCGGACGCGGAGTCCACGGCGGACGGGGAGCCCGACGGGTCCGCAGGCGCCGAGGAGCACACCGGGTCCGCCGAGGAGCACACCGCGTCCCCCGAGGCCACGGAGGGCAGGAAGAACCCCGCCGGATCCGAGCCTGGGCGGGTGACGCCCCTCCGTATCCAGCTGGACGACGACGAGCCCGGCGGTGAGGGCGAGGAGGCGCTGCGGCGGCTGCTGCACCGCGCCGTCGACGAGCTCGAGCCGTCCCCCGAGTCCCTCGACCATCTGCGGCGCGCCGTGCCCGCCCGCCGTGCCCGGCGGCGCCAGGCCCTGGTCGGGGCCGCGGCGGCGCTGGTGCTGGGCTGCGCGGCCGTACCGGCGCTGGTGCACGTCGCGACCACCAGCGACAGCTCGAACGACCGCCCGGCCAACGCCGCCAGCAGCCACCGCACCCCGGAGGCCAGCGGCGGCCCGCACGGCGAGGGCAGTGGCGGCAAGGACGCCGACGGGCCCTCCGACACGGTCGAGGAGCACAAGGGCGACAAGGGCAAGGACAAGGAGAAGGACAAGCCGCCGAAGGGCGAGCAGGCCGGCTCCGGCGGTACGGCCCCCGACCCCACCAACACGCTGAACGCCACCTCCCCCACCTGTAGCCGCGCCCAGCTCACCAGTGGTGGCGCCGGATCGCTCGGAGCGGCCGACGCCGAGGGGCGGGTCTACGGCTCGTTCCGCGTCGTGAACACCTCGGACCGGGCCTGCACGGTCGAGGGCGGCGGCTCGGTGGGCGCGAGCGCCCAGGGCGGTGCGGACGCCTCGCGGATCCTGGTCGTGGACCATACGGCCGGGGACGCGGCGGCGGGGCTGCCCGACCCCTCCATCCAGCCGGGCACCCTCATCCTCAAGCCCGGCCAGGCGTACGAGGTGAAGTTCGCCTGGATCCCGGCGTCGGGCGGCGGCACCAGCGGCTGCTCCACCACCGGCACCCCGACCCCCGACCCGTCCACGGACGGGGCCCAGGACGGACCGCAGGACGACCCCAGCACGGGCGATCCGGGCGGCACCCCGGGTGGCGGCGGTGGCGGTGAGCCGCAGGACGCGAGCGTCCTGGTCAGCCACACACCGGAGGCGGGCGACCCGGCTGCGGCGAGCGTGTCGATCGGCGGCGCCTGTGCCGGAACGATCTACCGCACCGGTCTGCTGGCGTCCTAGGGCCCGCTGCCCTCCCTCCAGAGCCCGCCGACGTCTCTCCGGAGCCGCGGAGCATCGGCCTCCCGGGGTCTCGAGCCCGGCCTCGGGCCCGGGAGGCCCCGCGGCGGTCCGGACGCGCTCCGGCGGGATCCTGGGGCCGCGGCACGGGGCTCCGTGGGGCGGCCCCGCCGCCGGGGCCGGGACACGAAGCCCGTACCGTGGGGGTGTGTATCGGTTTCTGCTGACCCCCCGCTGGTGGGTGATCAACGTGTTCACCCTGTTGGCGATCCCGGTCTGTCTCTTCATGGGCAGCTGGCAGCTCAGCCGCTTCGAGACGCGTGTCAATACGCACAACCAGCAGCAGGACGAGGCGTCCGCCGAGCGTAAGGCGGCGGCCCGGCCGCTGGGCGATCTGCTGCCGGTCACCGCGAAGACCTCCGGGGAGCCGGCCACCGCCACCGGCCGATACGACACCGCACATCAACTCCTCGTGCCCGACCGGCGGCTGGACGACCGCGACGGCTTCTATGTACTGACTCTGCTGCGCGTGGATGAGGACAAGAACGGGGGCAAGGCCGGAGACGGAGGCAAGGCCGGAGACAGGGGCGACGACAAGGACGGGGACAAGCACGGCGCCAAGGCGCTGCCCGTCGTCCGTGGCTGGCTCCCCGGCGACGCGGACGATCCGGCGGCCACCGCCAAGGTGCCCGCACCCCCCTCCGGCGAGGTGACCGTCACCGGTGCGCTCCAGGCGTCCGAGCACCAGGGCGGCGACGGGGTGAGCGCGAGCGGCGGCCTCCCCCGCGGTCAGCTTGGCATGATCAGCGCCGCCTCCCTGGTCAACCTGGTGCCGTACCAGGTGTACGACGCCTGGGTCACCTCCGCCGAGGCTCCCGGGGCCCTGAAGCCGGTGCCCCCCACGGTGGCGGAGGGCACCGGGCTCGACATCAAGGCGTTCCAGAACCTGGGCTACACCGGTGAGTGGTTCGTCTTCGCGGGCTTCGTGGTCTTCATGTGGTTCCGGCTGTTCCGCCGCGAGGCCGAGACGGCCCGCGATCTCGCCCTCGGCATCACGCCGCCCGAGCCGACGGCTCCGACGGCTCCGACGGCGCCGGGTGCGGACCCGACCCCAGATGACGCCGAGCGAAATCGATCTCCAAGCGCAACTGCTTGATCCGCTCCTCGACGACCAGCGACCCGTGCCCCGCGTCATAGCGGTAGACCTCATGCGGGGTGCCGCGCCGCTCGAGCCGCTCCACATAGTTGTCGATCTGCCGTATGGGGCAGCGCGGGTCGTTCACCCCCGCCGAGATGTAGACCGGCGCCCGTACCTCCTCCACATAGGTCAGCGGGGACGACGCCTCGAACCGCTCCGGCACCTCCTCCGGGGTGCCGCCCAGCAGGGTGCGGTCCATCGCCTTCAGGGCCTCCATCTCGTCGTGGTAGGCCGTCACATAGTCCGCGACCGGGACCGCGGCCAGCCCCAGTGCCCAGGAAGCCGGCTGCGTCCCGAGCCCCAGCAGCGTCAGATAGCCGCCCCAGGAGCCGCCGGCCAGCACCAGCCGCTCGGGGTCGGCGAGCCCGGAGGCCACCGCCCACTCCCGCACGGCCGCGATGTCCTCCAGCTCGATCAGCCCGACCCGGTGCTTGAGCGCGTCCGTCCACGCCCGCCCATAGCCGGTGGAGCCGCGGTAGTTGACCCGCACCACGGCGAAGCCGTGGTCCACCCAGGCCGCGGGGCCCGCCGCGAAGGCGTCGCTGTCGTGCCAGGTCGGCCCGCCGTGAATGTCGAAGACCGTGGGGAAGGGGCCCTCGCCCGCGGGCTTCTGCACCAGCGCGTGCACCCGCCCGCCGGGGCCGTCCACCCAGACGTCGGTGACCGGCACCGACTCCGGGGCGGTGAAACCGGGCGGGTCAAGCACCGTCCGCCCGCTCGTCGACCGCACCTGGGGCGGCTTCTCGGCCGACGACCACAGGAACTCCACCGTGCCGTCCGGCCGCGCCGTGGCACCCGAGATCGTGCCCGCCGGGGTCTCCAGGCGGGTCAGCTCGCCGGCGGCGAGGTCGTACCGCCACAGCTCGCTGCGCGCCTGATGGCTGTGCTCGACCAGCAGCGCCGATCCGTCCGGGAACCAGTCCGCCCCCACGTCACCGGGCAGGTCTATCGCCAGCGCCGTCTCCACACCGGTCGTCGGATCCCACACCATGGGCTCCCACCGGCCGCGCCGCTGATGCCCGACCAGCAGCCGGGTGTCGCCCTCGACGGGCGCGAAGCCCATCACGGATAGGCCCAGCTCCTCCGTGCCGCCCTTGGTGTCGTCCAGCTCCGCGACGGCCGTACCGTCCGGCCGCAGGACCCGGATCGCCGAGTGCATCGCGTCGCCGTGCTCGGTGTGCTCGATCGCGATCAGCGTCCCGTCATGGGAGAGATCGCCCACTCCGGCGGACTCACGGTGCCGGTAGATCTCCTCGGACTCGCCGCCCGGCCGGATCACATGGATGGTCGAGCCGTCCTCGTCGGTGGACCGCCCGACGACCGCCGTGCCGTCGCGGCCCAGCGCGAGCCCCGCGGGGTAGGAGGGCTCCAGACCCGGGGTCGCGGGCTCGTCGGCCGGGCGCTCGTCGCCCTCGTCACCCTCGCCGTGGCTGAACGGCTGGCGCAGCCACACCCCGAACTCATCGCCGTCGGTGTCCGAGAACCACCAGATCCACCGGCCGTCCGGCGACAGCACCCCGTCGGTCGTCCCGTTCGGCCGGTCCGTGACCTGCCGCTGGGCACCGGTGGCCCGGTCCCATGCGTACAGCTCGTACGTACCCGTGGCGTTCGAGACGAACAGCGCGTGGTCCGGGGCGTCTTCCGCCCAGTCGGGCAGCCCCACTCGCGGCGCCCGGAAGCGCTTTTCCCAGTCCGGCATGGACTCCGTGCTCTCAGTCATGCCCACCATTCTGCGCCGCACCCCGACATGCGCGCTGGCGTCGCCCCGCGCCTGTGGATAACGTTCCCGGCGGGATGGACGCCAGGCCGCATACCGAGGGGGAGCTGATGGCCGACATAGCCGCGACGGTGGAGACGTACTGGGCAACGGCCCAGGCCAGGGACTGGCGGGCGTTCGGCGCCACCCTCGCCGACGACGTCCGCTACGAGCTGCCGCAGACCCGCGAGCGGGTGCTCGGCCGGGACGGCGTGGTCCGCTTCAACGCGGAGCACGTGGGCGAGTGGAGCCTGGAGGTCGAGCGCGTCGTCACCGACGGCGATCAGGCGGTCTCCTGGGTGAGTTTCAGCGTGGACGAGGAGGAGACGCAGGCGATCAGCTTCTTCACCGCCTCGGCGGACGGCCGGATCCAGACCATCACCGATTTCTGGCCGACGTCGTACGAGCCCCCGCGTGAGCGCGCGCACTTGGTCGAACGCTTCTGAATGCCCTCCCCGTATCGGATGCCCTCCCCGTATCGGATGCCCGATACTCTCCCCTCCCTCCGGGTCCCTGCTCTGCTGGTCCCCTGCCCCCCTCCGGCCCCCGCCCCCTCCCTTTCACCCCGCCCCTCCCCGGGCTCGGCTACTTCAGCAGCACCGGCAACTCCTCCACGCCGTAGACGATGGAGAGCTTCCGGAACGAGAGCTTCTCCGCCGGTACCGCGAGCCGCATCTCCGGGAACCGCCGTATGAGCGCGGGGTAGGCGGCCCGGAGTTCCATCTTGGCCAGCTCGGCGCCGATGCAGCGGTGGATGCCGTACCCGAAGGCCAAGTGAGAGGGGGCCTGCCGGTGCGGGTCGACCCGCTCCATGTCCGGGCCCAGCTTCTCGTCCCGGTTGGCGCCGCTCAGTGAGCACAGCACCAGATCACCGGCGGATATCCGGGTGCCCGCGATCTCCATGTCCTCGCGGGCGAACCGCGGGAAGGCCACCTGCACCACGGTGAGATAGCGCAGCAGCTCCTCCACGAACGGGTCCACGACCTCGTCCTGGTCACGTATCGCGGCGAACTGCTCGGGGGCCTGGAGCAGCACCAGCGTGCCGAGCGCCAGCATGCTCGCGGTCGTCTCCAGACCGCCGGTCAGCACCCCGTCGGCGAGCCCGGCCAGCTCATGGTCGTCGAGCTCGTCGCCGTGCTCCTTCACCAGCATGCCGAGCAGCCCGTCGCCGGGCGTCTCACGCTGTTTCCGCACGATCCCGTGCAGATAGGAGAGGGAGTCCGACATCGCGCCGAAGGAGGCGTTCGCCCCGTCGAAGAGGTCGAACCGCGCCGTGCTGTGGCGCTGGAAGTCGTCGCGGTCCTCGTACGGCACACCGAGCAGTTCGCAGATGACCAGCGCGGGAATGGGAAGCGCGAACGCCTGTACGAGATCCACCGGGCCCTCGGCCGCGGCCATCTCGTCGAGGCGCTCCTCCACGATGGAGTGGATGCGCGGGGTGAGCCTGCTGAGCCGCCGCATGGTGAATTCGGGCGTCAGCAGGCGTCGCAGTCTCGTATGCGTCGGTGGATCGCTGAATCCGAGACCTCCCGGATTCTGCTGCGGGGCGACGCCGATGTTCCGATCCGCGAGGTTGGTGAAATCGGAGCTGAAGCCCTTCGCCTTTCCGAGCACCGCCTTGGTCTCGTCGTATCCGGTGACAAGCCAGGCATTGATCCCGAAAGGCAGCCATATCTTGCTGATGGGTTCCTTTGCCCTGGTTCGGGACAGATCGGCAATGGGGTCGAGGCCGTCGCGCCTCAGCGGTGCCAGTGTGGCGTCCGGGAGGAACGACATCTTGGACAAGTCGAAGCCGTTCTTCTGAATTCTCGAAAAGTACTTGCGGCCCAGCCAGGCGACGATGTTTGAGCGGAGATTCGACATGGCGCAATACTGCCCTGCCGCGCCCGGACGGCCATGCTCCGATGCCGGACCCGCCCCGGTGTGATGCGCCACAACAGCGTATGCGCCCTCCGCGGGCGGGCACTCCGGAGGGCGCGGGCGGGCATCAACGCGCCGGTGGGTACCAAGGTGGCGCCGACCGCGAAATCGGAGGAAGGTGTAGATATCGGGCATGAAGCCCGAACGGTGACGGCTGCCTGCGGGACGTCTGTGGCGCCCCCAGGGATATGAGTGAGGTGAGTGGCCTTGCGGGAGAGGTTCCGTGCTGTCCAGGGCGCGCCCTGCTGGGTGAGTCTGATGGCAGCGGATCTGGACCGCGCGCACCACTTCTACGGAGAGCTCTTCGGCTGGGGCTTCCGCCCCACCCGGCAGGGTCACGGCCGTTACACCATCGCGTACACCGAGGGCGGCGTACCGACCGTCGGCATCGGCGCCTCGTCCCCGTCGGCGGGGGTGAGCCTGCCGGTCACCTGGACCACGTACTTCGCGGCGGACAGCGCGGACGAGGTGGCCTCGCGCGTCCAGGAGCGCGGCGGCACGGTCGCGGTCGGGCCGCTGGAGTTCGGCAGCGGCCGGGTGGCCTGGGCGGCCGACCCGGACGGGGCCAACTTCGGTATCTGGGAGGGCGATCTGACCTCCGCCTGGTGGGGCGAGCGCAGACCGGGCGCGCCCGTATGGCTGGAGCTGCGCACCCGTGACGCGTTCGAGGCGGCGCTCTTCTACGGTCAGACCTTCGGCTGGGACACCCAGGGGCGGGAGCGCTGCGACGTCCGCTTCGAGCACGACCGGGTGGTCCTCCATATCGACGGTAAGGCGGTCGCGGGGCTGCGCGGCGGCGCCATCGAGGCCGCCCCGGACCCGAACGTCCGGCCCCGCTGGCGGGTCTACTTCTGCGTGAAGGACGTCGACGAGGTCGCCGAACGCGCCGCGGAGCTCGGCGGCGGCGTCATCTCCCTGCCGGCCGACACCCCCTATGGGCGCATCGCGGCGCTGCGCGACCCGGAGGGCGGGATCTTCAGCGTGGCGGCCGTGCGGAAGGGGCCCGCGGACGGGGATCCCGACGGTTGTAGCTGAGGGGGAGGGAATCCTGACGGCTGTGGCTGTGGCTGTGGCTGTGGCTGTGGCTGAGGGGGAGGGGGCCGGGCCCCTCGACGGCTCTGGGCGTCGGCGCCTACGATCGGAAGTACGGCATCGCGTGTCGGTCACCGGCTGGGTGAGGCATGGAGGTGCCCGTGAGATTGCCTTACGGAGGCATTCCACAGTGTCTGTCGAGTTGAATCACACGATCGTCCATTCTCTGGACAACCACGAATCCGCGGAATTTCTGGCGAATATCCTTGGCCTCGAGGTGGGAGAAGAATGGGGCCCGTTCGTTCCGGTGGAGACCAGTAATGGTGTCACCCTGGACTTCGCCACCATTCCCGGCGAGTCGATCGTCATGCAGCATTACGCGTTCCTCATCTCGGACGAGGAGTTCGACGCGGCCTTCGGGCGGATCCGGGAGCAGGGGGTCACGTACTACGCCGATCCCCATCTGAAGCAGCCGGGCGAGATCAACCACCATCACGGCGGGCGCGGGCTGTACTTCATGGACCCGGCTGGTCATGGCATGGAGATCATCACTCGCCCGTACGGCAACGAGGAGTAGTCCGGCACCGCGGTGGACCGGGGCGCCGTACGCCCCGGTCCACCGGCTCAGTCTTCCTCTGCCCGCTCTTCTCGCTCACGGTCCCGGCGCTCCCGCCACGCCCGTACCGCCTCGTCGATGTCGAAGGGCGCGAGATTGAGCGGCGGGCCGGGCGGGGGCCGCCGGATCGCCTCACGGATCTTGTCATTGACCTCCGAGAGGATCTCCCGCACCATCCGCTCCGACGGCGCCTCATCCACGGCGGTGAGCGCGTCCTCCGCCTCTTTTCGCAGTACGAGTGTCGGCGGCAGAAACGACAGATTCTCGCGGGCCATCTTCTCCTTGACCCACCACAGATCGTCGTAGGGCCTGTCGAGATTGGGGAGGGGTTTTCCCTTCCCCTGGAGATTGGCGAACGCGCCGCGTTCCTCCGCCTCGCGGATCTGTCGGTCCGCCCACGTTTCGAAACTGATACCCGGTGGCTTTCGCTCGGTCACCCTCAGATTCTCCCTCGGGCGGCGCGAAACGCGCCACAGGGCCGTATGGGAACGGGCGGTCAGAGGTGGGAGGCGAGCACCGGCAGCAGATCCTGGAACGTCCGCCCGGTGGCGGGTGCGCCGATCGCCGACATCTGCCAGGCGCCGCCCGTCCCGCCCCCGCCCGCGCGGTTCACCTTGGCCATGATCTGGGCCGTGTACGGGCCGCCACCGCTCAGGGTGTAGCGGGCGAGCTCCTGGCCGTTGGTCTCGTCGACCAGACGGCAGAAGGCGTTCTGCACCTCGGCGAAGGTCTGTCCGGAGAACGAGTTCACCGTGAACAGGATCTGATCGACATGGACCGGGACACGCTGTAGATCGATCAGGATCGATTCGTCGTCGCCGCCCTGGCCCGCGCCGCCGACGAGGTTGTCGCCGGTGTGCCGTACGGATCCGTCGTCGCTCGTCAGATGCTGGAAGAACACGACGTCGACGGCTTCCCGCCCCGCGAAGAGCACGGCCGAGGCATCCAGGTCGATCTCCTTGGCGGTCAGCCGGGCGAGGAACCCCTTGCGCGGCGCGGCCTGCCAGCCCAGGCCCATGCGCACCGCGGTGAGCTCACCCCCGTCGGACTTGCTCAGGCTGATCTGCTGGCCCTTGGCCAGGTTTACCGTCATGTGGTTCCTCTCTCGCTCTTCTGACTCGACTCGTCCGGGACGGGCTGTGCGACCTCGCCAGCCGGTCGCGCAGAAACGGCAGGATGCCGCGGTGAAGAAGGGCCCTCAGCCAGGCGTCGCGGGCCGTGGCGACGGCCGCGTCATCCCGGTGCCCGAGGCGGGGCGGGTGCGCGGGTGGATGCCGGTGAAGACGTAGATGCCCATGAGGACGCGGGCGCGGGCGCTGGACGTGGGCCGGGGTTCGGTGGCGTACGGCGGTGACGAGCAGGCAGGCCACCCCCACCACCAGAGTGAACGCCGCGATCGTCGCGCTGGTCAGCCCGGCGGTCAACAGTGCGTCCGCCAGCGGGCGTTGGGAGTCGAGGAGCCCCAGCAGCCCGCCGAGGAGCAGAAAGGCCGCGGTCGAGGCGCCGGCCAGGGCGGGGGTGAGGACGGCGAGCACCGGCAGCAGTCCACGGACGCCTGCCGAGGGGGTGGGTGAGCCGGATAGGGCAGATGCGGTGGATGCCGTGGACGCGGCGGGCGTGGCGGGCGTGGTGGACGCGGCGGGCGTGGTCGTCGCCGCGGCGGCGCGTTGCCGGAGGTACGCGGCGTACTCGGGCGCGGCGGCCGTCGCGATCAGCTCGCTCGCCACGAGCGCTTGGGCGCGCAGCCGTTGGATGTCCGCGTCCCCGGCAGCCCCGTTGCGCCGCAGGGCCTCACGGATCTCCGCCGTACGCAGCGCCTGGTGCAGCGCCCGCTCGAAGTCGGGCCTGTCCTCGGCCTGTAAGCCGGGTGGGGCGGTCATGTCCGCGCTTCCTCGAAGCTTGATGAGTAGGAAAGAAGAGTGCGTTAGGAAAGAACCGGCCGCCGGGCCCGCCTCAGGGGAAAGGCCGGACCGGGCGGCCGCAGGAGGGCGTCGGTCAGAGGCTGACGCCGAAGTCGGAGGCGATGCCGGCGAGCCCCGAGGCGTACCCCTGGCCGACCGCGCGGAACTTCCACTCCGCACCGTTGCGGTAGAGCTCGCCGAAGACCATCGCCGTCTCGGTCGCGGCGTCCTCGCTCAGGTCGTAGCGGGCGAGTTCGACGTTGTCGGCCTGGTTGACCACCCGGATGAAGGCGTTCCGGACCTGGCCGAAGTTCTGGCTGCGGCTCTCCGCGTCGTGGATGGAGACGGGGAAGACGATCCTGGCGATCTCGGCGGGCACGGCGGCCAGATTGACCTTGATGGCCTCGTCGTCGCCCTCGCCCTCACCGGTGAGGTTGTCGCCGGTGTGCTCCACGGAGCCATCGGGGCTGGTGAGGTTGTTGTAGAAGACGAAGTGCCGGTCGGACGCGACCTTACCGGCCTCATCGCACAGCAGCGCGCTCGCGTCGAGGTCGTAGTCGGCGCCCGTCGTCGTCCGCACGTCCCAGCCCAGGCCGACGAGGACGGCGCTCAGGCCCGGCGCCTCCTTGCTCAGCGAGACATTGCCGCCTTTGGACAGGGAAACTCCCACGATCTCCTCCTCGTGCTCGGTGGACCGGAGTCAAAATCTACAACACTGTAGAAGTTGGTGGGGTGGGGGCGGTGGGGTTGGCGAGATCTGGGCGGACGAGGGGGGAGGCAGCCGGGGCAGACGAGGCGGGGGAAGACGAGGCAGGACCAGGGGGAGGCGGGGCGAAAGCGGGCCGGACCGGGCTGGGGCGAAGACGAGTGCCCACCATCCCCACCGTCCAACGGCCTACGTGGTGGCGAGCGACACCTCGGTCGACTTGATCAGAGCGGTGACCCGGCCGCCCTCGGCGAGCCCCAGATCCGCCGCCGCGTCCTGGGTGATGGCGGCCGTGAGCTCCTGGCCGCCGCCGATGTCGATGACGACGGTGGCCATGGCGGCCCCGAGGGTGAGGCGGCTGACGGTACCCGGGAAGCGATTGCGGATGCTCAGCCCCGACACCTCCCCGGTGGCCAGCGCCACCTCGGTGGCCTTGGCCAGCGCCGTCACCTCGGAGCCCTCCCCGATGCCGAGCTCCTTCACGGCACTCATGGTCACGGCGGCCGTCACCATCTGCCCCCCGGACAGCCGCCCCTGGACCGTTGCCATGGCCTCGCCAGGCGTCACGGAGACGACGGTGGCGGGAAGCTGATTGCGGATGCTGAGACTCATGGATGCACCACCCCGGAGGCGGAGGTCAAGGGCCTGATACGCCTCACCCTAGGCACCCACCCGAGGATCCGCGCGCCGACGCACAACGGCCCCATACGCCGCACAGGGCTGAGCGGCGCTCCGCACCACCCCCTGGCCCGCGCCCAGCCACCCCATCCCTCCACGTACGATCGGACGAATGCGCCGCTCTCCCGCCGACCTCGTCCGCGAATTCCACCTGGCCTTCGGCCTCGACGCCCGTAAGACCCCCACCGAGGTCTCACCAGAACTCGCCGCCCACCGCCAGGATCTCCTGGCCGAGGAGTGCGCCGAAGTGGCAGAGGCGAGCGCCCACGGCACCCTCGACCACCTCGCCCACGAACTGGCCGACGTCGTCTACGTCGCCTACGGCACCGCCCTGGTCCACGGCATCGACCTCGACGAGGTGATCGCCGAGATCCACCGGGCCAATATGACCAAACTCGGCCCCGACGGCCGCCCCACCCTCCGAGCCGACGGCAAGGTCCTCAAGGGCGCCCACTACCAGGCCCCCGACGTCCCGGCCGTCCTCCGCCGCCAGGGCTGGACGAACGCGGCCGACTAGGCGTCCCGTCCGGACGGGACGGTCGCGGCTTGGGGGGCCGGAGCGAACGGTGCGGGGCGAGGTGCTGCGCGCGCTTCTGCTCAGCCATCTCACCCCCGCCGGGGAGGTGGCGAAGGCCGACGTCCGGGGAGCGCGGATCTCCGGACAACTGGATCCGCGGCATGGGGACATCACCTCCCAGTGCACCTGACCCACCGTTACTTCGACGCCGCACCTGATCTGTACGCCGCTCGCCTCGGCGAGCTGCACCTGTGGCGGTCCGTACTGCCGGGACTGGCCGCGGTCGGAACCCAGTTCGGCAGCTTTGTTGCGCTGAGCGAGTGCCGGGCGACCCGTTCGTGGACTGCACGCCCAGGGCCGCATCACGTTGCGCAGCGCTTGTATACCCGGGCGACTGCCCGCGGCCGATCGGCTGCCGCTGCTGGAACGCGATGAGTATCGCCACATGCCTACCAGCAGTTGACCGCCGCCTATCAACGCGTCGGCGACGACCCGGCCACGCGCCTGGCGCAGCTGGCCAAGCACCGACGCCACCGCATGAGTGGCGATTGCCACTTCACTACCCCAGAAACGAGTCAGGGGCCCGACCCGCTTTCGCGGATCAGGCCCCTGACCTGGTGTTCCTTCAGTCGGGGTGGCGGGATTTGAACCCACGACCTCTTCGTCCCGAACGAAGCGCGCTGCCAAGCTGCGCTACACCCCGAAGCAACGAGCTCTACTTTAGCGGACCTGTGGCCAGAGACGAAATCCGGTTTTCGAGGTCCCGCAGGTCGGGGCGGTCGGGCGGTCGGGGCGGGCCCGGAGGGTGGGGTGGGGTCAGGGGGTCTGGGGGGTGAGGGTGAGCAGGGTGGCTTCCGGGGGGCAGGCGAAGCGGACCGGGGTGTAGCGGTTGGTGCCGCAGCCCGCGGAGACGTGGAGGTAGGAGGTGTGGCCGCCGGCCTGGTGCTCGGAGAGGCCCTTCACCCGGCGGGCATCCAGGTCGCAGTTGGTGACCAGGGCGCCGTAGAAGGGGATGCACAGCTGGCCGCCGTGGGTGTGGCCCGCGAGGATCAGGGGGTAGCGGTCCGCGGCGAAGGCGTCGAGGACGCGCAGATACGGAGCGTGGACCACGGCCAGGGAGAGGTCGGCGCCCGACTCGGGGCCGCCCGCCACCTCGGCGTAGCGGTCGCGCTTGATGTGGGGGTCGTCGAGGCCGGTGAGGGCGATCTCGATGTCCTCCAGCTTCAGGCGGCCGCGGGTGTTCGAAAGACCGACCCAGCCGGCCGCGTCGAAGGCGTCGCGGAGCTCCGTCCACGGGTTGTGGATGGCGCCGACGACCGGGGGGTTGCCGTTCAGGCCGTGCTTACCGCTGGCCTTCTCCAGCAGATAGCGGGCGGGGTTGCGCGGCTTCGGGCCGTAGTAGTCGTTCGAGCCGAAGACGTACGCACCGGGGAACTCCATCAGCGGGCCCAGCGCGTCCAGTACCTCCGGCACGCCCTCCGGGTCCGAGAGGTTGTCCCCCGTGTTCACCACGAAGTCGGGGCGCAGCCCGGCCAGGGACTGGAGCCAGCGCTGTTTCTTGCGCTGTCCGCTCACCATGTGGATGTCGGAGACCTGTAGGACGCGCAGGGGGCGCATCCCCCGTGGGAGCACCGGAACGGTGATCCGCCGGAGCCTGAAGGACCGGACTTCGAAGCAGGCGGCGTAGGCGAGGCCGGCCGCGCCGACCGCCGTGATTCCCAGGGGTACTCCGTATCGCGCGCGCATGCCGTCCATGGTCGCAGAACGCCGCGGGGGGAGAAATCTTCGGGTGATTCCCGGCCAGTGCTGGCACACTCGACGCCATGACCACCACGCTCAAGTCCAGGCTTCAGGACGATCTCACCGCGGCGATCAAGGCGCGCGACGAGCTGCGCTCCTCGACTCTCCGGCTCACCATCACCGCGATCACCAAGGAAGAGGTCGCGGGCGAGAGCGCACGTGAGCTGTCCGACGCCGAGGTGGAGAAGATCGTCGCGCGGGAGGCCAAGAAGCGCCGTGAGGCCGCCGAGGCGTTCGAGAAGGGTGGACGCGCCGCGCAGGCCGAGCGGGAGAAGGCGGAGGGCGAGGTGCTCGCCGAGTATCTGCCGAAGCCCCTTACGGACGACGAGCTGAACGCCCTGGTGGCCGAAGCCGTGCGGGAGGCCGCGGCAGGTGGCGCGGAGGGGCAGCGGGCCATGGGCGCCGTGATGAAGATCGTGAACCCGAAGATCGCCGGACGGGCGGAGGGCGGCAGGGTCGCCGCCGCGGTGAAGCGGCAGCTCGCGGGCGGGTAAGCCGCGCCCGGAGGGCGTCTTGTCGCTTTGTGTTATGAGCTGTGTGCAGTGTGTGCGCCATGTGGTCCGCCATTGGGTGCGCACATCCGCCATTGGGCGCGCGCACAAGAAGGGGGCCGGACATCTTCGTCCGGCCCCCTTCGGCGCTCCATCACACGCCACCGCTACCGCGGAAAGTTCCAGCCGCCATTCCCATTGCCGTTACCGCCATTCCCATTGCCGCCGCCGATCAGGTCCGGGGGCAGGGAGATGTCCGGCCACGGGTTGTCCTGGCCGCCGTTGGCGCTGTGGTCGTTGCCCCTGTCGCGGCCCGGCTTGTGGTCGCCCGGCTTCTTGCGGTCGTGGGGCTTGCGCTGGTTCGGGTCCTCTATCTGGACGTTCACGAAGTTCGGCGCCTCCTTGCCGTCCAGCGCGCCGCTCATCGCGTCCTTCCAGATCGGGCCGGGGGTGTCCGCGCCGTAGACCTTGTCGTGCGGGACGCCGCCGATGGTGATGTTCTCCATCTTGACGCCCTTGGGGCCCGGGCCGCCGACCCACACCGCACCGGCCATGTTCGGGGTGTAGCCGACGAACCACGCGGCCCTGCGCTCGTCCGTCGTACCCGTCTTACCGGCGCTCGGGCGGCTCTGGAGCCCGGCCTGCTTGCCGGTGCCGTCCTCGACCACTCCGCGCAGCAGCTTGTTGATGGTGTCCGCGGTCTTCTCCGACATCGCGCGGGAGCACTTCGACTGCGGCACCTTCAGCTTCTTGCCGCCGGGGCCGGTGATCGACTCGATGAAGACCGGCGAGCAGTAGACACCGCGGTTGGCGAAGGTCGCGTAGGCGTTGGCCATCGTCAGCGGCGAGAAGCCCTCGGAGCCGAGGGTGACGGAGGGCACCTGGTTGTGCTCCTGGCCGTCGGCCCGCTTCGCCCCCATCTTGTCGGCCATCTGCGTCACCGGGCAGACCCCGATGTCGCTGATCAGCTGGACGAAGTAGGTGTTGACCGACTTGGCGGTCGCCTCCTTCATCCCGTACGGGCCGACCTCCTTCTCGTTCTCGTTCTCGACCGTCGCGCCCTCGTCGTTGCTCCAGGTGCCCTTGCAGGTGGTGACCGGGCTCGGGTACTTCATCTTGTACGGCGAGGAGTAGCGCTGGTACGGCTTCTTGCCCTGCTCGATGGCGGCCGCCGCGGTGATCGGCTTGAACGTGGAGCCGACCTGGAAGCCGTAGTTCGAGCCGCCCATGGACTTGTCCGCGGACAGGTTGATCTGGGTCTCGTTCTCACCGAAGCCGTACGGCCTGGACTGGCCCATCCCGAGCACCTTGCCGGTGCCCGGCTCGACCAGCGTCACCGCGGTGGCCACCGGGTCGGACTGGTAGACATGCTTCTTGATCGACTTCTGGACCGACTCCTGGGCCTGCGGGTCGAGCGTCGTGCGGATCGTCAGACCGCCCTGGGTCCACCGCTTGGCGCGCGCCTCCGCCGTCTTGCCGAAGGTCGGGTCGTTCAGCAGGGTCTCGCGGACGTAGTCACAGAAAAACCCGGCGCCCTTGACGGCTGTGATGCAGCCGCTCCTGGGCATGCTGACCTTGAGCCCGAGCGGCTTCTTCTGCGCCGCGGCGGCCTGCGCCGGAGTGATGTCCTTCACCTCGGCCATGCGCCGCAGAACGGTGTCGCGGCGCGCCTTGGCGGACTTCGGGGCGTTGATCGGGTCGTAGCGGCTGGGCGACTGGACGAGACCGGCCAGCAGCGCCGCCTGCTCCAGCTTCAGATCCTTGGCGGACTTGCTGAAGTAGCGCTGGGAGGCCGCCTCGATGCCGTACGCCTGCTGCCCGAAGAAGGTGATGTTCAGGTAGTTCTCGAGGATCCGCTTCTTGCCCAGTTCCTTCTCGACCTTGATCGCGTACTTCAGTTCCTTGATCTTGCGGCCTATGGACTGCCGGGTGGCCTGGGCGACCTTCTCCTTGTCGTCGCCCGCCTCCTCGACGAACACGTTCTTCACATACTGCTGGGTCAGGGTGGAGGCGCCCTGGGAGACCCCGCCGTCCTGCGCGTTGCTGTTGACCGCGCGGAGCACGCCCTTGAGGTCGATCGCCCCGTGCTCGTAGAAGCGGGCGTCCTCGATCGCGACGATCGCCTGCCGCATGTACGGGGAGATGTCGTTCAGCTTCACGATCGTCCGGTCGCGGGAGTAGACCTTCGCGATCTCCCCGCCCTTGGCGTCCAGGATCGTGGTCCGCTGGCTGAGCGGCGGTGTCTTGAGATTGGCCGGAATTCCGTCGAACTCCTCGACCGTTCCCTTGGCCGCCAGGCCGAGCGCCCCGACGGCGGGAAGCGCGAGCCCGGCCATCACGGCACCGGCCAGCGCGCTGACGCCGAGGAACTTGGCGGCCTGTTGAGCGGTGGACAGCCCCCCGCTCGAGCGCGTGTTTCCCATAGGACGCAGCCTACGTCTCGAATCGCCGGACAGGGGACCGGGCATTCGCATAAGCTGTTTCACGCCAGTCACAGCTGTGTGGCTGAGCCACACCCCCACCCTCACTCAAGTGAGTGATGAGACCTGCCCGGATTGCGGCCCCTGTCCTGAGCTGCCCGCTGTTCGGTGCGTGAACTGCCCTGGTTTGCACTAGTAATCGCAAATGTCACCAGCTCACTCCGTTGGGTGATCTGCCGCGTACCCATAGTCCGTTCGGACCATCCAAGATTGGGCCCGCAGGGGGTGTTGCGCTGTGTCTCGCTTCCGTAACGTCCTCAACTGGCGACGGTGAATATGCCGTTTGTCGCCGTGGGGGAGCTCCGATTCGGGAGAGGACGGCGCCAGCATGGGCTGGGTAACCGACTGGAGTGCGCAGGCCGCCTGCCGCACTACTGATCCAGATGAACTGTTCGTCCAGGGCGCGGCACAGAACAGGGCCAAAGCGGTCTGCACCGGATGCCCGGTGCGCACCGAGTGCCTTGCGGATGCCTTGGACAACCGCGTGGAGTTCGGTGTGTGGGGAGGGATGACCGAGCGCGAGCGGCGAGCACTGCTGCGCCGCCGACCGACGGTGACCTCCTGGCGCAGGCTCCTGGAGACCGCGCGCATCGAGTACGAGCGCAGCGCGGGGATTCTGCCCTTCGACGACGAGGACTACGAGCGCTTCGCCGCGGTCGGATAGACCGGACGGCGGTCCACCGGTGGTCGGCTGACGGCCTGCTGGGTTGACGGCCTGCCGGGCTGACGGCCTGCTGGATTGACGGTCGCTGGGTTGACCTTGGTTGACCTGCGCTGATGCCTGCCGGTGTGAACGTCTCGCCTCATCATCACCTCACCCACCTCTCGTCTCGGCACGAGTGGGGGTGCGAGTACGGGCGCGCCTCGTCAGGGGCGGGTACGGGTACGCGCACGCCTCCGAGCACGACCGCGGCCAGAGCCGCGGTCGGCCGTGGGGCTATGGGGGCGCGTATGACACGGCCTCGGGGTGACCTGGCCTCCTTGCGGCATGCCTCCTGTGGCGTGCCTGGTGCGGCATGGCCCGGTGTGACATGGCTAACAGGTCCCCGCCAGCCGGGGGTTGGCCCGCCGCCTGGGCCACTGGTGCCCCGCTTTCGGCTACCGGTTACGCCCTCGGCCACCGGTGACTGTCGGCCGCCGGTGACTGTGGCCTACCCGCGTCTGGGGCGTGGGTCTGCCTGTGCGTGCCGTAGGGCCGCCGCCGGGCGGACGCGTTCGCCGGAACCTGAGGCAAGCCCGAGGCCCTAAGCCCGATGCCCGGCTGCGGGCGCCCGCGCGCCATGCGGTCCATCATCGCCGCCGCTGTTCGCTTTGCGTGCTCTCTGTCGTGGTGTCGTGCGTCTCCATCCATGCGCGGGCGGCCGACCGCCCGGCGGGCACCGACTCAGCCCGCCACGCGATTGGTCCGCTCCGGCGGGACCGCGAGGCGTTCACCGATCGCCCGCAGCCCTGCCAAGTCGTGTACGTCGCCAGGGAGTGCGGCCACTTGGGCCACCGGAACCTCGGGGTGGAGCGCTGTGAAGCGGTCGTGTGTGCGCTGCTCGCGTCCGAGCACCTGCATACGCTCCGCGTGCAGCCGAAGCAGTCCCGCGGCGAGCCGCTCCGCCGACGAGTCCGCCGACGTGGGGGAGACGTCGGGGTCCGCTGCCGAGGGGTTCCGCGCTTGAGCATTCCCTGAGGGGGGATCGACAAATCCGCCCTCGGCAAGATTTTCTGCCTCGCCGCCGTTCTTGGCCGGATCGCTTCCCTCCGCGGCGTTCGCGAGCGCATCGTCCGGATCCACGGGATCGCCCGCCAGGGTCAGGATCTCCGCCGCGGCCAACGCACGTTCCGCCGACAGTTGTTCGGCACCGCTGCCGTGCACCCGGTTCAGCACCAGTCCGGCCAGCGGCATCTGGTCCGCGGCCAGCCGTTCCACGAAGTACGCGGCCTCCCGAAGGGCGTCCCGCTCGGGCGCGGCCACCACGAGGAAGGCCGTACCCGGAGCCTGTAGGAGCCGGTAGGTGGCCTCCGCGCGAGTACGGAATCCGCCGAACATGGTGTCCATCGCGGCAGCAAACGTCTGGACGTCGCGCATCAGCTGCCCGCCGAGCACCTTGCTGACCGTGCCCGTCATCATCGAGACGCCCACGTTCAGGAACTTCATCCCGGCCTTGCCACCCACCTTGGCCGGGGCCATCAGGACCTTGATGAACTTCCCGTCCAGGAAGGAGCCGAGACGTTTCGGCGCGTCCAGGAAGTCCAGCGCCGATCGGCTGGGCGGGGTGTCGACGACGATCAGGTCCCATTCGTCGCGGGCCCGGAGCTGGCCGAGCTTCTCCATGGCCATGTACTCCTGCGTGCCCGCGAAACCGGCCGAGAGCGACTGGTAGAAGGGGTTCGCGAGGATCGCCCGGGCACGCTCGGGGTCGGCGTGCGCCTCCACGAACTCGTCGAACGTCCGCTTCATGTCGAGCATCATGGCGTGCAGCTCGCCGCCGTTCCCGCCGCCGATGCCCTCCACCCGGCGCGGGATGTTGTCCAGCGCGTCGATGCCCATGGACTGCGCGAGCCGGCGGGCCGGGTCGATGGTGAGGACGACGACCTTACGGCCGCGCTCGGCGGCCCGTACGCCCAGGGCGGCGGCGGTGGTGGTCTTACCGACGCCACCGGAGCCGCAGCACACCACGATGCGGGTCTGCGGATCGTCCAGCAGGACGTCGATGTCCAGCCGGGGTGCCACGTCCATGCTCATGCCGCCTCCTGCGTACGACTCGTCGTCCGTGGCGCCCTTACGGCGGGCGCCGCTCACGCCGGCCACTGCTTGCGCAGATCCGCCGCGAGCCGGTACAGCCCGGCCAGGTCGATGCCGTCCGTGAGCAGCTCCAACTCGTGCAGCGGCAGACCCAGCCCGGTCAGCTCGGCGCGCTGCGCCCGTTCCAGTGCCACCCGCTCGGCGTGCTCGCGGGCCTGCTCCAGCAGCGGGTCGACCAGCCGCTCGGCCATGCCGCCACGGCGCGCGCCGCCCAGGCCCGCCTGGGAGAGCGCCTTGGCGACGGCCGCGCGCTGCCCGTTGGCGGCCACCTCGACGGCCTCGTGGTCGAGGATCGCGGGCCGGACCATGTTGATGATGACCCCGCCCGTCGGAAGGCCGTCGGCGCGCAGCTCGGCGATGCCGTCCGCGGTCTCCTGGACCGGCATCTCCTCCAGCAGGGTCACCATGTGGACCGCGGTCTGGGGGGACTTCAGGACGCGCATCACGGCCTGGGCCTGATTGTGTATCGGGCCGGTCCTGGCCAGCCCGGCCACCTCGTGGTTGACGTTCAGGAAGCGGGTGATGCGGCCGGTGGGCGGCGCGTCCATGACCACGGAGTCGTAGACGAAGCCCCCGTCCTTGCCCTTACGGCGCACCGCCTCGCACGCCTTGCCGGTCAGCAGGACGTCCCGCAGCCCCGGGGCGATGGTGGTCGCGAAGTCGATCGCGCCGAGCTTCTTGAGGGCGCGTCCGGCCGAGCCCAGCTTGTAGAACATGTGGAGGTAGTCCAGGAGTGCGAACTCCGGATCGATCGCCAGGGCGTGCACCTCCCCGCCGCCCGGCGCGGTGGCGATCTTCCGCTCCTCGTAGGGCAGCGGCTCCGTCTCGAAGAGCTGCGCGATGCCCTGGCGGCCCTCGACCTCCACCAGCAGGGTGCGCCTGCCATCGGCCGCTAGGGCCAGCGCGAGTGCGGCGGCGACCGTGGTCTTGCCGGTTCCGCCCTTGCCACTGACGACATGGAGCCTGCTCACAGTGGGGAGCCTAACCAGTCCCCCCTCGCCCTACGCACCAGGGCCCGGCGGAGAGGCATTACAGTCGGCCCCATGACCAAGTGGGAATACGCGACCGTACCGCTGCTCGTGCACGCCACGAAGCAGATTCTGGACACCTGGGGCGAGGACGGCTGGGAGCTGGTCCAGGTGGTCCCCGGCCCGAACCCGGAGCAGCTGGTGGCCTACCTGAAGCGGGAGAAGGGCTGATGGCGGGCGGCACGGTCGAGGGCAGGCTCGCCGGGCTCGGCCTGACGCTGCCCGCGGTCGCGGCGCCCCTGGCCTCCTATGTGCCCGCGCTCCGCACCGGCCCGTACGTCTACACCTCGGGTCAGCTGCCGCTGGTCGAGGGGAAGCTGGGCGTGACCGGCAAGGTCGGCGCGGAGGTCACCCCCGAGGAGGCCAAGGACCTGGCGCGCACCTGTGCGCTGAACGCGCTGGCCGCCGTGAAGTCGGTCGTCGGCGACCTCGACCGGATCGTGCGGGTCGTCAAGGTGGTCGGCTTCGTCGCCTCCGCGCCGGACTTCACCGGCCAGCCGGGTGTCATCAACGGCGCGAGCGAGCTGCTGGGCGAGGCCCTGGGCGACGCGGGCGTGCACGCGCGCAGCGCGGTGGGCGTGGCGGTGCTGCCCCTGGACGCGCCGGTCGAGGTCGAGATCCAGGTCGAGGTGGCGGACTAGCGGACGCCGGAGTCGCGGACCGGCGAGCGGTCCCATGGGGCGGGCCCCATGGGCGGCCCCACGGGTGGTCCCGTCGGCGGGCCGGTGGGCGCACGGGAAGACACCGGTGGGCGCACGGGCAGACATACGTGGACGCGGACCGGTTGTGACGGCCGGTGCGCGGACCCGCCCCGGCGTGGCGCCGCGAGGGCCACTCGAACATCAGCCCGTAAGCGCATAGCATCCGGCCATGTCCACTACGAATGGCCAGTGGTATCCACCCGAGTGGCCAGAGCGGATCCGGCTCCTGTCGGCCGGTGAGCTCACACCGGTGACACCGCGCCGGGCCGCCACCGTCCTGCTGTTGCGGGACGGACCGTGCGGAACGGCCGGGCAGGACGCACCACGGGACGCACAGGACACACAGGGCGGGGACGGGGAGCACACACCGGACGAGTTCGGCGCGGCGGGGCGGCCCGGCGCGGCGCGGGAGTCCGCCGGGGCGCCGCAGCCCGCGGCGGCCGCGGAAGGCGCTGAAACGCCCCCAGAGGGCCTGCCGGACCCGGCGGGAGGGGCCGTCGGCCCCGCCGTCTACATGCTGCGCAGACGCGCCTCCATGGCCTTCGCCGGAGGCGCGTACGCCTATCCGGGCGGCTCCGTGGACCCGCGCGACGAGCGGATGGTCACCTGGGCCGGCCCCTCGCGGGCACAGTGGGCGCGGCGGCTGGGCCTGGACCCGGGCGAGGGCACGCAGGCGCAGGCCATCGTGTGCGCGGCGGTCCGCGAGACCTTCGAGGAGGCGGGGGTGCTGCTCGCGGGCCCGACGCCGCACACCGTGGTCGCGGACACGACGGGGGACGACTGGGAGGCGGACCGCGCGGCGCTGGTCGCCCGGGACCTGTCCTTCGCGGAGTTCCTGGACCGCCGGGGGCTCGTACTCCGCTCGGACCTGCTGAACTGCTGGGCGCGCTGGATCACCCCGGAGTTCGAACCGCGCCGCTACGACACCTGGTTCTTCGTGGCTGCGCTGCCGCGGGGGCAGCGCACCCGTAACGCCTCCACGGAGGCGGACCGGACCGTCTGGATCCGCCCGGGTGACGCGGCCGACGGCTACGACCGGGGCGAGCTGCTGATGATGCCGCCCACGATCGCGACGCTGCGCCAGCTCGCGGACTACGGCTCGGTCGCCGACGCGCTGGCCGCCGCGACGGACCGGGATCTGACGCCGGTCCTGGCCCGGGCGCGGGTGGAGAACGGGGAGCTGGTGCTGAGCTGGCCGGGCCATGAGGAGTTCACCAAGCACATCCCGGGAGCCACGGGGGGACCTTCCGCATGACGTACGCATCCGCTCTGCCCGGCCAGCCGCGCGGGGGCACCATCGGCGGCCCGGCCACCGACCGGGCCGTCTGCGTCCTGGCGCCGAACGCCTCGCCCATGACCCTGGACGGCACCAACACCTGGATCGTCGCCGAGCCCGACTCCGACCTCGCCGTCGTCATCGACCCCGGGCCGCTGGACGACGCCCACCTCGAGGAGGTCATCGCCACCGCCGAGCGGGCGGGCCGGCGGGTGGCGCAGACGCTGCTCACCCATGGCCACCCGGACCACGCGGAGGGCGCGGCGCGCTTCGCGGAGCTGACGCGGACGTCCGTAAGGGCGCTGGATCCGGCGCTGCGGCTGGGGGACGAGGGGCTGGAGCTGGGGGACGTCATAACCACCGGCGGCCTGGAGCTGCGGGTGGTGCCCACGCCCGGCCACACCGCCGACTCGCTGTCCTTCCACCTTCCGGCCGATGGCGCGATCCTTACGGGCGACACGGTGCTCGGGCGGGGAACGACCGTCGTCGCGCATCCGGACGGGCGGCTCGGCGACTATCTGGACTCGCTGCGGCGGCTGCGCTCGCTGACGGTGGACGACGGGGTGGACACCGTGCTGCCGGGCCACGGGCCGGTGCTGAACGACGCCCGGGGCGCCGTGGAGTACTACCTCGCGCATCGCGCCAACCGGCTCGCACAGGTGGAGACGGCGGTCGAGGACGGCTACCGGACGCCTTCGGAGGTCGTGGCCCGTGTGTACGCGGACGTGGACCGCTCCCTGTGGCCGGCGGCGGAGCTGTCGGTCCGGGCCCAGCTGGACTATCTGCGTGAGCACGGGCTGATCTGACCGCTGAGGGTTGGGCCATTTCATGAGCGCCGTAAGGGGCCCGCCGGAATCCGGCGGGCCCCTTACGGTCGGTCTTCGTGTTCCGTCCGGCGTCAGCGGGAGCGCTTGGCCAGCCGCTCGACGTCCAGCAGGATCACCGCGCGCGCCTCCAGCCGCAGCCAGCCGCGGCCCGCGAAGTCGGCGAGCGCCTTGTTGACGGTCTCGCGGGAGGCGCCGACCAGCTGGGCCAGCTCCTCCTGGGTCAGGTCGTGGACGACGTGGATGCCTTCCTCCGACTGCACGCCGAAGCGGCGCGACAGGTCCAGCAGGGCCCTGGCGACCCGGCCCGGAACATCGGAGAAGACCAGGTCGGACATCTGGTCGTTGGTCTTGCGCAGGCGCCGGGCGACCGCGCGCAGCAGCGCGGAGGCGACCTCGGGCCGGGCGTTCAGCCACGGCTGGAGATCGCCGTGGCCGAGGCCGAGCAGCTTGACCTCGGTGAGGGCGGTGGCGGTGGCGGTGCGCGGGCCCGGGTCGAAGAGCGACAGTTCGCCGATCAGCTCGCCGGGGCCGAGCACGGCCAGCATGTTCTCGCGGCCGTCGGGAGAGGTGCGGTGGAGCTTCACCTTGCCCTCGGTGACCACGTACAGGCGATCGCCGGGGTCCCCTTCGTGGAAGAGCGCGTCACCCCGCGCGAGGGTGACCTCTCCCATGGAGGCGCGCAGCTCAGCGGCCTGCTCGTCATCGAGCGCCGCGAAGAGCGGGGCGCGCCGCAGAACGTCGTCCACGAGTCTCTCCTTGTCGACATGCACAGGGGACCGACGTCCCCATGATGCCGGACGGTAAAACAGTGCGATCAATCACAAGTTTGACGCACTGGCCTGCCGAGCTGTGCGGCAGGGGTCCGATTGGGGGCCTCTTCGCGGTGGCCGGGCCGGATGTCAGTGGGTGGGCTTAGGCTGGCCGGGTGTCCAATAGGCCGGTGAGAGCACAGGGCAAGGGGGCCGGACGGGTGACCGCACCTCGTAATTCCGCTGTGGGCGAACAAGAATCAGCTGACTCGACAGAAGCCTCGAAATCACATAAATCGGTCAAGGGCTCGAAGAGCGCCCGTCCCGAGTCCCGGCTTGCCCTCGTCCGCCGCGCCCGGCGCATCAACCGCGAGCTCGCCGAGGTGTATCCGTACGCCCATCCCGAGCTGGACTTCGAGAACTCGTTCCAGCTGCTGGTGGCCACGGTCCTCTCGGCCCAGACGACCGATCTGCGGGTCAACCAGACCACCCCCGCGCTCTTCGCCGCGTATCCGACGCCCGAGGACATGGCCGCCGCCGACCCGGAGGCCCTGGAGCAGCTGATCCGGCCCACCGGCTTCTTCCGTGCCAAGGCCAAATCGCTGCTCGGCCTGTCCGCCGCCCTCCGGGACCGCTTCGGCGGCGAGGTCCCGGGCCGGCTCCAGGACCTGGTCACCCTGCCGGGTGTCGGCCGTAAGACGGCCAATGTGGTGCTCGGCAACGCCTTCGGGGTGCCGGGCCTGACCGTGGACACCCACTTCGGGCGGCTGGTGCGGCGCTGGAAGTGGACCGCCCAGGAGGACCCCGAGAAGGTCGAGGCCGAGATCGCCGCGCTCTTCCCCAAGAGCGAGTGGACGATGCTCTCGCACCGCATCATCTTCCACGGCCGCCGCGTCTGCCACGCCCGCAAGCCCGCGTGCGGCGCCTGCCCGATCGCCCCGCTCTGCCCGGCGTACGGGGAGGGCGAGACCGACCCGGACAAGGCGAAGAAGCTGCTGAAGTACGAGATGGGCGGCCAGCCGGGCCAGCGCCTGCGCCCGCCGTCGGACTACCCCGGCCGTCCCGCCGCCCCCCTGGGAGCCGCCGAGTGACGAGCACCTACGGGGATGTGGAGGTCAGCGCCCAGGGGCTGCCGGAGT
This sequence comes from Streptomyces javensis, assembly GCF_039525925.1. Taxonomy (NCBI): domain Bacteria; kingdom Bacillati; phylum Actinomycetota; class Actinomycetes; order Kitasatosporales; family Streptomycetaceae; genus Streptomyces; species Streptomyces javensis. The sequence goes on along the minus strand of NZ_BAAAIF010000003.1, from coordinate 189,029 downwards.
GGCTGCTCCCGGTGGCCCGGCTGGCCGAGACGATCGAGCCGCGCCAGCTGAGCCGGTTTCTGCCACCCGCGCAGGGCGGAGGCCGTCCCTCCGCCGTGCTGGTGCTCTTCGGTGAGGGCCCCGGCGGCCCGGAGCTGCTGCTCATGGAGCGCTCCGGCTCGCTGCGCTCGCACGCCGGCCAGCCCTCCTTCCCCGGCGGTGCCCTCGACCCGGAGGACGGCGATCCGGAGGAGGAGGGCCCGCTGCGCGCGGCGCTGCGCGAGGCCGAGGAGGAGACCGGGCTCGATCCCTCGGGGGTCCAGGTCTTCGCGGTGCTGCCGCGGCTCTACATCCCGGTGAGCGGCTTCGTCGTCACCCCGGTGCTGGGCTGGTGGCGCCGGCCCACCCCGGTCGGCCCGGTGGACCCCGCCGAGACGGCCCGGGTCTTCACGGTTCCCGTGGCGGATCTCACGGACCCGGCGAACCGGGCCACCACCGTCCACCCCAGCGGCCACCGAGGGCCCGCCTTCCTGGTGGGATCCGCTCTGGTCTGGGGTTTCACCGCCGGAGTGATCGATCGCATCCTGCATTACGCGGGGTGGGAGCGACCGTGGGACCGGGCCAAGCGCGTCCCACTCGACTGGCGCGCGTGAGACGGTGTTCCGGTGAATGTGCTGGACATCCTGTTGCTTCTCGCCGCCGTGTGGTTCGCGATCGTCGGCTACCGCCAGGGTTTCGTCGTCGGCGTGCTGTCGGTGACGGGGTTCATCGGAGGTGGGTTGATCGCGATCTATCTGCTGCCCCTCATATGGGACGGCACCACCGACGACAAGGCATCCCCCGGCACCGTCGGCGCCGTGGTGGCGATCGTCCTGGTGATCGTGTGCGCCTCGGTCGGCCAGGCGGCCACCACCCACCTGGGGAACAAGCTGCGGCGGTACATCACCTGGTCACCGGCGCGCGCCCTGGACGCGACCGGCGGCGCGCTGGTGAACGTCCTGGCGATGCTGCTGGTGGCCTGGCTGATCGGCTCCCTGGTGGCCCAGACCTCGCTGCCCACGCTGGGCAGGGAGGTCCGTGACTCCAAGGTGCTGCTCGGGGTCTCCCGCGTCGTTCCCGAAGAGGCGAACACCTGGTTCACCGACTTCTCGTCCGTTCTCGCGCAGAACGGCTTCCCGCAGGTCTTCTCGCCCTTCGCCAACGAGCCGATCACCTCGGTGCCGCAGCCCGACCCCGCGCTCGCCCGGTCCCCGGTGGCCACGAGGGCGCAGGAGAGCATCGTCAAGGTCGTCGGCACCGCTCCCAGCTGCGGCAAGGTCCTCGAGGGCAGCGGCTTCGTGTTCGCCCCGAACCGGGTCATGACCAACGCCCACGTGGTCGGCGGCGTCAGCGACCCGACCGTGCAGATAGGCGGCGAGGGCCGGCTCTACGACGCCAAGGTCGTGCTCTACGACTGGAAGCGCGATATCGCGGTCCTCGATGTGCCCTCGCTACAGGCCCCGGCGCTACAGTTCGCGCAGGACGACGCGCGCAGTGGTGATGGCGCGATCGTCGCCGGTTTCCCGGAGAACGGCGCCTTCGATGTGCGCGCGGCCCGGGTCCGCGGCCGTATCGAGGCCAATGGCCCCGACATCTACCGCCGCTCCACCGTGCACCGCGATGTGTACTCGCTGTACGCGACGGTGCGGCAGGGCAACTCCGGCGGTCCGCTGCTCACCCCGCAGGGGCGGGTGTACGGCGTGGTTTTCGCCAAGTCCCTCGACGACGCCAACACCGGATACGCGCTGACGGCGGACGAGGTGAGCGAGGACATCCAGAAGGGGCGCACGGCCGACCAGCCGGTGGACAGCCAGGGGTGTGCCCTCTAGTTTCCGGTGTCGCTGTGGCCCCGGGCCGCGCCCGGGATACTGCTAGCGGCTGCGTGGATGGCGCAGTCGCGCCGAGACCCACCGGGCCCGGCGGCGGATGATGCGGGGAATCCCGATGTTCGGGTCATGGCCTTGGGTAGGCCCGGAGCCGCCCCGCTCGGAAACACTCAGCGCGGCATTGGCAGTAGCGGCGGCCTCGGGGCCGCGGCTGTTTGGTGCGTCACGGTAGTCGTGCGTCCAGCCCATACCTCGGTGTGTGCCCCTGACCCAAGGTCCGTAATCGCCGCTGGCTGCGGCAATTGGCCTATGCTCCAGGCAATTGGCTGTTCGAAAAACAGATGTTCGCTCGCCCGTGCGGACGTGGTCGGAATGCGTACGTCCGATGACGCTCAGCGGTCGGGTTCGGGGTCCTTCAGCCAGTTGATCAGCTCGGTGGTGAAGGCCCGGGGGTCCTCCTCGTGCGGGAAGTGGCCGAGCCCGTCGAAGAGCCGCCAGCGGTAGGGGGCCTCGACATACTCCCCGGAGCCCGCCGCGCTGCGGGTGCGCATCACCGGGTCGAGTGACCCGTGCAGATGCAGGGTCGGCACCCGCACCGGCCGCTTCATCCGCCGGTTGAACTGGAAGCCGTCCGGCCGTGCCAGCGACCGCACCATCCAGCGGTACGGCTCGATCGAGCAGTGCGCGGTCGAGGGGATGCACATCGCCCGCCGGTAGACCTCCACCGCCTCGTCCTCGGGCAGCCGCGGTCCGGACCAGTCCCGGAGCAGCCGCCCCACGGCCGCCGCGTCGTCCGCGACCAACTGGCGCTCGGGCAGCCAGGGCCGCTGGAAGCCCCAGATATGGGAACCGGCGGCGCTCTGCTTGACGTCCGCGACCATCGCCGAGCGCCAGCGGCGGGGGTGCGGCATCGAGGCCACCGCGAGCCGCCGCACCAGCTTCGGTCGCATCACGGCGGCCGTCCACGCCAGGTATCCGCCCAGGTCATGGCCGACGAGCGCGGCGTCCGGCTCGCCCAGCGAGCGGATCACACCGGTGATGTCGAGGGCGAGGTTGGCCGGGTCGTAACCCCGCGGCGTACGGTCGCTGCCGCCCACCCCGCGCAGATCCATCGCGACCGCGCGGTAGCCGGCGTCGGCGAGCGCGGGCAACTGGTGCCGCCAGGTCCACCAGAACTGCGGGAAGCCGTGCAGCAGCAGCACCAGCGGGCCGTCACCCTGCTCGGCGATGTGGAAGCGCGCGCCGTTGGCCGCGACATCCCGGTGGGTCCAGGGGCCGTCGAGCCGTACGACCGACGCGGAGGTATCAGGGGCGGTCATGCCGACGAGCGTGTCACATCCCGCGCGGGGCGTCCGCCATTGCTCCCGGCACGCGGATGCGGCTTGACGCTCCCCAGTACGGCTGCCGTCTCCTTGGACGAGGAGATCGACCGCTTCGGGGCCTTGACCTTCTTGAACTTCAGCAGCGCCAGCAGACCCAGGATCCCGGCGAACAGCCAGTAGATCCCGCCCACGATCAGGAAGCACCAGGCGAGGCCGAGGCCGGTCCACGAGCGCATTCCGTAGGCGAGGGCGAAACTCAGCACCGGCAGCGAGAACAGCAGCAGCACCCCGGCCGCCATCCCCGCGCCGCTGCCGACCGCGGCCTTCTTGGCCCCCACCCGGAGCTCGGCCTTGGCCAGCGCGATCTCGTCGTGCACCAGCGCCGACAGCTCGGTGGTCGCCGTCGCCACCAGCTGGCCGAGGCTGCGGTTGCCGCCGTCGTCGGCTGCGCTCATCGCCATCTCCCTCTGCTCTTGTGCGTCTTACCGCTCGTGTCTTGTGCGTCTTGCGCTCGTGCTGCGCCGTCAGTGCTTCGTGTGTCGTGCGTGCTTGTTACGCCGTCAGTGTTCGCTCTGTCTTCCGCAGTGCTTGCTACGTCTTCTGCGCATTTCTGCGGGTGTCAAGCCTCTCAGATCATGCCGGACCATCGTCGCCGGAGTCGTTCGTGGCAGCCACTTCGGCAAGCCGCCGGTGCTCGGCGGCCTTTGCCTCGTGAATGGCGGCCATCCGCAGGTGGTACGCGGGGCTGTCGAGCTCATAGACGTCCGGGATGCCGTCCATGTCCTCGTCCCGCTCCTCCTCCTGACACAGCCGCTGGTACTTGGTGTTGCGCAGCTTGAGGAGGATCCCGGCGAACAGGGCGGCGGTCAGCGAGCCGATGAGGACCGCCGCCTTGACCTCCTCGGCGAGTGTGGGATCGCCGGAGAAGGCGAGTTCGTCGATGAGGAGGGAGACGGTGAAGCCGATTCCGGCGAGGGCGGCCACGGCGAAGACATCGGCCCAGGCCAGGTCCTCGTTCAGCTCGGCCCTGGTGAAGCGGGCGGCGCACCAGGAGCCGCCGAAGACGCCGACCGCCTTGCCCACGACGAGACCGAGGACGACGCCTAGCGTCTCCGGGCGGGTGAAGACATCCGCCACGGCGCCGCCGGAGAGCGGCACCCCGGCCGCGAACAGCGCGAACAGCGGCACCGCCACCCCCGCCGACACCGGGCGCACCCGGTGCTCCACGCGCTCGGCGGGGGAGCGCTCCTCACCCTCCCGTACGGTGCAGCGCAGCATCAGGCCCATCGCGACGCCGGCGATGGTGGCATGCACACCACTGGCGTGCATCAGCGCCCAGATCACCACGGCGAGCGGGACATATATCCAGGCCGTCCGGACGCCCTTGCGGTGCAGCAGCCAGAAGAGGGCGAGCGCGGCGACCGACAGGATCAGGGCGATGAAGTTGATGTGCTGGGTGAAGAAGATCGCGATGATGATGATCGCGCCGAGGTCGTCGACGACCGCGAGGGTGAGCAGGAAGGCGCGCAGCGCGGCGGGCAGCGCGGTGCCGATCACGGCGAGGACGGCGAGCGCGAAGGCGATGTCGGTGGCGGTCGGCACGGCCCAGCCCTTGAGGCCGCCACCGCCGCTCGCGCTGACGATGACATAGACGAGCGCGGGCACGGCCATGCCGCAGACGGCGGCGATCACGGGCAGCGCGGCGGCCTTGGGGTCGCGAAGCTCGCCGGCGACCAGCTCGCGCTTGAGCTCGATACCGGCGACGAAGAAGAAGATCGTCAGCAGGCCGTCGGTGGCCCAGGAGGCGACCGAGAGACGCAGATGCAGCGCCTGGGGGCCGAAGGAGAAGTCCCTGATGTCGCCGTAGACGCCGCTGAGCGGGGTGTTGGCGAGGATCAGCGCCGCGATGGCGGCCACCAGGAGGATCACACCGCCGACGGTCTCGGTGCGCAGCGCGTCGACGACGAACGTCCGCTCGGGCAGCGACAGGCGTCCTAGGAACTTACGGCTGGTGGGCGCGGCCACGGGCGGGCCTCCTGGGTGGGTCGAGGTGCGGATACACGTATGGCGTATGCCGACCAGACTTCCCGGCGCTCCTGTCCATCATCTTGTCGCAATTTTTACGCGACAGCCACCTGCGGCAGCCACCTGCGACGGCCGCCCGGCGCCCGTGACCGCCACCTGCGGCAGTCGGCCCAGCGTGAGGGGCGCCCCCGCCAAGCGGGAGCGCCCCTCGTATGTCGTGCGGTACGTACTGCTGACCCCGGTGGCGGGGTCAGTCCTCGCTGGGGGCGGAGGGCAGCTTGCTCTGGATCAGCTCCATGACGGAGGAGTCGGTGAGCGTGGTGACATCGCCCAGCGCCCGGTTCTCGGCGACATCGCGCAGCAGACGGCGCATGATCTTGCCGGAGCGGGTCTTGGGCAGCTCGGCCACCGGCAGGATCTTCTTGGGCTTGGCGATCGGGCCGAGCTGCTTGGCCACATGCGCCCGCAACTCCTCGACCAGGCCCTCGTCCTCGGCCGCGCCGCCGCGCAGGATGACGAACGCGCAGATGGCCTGGGTGGTCTGCGGGTCGGTGGCGCCGACGACCGCCGCCTCGGCGACCTTGAGGTGCGAGACGAGCGCCGACTCGACCTCGGTCGTGGAGATGTTGTGGCCGGAGACCAGCATCACATCGTCGACCCGGCCGAGCAGCCAGACGTCACCGTCGTCGTCCTTCTTGGCGCCGTCGCCCGCGAAGTAGCGCTTGTCGAAGCGGGACCAGTAGGTGTCCAGGTAGCGCTGGTCGTCGCCCCAGATGGTGCGGAGCATGGACGGCCACGGCTCGGTGAGCACCAGATAGCCGCCATGGCCGTTCGGCACCTCATTGGCCTCGTCGTCCACGACGGTGGCGGCGATGCCCGGCAGCGCGACCTGGGCCGAACCGGGCTTGGTGGCGGTGACGCCCGGCAGCGGGCTGATCATGATGCCGCCGGTCTCTGTCTGCCACCAGGTGTCGACGACGGGAGTGGTGTCCGCGCCGATGTGCTTGCGGTACCAGACCCACGCCTCGGGGTTGATGGGCTCGCCGACCGAGCCGAGGATCCGCAGCGAGGAGAGGTCGAACTTGGCCGGGATGTCGTCGCCCCACTTCATGCAGGCGCGGATCGCGGTCGGAGCGGTGTACAGGATGGTGACCCCGTACTTCTGGACGATCTCCCACCAGCGGCCCTGGTGCGGGGTGTCCGGGGTGCCCTCGTAGAGCACCTCGGTGGCGCCGTTGGAGAGCGGTCCGTAGACGATGTACGAGTGGCCGGTGACCCAGCCGACGTCCGCCGTGCACCAGAAGACATCCGTCTCCGGCTTGAGGTCGAAGACGGCGTGGTGGGTGTACGAGACCTGGGTGAGGTAGCCGCCGGAGGTGTGCAGGATGCCCTTCGGCTTACCGGTCGTGCCCGAGGTGTAGAGGATGAACAGCGGGTGCTCGGCGTCGAACGGCTCGGGGGTGTGCTGCTCCGGCTGGCGCTCCACGATCTCGTGCCACCAGACGTCGCGGCCCTCGCTCCAGTCCACCTCCTGGCCGGTGCGGCGGACGACCAGCACACTGCGCACGTTCTCGGTGCCGGGCCGGGTGAGCGCCTCGTCGACGGCGGGCTTGAGCGCGGACGGCTTGCCACGGCGGTAGCCGCCGTCGGCGGTGATGACGACCCGGGCGTCGGCGTCCTGGATACGGGTGGCGAGAGCGTCGGCCGAGAAGCCGCCGAAGACCACCGAATGCGGGGCGCCGATGCGGGCGCAGGCCAGCATCGCGACCACGGTCTCCGTGATCATCGGCATATAGATGGCGACCCGGTCGCCCGCCTGGACCCCCAACTCGGTGAGTGCGTGGGCCGCCTGGGAGACCTCCCGCTGTAGCTCGGCGTAGGTGAGGGAGCGGGTGTCACCGGGCTCGCCCTCGAAGTGGAGCGCCACCCGGTCGCCCAGGCCGTTCTCGACGTGCCGGTCGACGCAGTTGTACGCCACATTGAGCTTGCCGTCGGCGAACCACTTCGCGAAGGGCGGGTTCGACCAGTCGAGTGTCTCGGTCGGCGGGGTCGCCCAGGACAGCCGACGGGCCTGCTCGGCCCAGAAGCCCAGGCGGTCCACCTTCGCCCGCTCATACGCCTCGGCCGTGACATTGGCGTTCGCGGTCAGCTCGGCGGGCGGCGCGAAGCGACGCTCCTCCCGAAGAAGGTTGGCCAGGCTCTCGTTACTCACGACATCTCCCATTCCCAGGGTGTCCGTTGTGTCCCAGGCCATAGCTCATCAGCCAACGGCACACCCTGACAAGGGCTGTCGCCGAAAATTGGTTTAGACCTGTCGTCGCGTATGTCACCGTCCCAGCTCCAGGGCGCCCTGGGCGGGGTCGCTGCCCCGCTCCGCCACGCCGGAACGGCCGCTTCCAAGCCGGGTGGGCGCCGCCGTGGTGGCGAGGCAGACGGGCATCGGCGCGCCATGGTCCGGGCGGACGGGCAGAAACCTCCCCGTGCCCGTGTCCAGGACATACGCCTGGGCCTCCGCCACGTGGAAATACATGCCGTGCAGCGCCAGCCCACCCTCCGCCACCCGTCGTGCCACACAGCCGTGCTCCATCAGATGGCCGAGCTGCTGTCTCACATTGACCAGCGCCAGCCGCTCCGCGTCGTCGGCGATCGCCCGGTTCGAAAGGGCGACCTCGCCGCGCCCCAGCCGACCGATCCGCTCCATCCGCGCCAGCGCTGGTCTGCCGTGGCGCAACCACCGCTCCAGCGGCGTCCGGCCCCCGTTGGAGGACGCCCCGGGTCCGTCGGAGAGCGCCCCGTCGGAGGGCGCCCTAGGTCCGGCGGATGGTTCGGCTGCGTGGGATGGCTCGGCCGTGCCGGGGGACGCACCGGGCCGGGGCGGTGTGCGGACCGGCGCCGATGAGTCGAGCAGCGCCTGCATCGCACCGCATCCGGAGTGGCCGCACACCGTGATGCTACTGATCTTCAGCACCTCCACCGCGTACTCGATCGCCGCCCCCACCGAGTCACAGGAGTCATCGGTGCCCGGTGGTGGCACCAGATTGCCGACATTGCGCACGGTGAACAGATCGCCGGGGCCACTGGAGGTGATCATGCTGGTCACCAGGCGGGAGTCGGCGCAGGTGAGGAACAGCTGGCTGGGCCGCTGCCCCTCCCGTGCCAGCCGGGCCAGCTCCTCTCGGACCAGCGGTGCCGTATGGCGCTGGAACGCGCTCACCCCGCCGATCAGCTGACCGCCCGCGTCCCCGCCGGTGGCGACGCTCACCCCGACGCCCACGGCGGCCGGGGCCGGGCGGGTGCAGTGGTGATCGCGCCACGGTGTCCACGGTCGGCAGGCCCGGGCGTCGTCCGCCTCCGCGACCCGCCGCGCCGCCCGTCCATCGGCCGCCGCTCGTCCGGAGCGCGCCACTCGCCCGGAGCCCGAAGGCCGCCCGGAGCTCGAGGGGTGCCGGGAGCTCGAGGGGTGCCCGGAGCGCGAGGGGTGCCGGGGGGCTGAAGCATGCCGGGAGCCCGAGGGCCGGAGGAGCACCGCGAGGAGGACGACCGCGAGGGCCACGGCTGCGGTCATGAGTCCGGCCCGGAGCGAGGCACCGCGGGTCGACGCGATGCCCAGCGAGACGGAGGCGATGCCCAGTGAGAGAGGAACGGCGAACCGGAAGAGGGCGGCCGAGGCGGAGAGATCTCCGTGTCCGAGGCGGGAGACGCGGTGGACCCTGTCCAAGAGCTTCAACATTCCCGTCTCCTCCGGGGCTTCGGTCGCGGATAGGCGCGCGGCCGTGGGTCACGGCGTACTGCGGTACTTACTTCCAAGCGTTGGTAAATGAATCGTAATGCCGAGTAAAGTCGCTGGGAAGTCTTTTGGGGGTGAGTGAGCCGGTATTCCGTCTATAGGGTGAATAGTCATGTAAAACGCCTTGTCATCCTCTGTCTTTTTCTCCCTCCATGCGAGGTTTGCTCCTATCCGGCGGGCCTCCCGGGTCAGGGCGCGACGCGAGGAACGAGGTGGCGATATGAGGGCCAGAGGAGGCGGATGGACCAGAAGAAACGTCACTGCACTGCTGGCCGCGGCGGTGGCGCTCTCCGTGCCGGTCGGCTGCTCGGAAGACTCCCCCCAGACCCATGGACCGGGCGGAACCGCGGGCTCGGGCCACGACAGGGACAGCCCGCGGAAGGGGCCGGGGGCGTCGATCCATCCGGACAAGGCTCCGAAGGTGATTCGGCTCATCGGCGACGGATCGACCTCCGACACCGGCCCCCAGCCCCATCAGCCGAAGGCCGAGCCGCTCGAACCGGGCGAGAAGCCACCGCAGTTCGTCGTCTTCTCCTGGGACGGCGCCGGCCAGGACAAGCAGAAGTTGTTCTCCCACTTCCGCGCGGTCGGCAAGAAGTACGGCGCGACGATGACGTACTTCCTCAGCGGGGTGTATCTGCTGCCCGCGGAGAAGCGGTACCTCTACGATCCGCCCGAGCATCGGCGCGGCGCCTCGTCGATCGGCTTCAACGACGTCGAGGGCATCAGGGCCACGGTGGGGCAGCTCCGCGGCGCCTGGCTGGACGGCAATGAGATCGGCACCCACTTCAACGGCCACTTCTGCGGACGCCGCCGCGGAGTCGGCACCTGGTCGGCGCGGGAGTGGATCAGCGAGATCCAGCAGGCCGAGTCGTTCGTCGAGAACTGGAGGACCAACGCGGGTCTGGAGCACGAGAAGCCGCTCCCCTTCGACTACGACAAGGAGCTCGTGGGCGGTCGCGCCCCCTGTCTCCAGGGGCGGAAGAACCTGATCCGGGCGGCCGCGAAGCTGGGCTGGCGCTATGACGCGAGCTCACCCGGCGGTCTTCAGATCTGGCCTCGCAAGATCCACGGCATCTGGGACTTCCCGCTCCAGCAGATCCCGGTACCGGGCCGCGCGTTCGAGACGCTCTCCATGGACTACAACTTCCTCGCCAACAAGCCGCGCAAGGAGAAGGGCAAGCGGCCCAAGCGCTCCACCTGGGGCCGTCCGATGCGCGACGGCATGCTCGCCGCCTTCGACCGGGCGTACGAGGGCAACCGGGCGCCGCTGTTCATCGGCAATCACTTCGAGTCCTGGAACGGCGGAACGTATATGCGCGCCGTGGAGGACGTCATCAAGAAGGTCTGCCCGCGCCAGGGGGTGCGCTGCGTCTCCTTCAAGCAGCTGGCCGACTGGCTGGACGCGCAGAACCCCCGCGTCCTGGAGAAGCTGCGGGTGCTGGACGTCGGGACGCGGCCACCGGGCGGCTGGAAGGGCTACCTGGCAGCCGAGCCGTGGCGGACGTCCGCTCGCGAAACGGCGCATGAGCGGACGTCCGGGCACCACACGCGGACGGCTAAGCGGGAGCGGGAGTAGCCGCCGAGCTCTCCTCCGGCGCGAACTCCCGCAGCCCGAAGGCGGGGTCGACCTGGGCGGCGAGGTCGGCGCCCGTCTTCGCGTTCCCCCAGCTCTGTGCGTTCTTCAGATGGAAGTGCACCATCTGGCGGGTGTACCGCTGCCAGTCGCGCCGCTCGTACGAGGCGTCCACCGCGCCCTGTAGTGTCCGCAGCGCCTCGCGGTTCGTCTCCTCGAGCTCCTCGAACCGGGGCGCACGGCCCTTCTCCATCGCCCGGACCCAGTCGGAGTGGCCGAACGCGACCAGCAGGTCATCGCCCACCTCCGCACGGAGGAAGTCCAGGTCGTCCGGGCCCTGCACCTTGTTGCCGACCACCCGGAGCGCCACGTCGAAGTCGCGGGCGTACTCCTTGTACTGGCGGTAGACGGATACGCCCTTACGCGTGGGCTCGGCCACCAGGAACGTCATGTCGAAGCGGGTGAAGAGACCGGAGGCGAAGGAGTCGCTGCCCGCCGTCATGTCGACGACGATGAACTCGCCGCGCCCGTCGACCAGATGGTTCAGACAGAGCTCGATCGCGCCGACCTTGGAGTGGTAGCAGGCGACACCGAGGTCGGATTCGGTGAAGGGGCCGGTCGCCATCAGCCGCACCGACCCGTTGTCGAGCGGCAGGGTGCGGGCGCATGCCTGGTAGACGGGGTTGTCCTCACCGAGCCGCAGCAGCCGCGAACCCTCGCCCGGCGGGGTGGTCTTGATCATGGTCTCGGCGGAGGCGATCCGGGGGTTCGTACCGCGCAAGTAGTCCTTGATCAGCGGGAGATGGGCGCCCATCGCGGGCAGTGCGGCGGCCTCCGCCTCGTCGAGTCCGAGCGCCACACCCAGATGCTGGTTGATATCGGCGTCGACAGCGACGACGGGGGCGTGGGTGGTGGCGAGATGGCGGATGAACAGCGACGACAGCGTGGTCTTGCCGCTTCCACCCTTGCCTACGAAAGCGATCTTCATGTTCACCTAGCGTAGGTGAGTGATCCCGGACCATGAGGGATTTACGTGAAGAACACCACTCCAACGAGGGGCGCCCGGTGTGAGGTGCGTAGTGTCGTACTCATGAGTACGTCAGCTGATCCGCTCGCCACCCTGGCCGCGCTGCCCGGTGTGGCTGAGTCCGTGAACGCCGTACGGACGGCCGTGGACCGGGTCTACGGGCACCGGGTGATGCGCCGCCGCAGCAATGAGGTCACCTCCGAGGCGGCGTTGCGCGGGGCGCGGGGTTCCGCCGCGCTGGCCGGTGCGGACTGGGCGCTGGAAGAGGTGCGCCGCCGCACCGATTTCGGGGCCGAGGGCGAGCCGCGCACGGTGGGGGCGGCGCTGCGGCTGACCGCAGAGGCGGGGCAGCTGCTGAGCATCTGGCGGCAGTCGCCGCTGCGGGTGCTGGCCCGGCTGCATCTGGTCGCGGCGGGCGGTGCGGAGGGCGACGAGAGGATCGGGCGCCCCCGGCAGTCGGGGGAGCCGGTGGACGAGCCGCTGATCGGGTCCGATCTGCCGCTGCCGGACGCGGACGAGGTGGCGGGGCGGCTCGATGGCCTGGCCCGGCTGCTGCTCGCGGGCAGCGAGGCTCCGGCGCTGGTGACGGCGGCGGTGGTGCATGGCGAACTGCTCGCCCTGCGGCCCTTTGTCTCCCGCAATGGCCTGGTGGCGCGGGCGGCCGAGCGGATCGTGCTGGTCGGCAGCGGTCTCGATCCGAAGTCCATCTGCCCGGCCGAGGTGGGGTACGCGGAGCTGGGCGCCGCGCCGTACATGGCGGCGCTCGAAGGCTATGCGTCCGGGACACCGGAGGGGATGGCGGTGTGGATCGCGCACTGCGGACGGGCGGTTGAGCTCGGGGTGCGGGAGTCCACGGCGGTCTGCGAGGCGCTTCAGCGCGGGGCGGCCTGACGCGGACAGGTGCGGTCCGACATCGGAGAGGCGCGGGCTGAGGCGGGGCGCGTGCGGCCTGACGTCGGACAAGGCGGGCCGGTCCGGACAAGAATTGCGGCGGTACCACATGGGCACCGCCGCTGGCACAGCTGCCGGGTTACCATGCGTGCAATCTCATTCGCCCATCAGGTCGGGAACTTCTGCCCGTCACCTGGTGCGGCTGGCCCGTAATCGACGGGTCGACGTCGCGTGGGTGCTCAGCATCTGTGCTCGGTCCGTGGGGCCTTGGCGTCTGGGGGTTTCCTCCCGGATACCCCTGGTCTCGCGGGCCGTCGATTCCTTTGTACTCCTGCGGGAGGCCAATCGGAACCCCTCACCGCAGATCTTTGCTGTTACCCCTAAATGCGGGCATAAAGGGCGCGGCGCCGATTGGTGTACCACAGCAGTCCGGCGGTGGCGGCGGCCGCGCCGACGGCCGCCGCCACGGCGAGAACCGGGCGCGGTGGCATGGAGAGTGAGGGCCTGCGCTGCTTCAGCCGCACCGGGCGGTTGAAGGAGAGCACCGGCCAGCCACGGGCCGCCGCCTCGCGCCGCAGCGCCCGGTCCGGGTTGACCGTATGCGGGTGGCCGACCGCCTCCAGCATCGGGAGATCGGTCACCGAATCGCTGTAGGCGTAACAGCGCGACAAGTCGTAGCCCTCCGACTCCGCCAACTCGGCGATCGCCTCCGCCTTGGTCGGGCCATAGGCGTAGTACTCCACCTCGCCGGTGAACACACCGTCCTCGACGACCATGCGAGTGGCCACCACGCGGTCCGCGCCCAGGAGCTCGCCGATCGGCTCGACCACCTCCGCCCCGGAGGTGCTGACGATCACCACATCGCGGCCGGCGGTGTGATGCTCCTCGATGAGCGAGGCGGCCTCGTCGTAGATGATGGGGTCGATGAGGTCGTGCAGGGTCTCCGCGACGATCTCCTTGACCTGCTGGACATTCCATCCTCGGCAGAGCGCGGAGAGGTACTTGCGCATCCGCTCCATCTGCTCGTGATCGGCGCGGCCGGCGAGGAAGACAAACTGTGCATAGGCGGTACGCAGTGCGGCCCGACGGTTGATCAGCCCACCCCGGTAGAAGGACTTGCTGAAGGTGAGAGTGCTTGACTTCGCAATGACCGTCTTGTCCAGGTCAAAGAAGGCAGCTGTCCGAGGCAAGGAGTGGTTTTCCACGACGCCGAGCATAGGGCCCACCATTCGGCGTAAGCTTAGGCGCGTGGGTTTGCCTGAGAAGGCTCTCGGGTACACCATGGAAGTCACGGATCGTTCGCGACCGTGCTAACCCGGCCCGACTCCTCCCCCCCCGAGTCGGCCGTGGGGACGACCCCCGCTCTCCCCCCCGGCGGGGGTCGTCGCATGTCCGGACGCTTTTTCGGCGTTCTCATGAGATCTTGCTCCCCTCCCTCGGGCCCCTGCGGTCCCGCCTCTCCACAGCTTGAGCGGTAACCGTACGTAATCGCTACGCTGCGCTCCGGAAGTCACTGGTTTAGGTGACTGGGATATTCACAACTGATGAGTTGTCCACGGTTTTGGACCAAGATCCCCAAGATTTTCTGGATCGCAGCACGGTGATTCTCCGCGCTGCTCGCACTCGCCGTTCGCGGGAGTGAGAGCGCGTAACGGATATGGGAGGGGATCGTGACTGCATCCATCACACCGGAACGCCCTTCGGCGACCGAAGGACAGCGAAGCAGACCGCTCATCGTCACCGAGGACGAGGCGCTTCTCGACGATCTGCTGCGGTTGTGCGCGGCGGCCGGAGCGGAACCGGAAGTGGCGCATGGCGCACTCACCCGTCGGGGCAGTTGGGAGGCCGCGCCGCTGATTCTGGTCGGCGACGACTCGGCCGCCCGGCTGTCCGACCGAGCCCGCAGACAAGGGGTGCTGCTCATCGGGCGCGATCTGGACGACCACGGCATCTGGCGGCGGGCGGTGGCGCTCGGCGCCGACAATGTGGCGTTCCTGCCCGATGCCGAGACCTGGCTGGTGGACCGGATCGCGGATGTCGCCGAAGGCGTGGGGCGGCAGGCCCTGACCATCGGGGTGATCGGCGGTCGCGGCGGCGCGGGCGCCTCCACCCTCGCCTGCGCCCTGGCGGTCACCGCGGCCCGCTCCGGTCGGCGCACCATGCTGATCGATGCCGATCCGCTGGGCGGCGGGCTCGATGTGCTGCTCGGCGGCGAGGGCGCGCAGGGGCTGAGATGGCCCGCCTTCGCCGAGTCGCGGGGGCGGGTCGCCGGAAGCGCCCTGGAGGAGTCGCTGCCGGAGTTGCACGCACTGCGGGTGCTCAGCTGGGACCGCGGCGATTCGGTCGTCATCCCGCCGTCCGCGATGCGGGCGGTGCTGGCCGCGGCCCGACGGCGCGGCGGGGTCGTGGTGGTGGATCTGCCGCGCCGCGTCGACGACGCGGCGGCCGAGGCGCTGTCCCAGATCGACCTCGGGCTGCTGGTCGTCCCGGCGGAGCTGCGAGCGGTCGCGGCCGCCCACCGGGTGGCGTCCACGGTGGGCATGGTGCTGCGGGATCTGCGTGCGGTGGTGCGGGGTCCGTGCGGGCCGGAGCTCGGCGACGAGGAGATCGCGGAGCTGCTCGGGCTCCCGCTGGCCGGTCAGCTGCCACCGGAGCCGGGCCTGGCGGACGCGTTCGAGGGCGGGGAGCCCCCGGGTGGCAGCCCTCGTGGCCCGCTCGGCCGGTTCTGCGCCGAGTTCTGGGCGCGCGTCCTCGCCGACGAGGGAGGTGCCGGCGCATGAGCGTCGTATCGCCGGATCTGCTGGACGCGGTGCGGCTGCGGCTGGCCGGGAGCGGCGCGGAGCCCACGCCCGCGCGGGTGGCGTCGGCCCTGCGCGAGGAGGGGCGGCTGCTCGGCGACACCGAGGTGCTCGGGGTGGTGGAGGCGCTGCGCTCGGAGCTGGTCGGCACCGGCCCCCTGGAGCCGCTGCTGGCCGCCCGCGACGTCACGGACGTCCTGGTCACCGCGCCCGACGAGGTGTGGGTGGACCGCGGCTCCGGGCTGGAGCGCGCGGATGTCACCTTCGGGGACGCGGCCGCCGTGCGCAGGCTCGCGCAGCGGCTCGCCGCGGTGGCCGGGCGGCGGCTGGACGACGCCCGGCCATGGGTGGACGCCCGGCTGCCGGACGGGACCCGGCTGCATGCGGTGCTCCCTCCGGTCGCGGTC
Source organism: Streptomyces javensis (assembly GCF_039525925.1). Taxonomy (NCBI): domain Bacteria; kingdom Bacillati; phylum Actinomycetota; class Actinomycetes; order Kitasatosporales; family Streptomycetaceae; genus Streptomyces; species Streptomyces javensis. The sequence continues at coordinate 173,352 of NZ_BAAAIF010000003.1, read as the reverse complement.
GGCTCGACCTGCCTCTCGCTGCGGGTGGTGCGCCCCCGGGCGTTCTCCCTCGCGGAGCTGGAGGCGGCCGGGACGGTGCCGCCGGACGGCGCGCGGCTGCTGCGGGCCATGCTGGACGCCCGGCTGTCCTACCTGATCAGCGGCGGCACGGGCTCGGGCAAGACCACGCTGCTGAGCACCCTGCTCGGGCTGGTCGGGCCGCGGGAGCGGATCGTCCTCGCCGAGGACTCGGCCGAGCTGCGGCCCGACCATCCGCATGTGGTCCGGCTGGAGACCCGCCCCGCGAACCAGGAGGGCCGGGGCCAGGTCACCCTGCGGGACCTGGTGCGGCAGGCGCTGCGGATGCGTCCCGACCGGCTGGTGGTCGGCGAGGTGAGAGGCGCGGAGGTCACCGATCTCCTGGGGGCCCTGAACACCGGCCATGAGGGCGGCTCCGGCACTGTCCACGCCAATACGGCGGCCGATGTGCCCGCGCGGCTGGAGGCGCTCGGCTCGACCGCCGGCCTGGACCGGGCCGCGCTGCACAGCCAGTTGGCGGCGGCGCTGTCGGTCGTGGTCCATCTGGTGCGGGACCGCGCCGGGCGGCGCAGGATCGCCGAACTGCATGTGCTGGACCGGGACCGGGCGGGCTTTGTCACGACCGTCCCAGCGGCCGTCTGGAGCTCCGAGGGCTTCGAGCGGGTGGCGGGCTGGCAGCGGCTCCAGCGGCTGTGCGCACGGGGCGGAGGTGCGGCATGACGGGCGCGGGAGCGGACCCGGGGGCGCTGACTCTCTGCGCGATGACGCTGTGCGTGGGGGCGGCCTTATGGCTGCTCACCGGGCGGGACCGGGAGCTGCGCCGGGCCAGGCTGCTGTTGGCCGGCGGCGCACCCGTCGAGCCCGAGGGAGCCGACCCGGTGCGGCGGCTGTCCGAGACCGCCGTCTGGCTGCGGGAGCGCTGGCGGGTCAAGTACGGCGGGCGGATGGGGCGTGAGCTGCTGTGTCTGCCGGTCGGATGTGTGATCGCGCTGCTGGGCGCGTCGGTTCTGCCGCTGCTCGGGGCGGTGCTGGCCACTCCGGTCGTCGGCCGCCGGCTGCGGTCCCGGCGGAGCGAGCGGGATCGTGTCCGGCGCGCCGCCGGGGTGATCCAGCTCTGTGCCACCGTGGCAGGCGAGCTGCGGGCCGGGAGGCATCCCGGCGAGGCGCTGCTGGCGGTGGACCCCCGCCATCTGAGGGAGCGCTGGGGGCTGGTGACGGCCGCGGCGCGGTTCGGCGGGGATGTGCCGGACGCCCTGCGGAGAGTCGCCCGGCTGCCGGGCGCCGAGGGGCTGACCGGGGTCGCCGCCTGCTGGCAGGTGGCGGTCGACGAGGGGGCGGGGCTGGCGGCGGGGCTCGACCGGGTGGCGGCGGCGCTGCGCGCCGAGCGCGACCAGCGGGAGAGCCTGGACGCCAAGCTGGCGGGAGCCAAGGCCACCGCTCTCGGGCTGGCCGTGCTGCCCATCGTCGGGCTGGTGCTGGGCGGCCTGATGGGCTCCGATCCGCTGCATGTGCTGCTGCACACCCCGGCCGGGCTGAGCTGTCTGCTGGTGGGTGGCCTGTTGGAGTGGGCGGGCCTGGTCTGGACCGGTCGGATGGTGCGGGCGGCGCGTGAGCCGGGGCGGCGGCGAGGGGCTCCGCACCTGGGCCGAGGTCCAGTGGGTCGCCGGGGTGGCCGATGAGCGCCGAGGTTGTCCACAGCCTGGGGATTTCGCTGTCCTTCCTGGCCGCGGCCCTGTGCACGGCGATGGCGGTGGTCGAGGCCCGTCGGGAGCGAGGCGCCCGGCGACGGCTGGCGGCGCTGCTTCCGGGTGCGGAGGACGGGCGGCCGAGGCGGGCCCGGCCGTGGCGGCGGTGGCGCGCCGGGGCCGGTGCGGGTGCTCTGCCCGCCTGGGCCGCGCCGGGCGGCGCGCTGATGATCGCCGTCGTCCTCGTCGGAGGGCCGCCGGGGTGGATGCTGGGCCTCGCCGCGGCCTGCGGCCTCTGGCGGTGGCAGCGGCCCCGCCGGGCCACGGCTGGGCGGTCCGGCCCTGACCGGCACCTCGAGGCCCTCGCCGCGCGTCAGATCCCGCTGGCCGCCGATCTGCTGACGGCCTGCCTGGCGGCCGGAGCGGGCCCGCGAAGGGCTGCTGAGGCGGTGGGAGGTTCGCTCGGCGGCCCGGTCGGTGAGCGGCTTGCTCAGACCGCGGCGGAGCTGCGGCTGGGCGGCGAACCGGCCCACGCCTGGGGGCGCATCGGTGCCCTGCCCGGAGCGCAGGGGCTGGCGCGCGCCCTGGAACGTGCCGGGACAACGGGCGCTCCGGCGGTGGAGCCGGTGTCCCGGCTGGCGGCCGAATGCCGGGCCGAGCAGGGGCGGGAGGCGATGCGACGGGCCGACCGCACCGGTGTGCTGGTCAACGCACCACTCGCTGGCTGCTTCCTCCCGGCGTTCCTGCTGGTCGGCCTGGCCCCGGTGATGATCGGGCTGGCCCGCGGCCTGATGGGCGACGGCCCCTGAGCACATGCGGCACCACGATGACAACACAGCGAACAGCAGCGGGACCAACGACAGCCGCGTGTGCGGCAGATGCACGACAGCAGCACGACGAACGACGCGGCACGACGAACGACGACACCGCGGTTGGTGACGCCGCGGACAGGACAAGGGGGCCGACATGGTGAAGCAGTGGTGGGTACGGCGGTACGCGGCGGCGCGGGCGAAGGCCGAGGCGGGCATGACCACCGCCGAGTACGCGATGGGAACGATCGCGGCATGCGGTTTCGCCGCGGTGCTCTACAAGGTGGTGACCAGCGGGGCCGTCAGCGGCGCGCTGGAGTCGGTCATCGGACGGGCGCTCGATGCGCAATTCTGAGTCGCCGGGGACCGGGGAGCGGACGGGCCCGCGCGCCAGGAGCGGCGCGCGGGGCGTCCCGAGGGCCAGTGGCGTCCGGAGGACCAGCGGCGTCCGGAGGGCCCGTAGCGGCGTCTCGAGGGCCTGGAGCGTGCCCAGGACGGGCGTTCCGGGGGCCCGGGGCCCCGCGCGAGACGGCGGCTACGTAACGGCGGAGGCGGCCGTCGCGTTGCCCGTGCTGGCGTTGGTCGCCCTGATGCTGATCTGGGGGCTGATGGCCGCGTCCGCGCAGCTTCAGTGCGTGGACGCGGCCAGGGCCGGGGCGAGGGCGGCGGCACGTTCGGAGCCGGAGGCGGACGCGATGGCCGCCGCCCGCTCGGCCGCCCCTGACGGGGCTCGGGTCGAGCTGTGGCGGGAGGGGGACCTGGTGCGGGTGCGGGTCCGTACCAACGCCGCCGGTCCCGGTCCGCTGGCGGTGAATCTGCGCGGCGAGGCCGCCGCGCTCGCCGAGGACGCGGTGGGCGCGGATGACGCGATGGGCGGAGGCGGCGCGGGCGGCGCGGACGGTACGGCTCGGGAGGCGATCCCGTGAACTCGGGAGGCGGTCCCGTGAGCCCGGGAGGCGGCCCTGTGAGCCCGGGAGGCGGTCCCATGAGCCCGGGAGGGGGTCCCGTGAGAAGGGCGGACGACCGGGGGTCGGCCACCGTCTGGACCGCGCTGGCCGCGACGGTGCTGTGCGTGGTGTTCGCGGCCGTGCTGGCGGCCGGGCAGGCCACGCTGGCGCGCCATCGGGCGGGCGGAGCCGCCGACCTGGCGGCGCTCGCGGCGGCGGACCACGGCCTGGAGGGGGCTCGTACGGCGTGCGGTCTCGCCCGGCGGGTGGCCTCCGCGCAGGGGGCGCGCGTGGTGCGGTGTGCCCTGAGCGGTGAGATCGCGGATCTCACGGCGGAGGTGCGCACCGGCCCGTTCGCCCTCCGCGTCCGGGCGCGGGCGGGGCCCGCGGGCTCTCCGGTCACCGGATCGCCGTCCGCACCGGGCGGCGGGGAACGCTCATTGCCGGGCGGCGGGGGACGCTCATTGCCGGGTGGCGGGGAGCGCTCACTCGGCGGTCGGCGGCTGCTCCGGGGCGCCGGCGAGCAGGGTCGTCAGCAGGCGGATGGCGGCCTTCTTGTCCAGCGGGTCGTTGCCGTTGCCGCACTTGGGCGACTGGATGCAGGACGGGCATCCCGCCTCGCACTCGCACACGGCGATCGCCTCCCGGGTGGCCGCCAGCCAGCGGGCGGCCGTGTGGAAGGCGCGCTCGGCGAAGCCCGCGCCACCCGGATGCCCGTCGTAGACGAAGACGGTGGGCAGCAGCGTGTCGGGGTGCAGCGGGATGGACACCCCACCGATGTCCCAGCGGTCACAGGTGGCGAAGAGCGGCAGAATGCCGATCGAGGCGTGCTCGGCGGCGTGCAGGGCGCCGCCGAGGGCCTGGGGGTGCACCCGGGCCTCCTCGAGCTGGTCGTCGGTCACCGTCCACCACACGGCCCGGGTGCGCAGGGTGCGCGGCGGAAGGTCCAGCTTGGACTCGCCGAGGACCTCACCGGTGATCAGCTTGCGGCGCAGAAAGGAGACCACCTGGTTGGTGACCTCGACCGAGCCGAAGCACAGCCGCGCGTCCCCCCAGGGGATCTCGGTGGTGGTCTCCAGGATGGAGATCGCCGTGGTGTCGCGGGCAGTGGTCGAGTAGGGCGGAGTGGCCTCCTCCACGAGGGCGACCGAGTCGTCGAGGTCGAGCTGTTTGACGAGATAGCTCCGGCCCTGGTGGAGGTGGACGGCGCCCTCGTGGACGGTGGTGTGGGCCGCCGCGGCGTCCACCGTGCCCAGCAGCCGGCCGGTGGCCGCCTCCACGACCTGGACCGGGCTGCCGCCCGCCCCGCGGATGTCGGTGAGGTCGGCGGCGCGCTCACGGCGGGTCCAGTGCCAGGCCTTCGCCCTGCGGCGCAGCAGCTTGCGCTGCTCCAGCTGCGGCATCAGCTCCTCCGTGGCGGGCCCGAAGAGCTCCAGGTCGGGCTCGGTGAGCGGAAGCTCGGCCGCGGCGGCGCACAGATGGGGCGCGAGGACGTAAGGGTTGTCCGGGTCCAGGACGGTGGACTCCACCGGCTGCCGGAAGAGGGCGTCCGGGTGATGGACGAGATAGGTGTCCAGCGGGTCGTCCCGGGCGACCAGGATCGCGAGGGCCCCTTCGCCGGTGCGCCCGGCCCGCCCCGCCTGCTGCCACAGGGAGGCGCGGGTGCCGGGATAGCCCGCCACGACCACGGCGTCCAGCCCGGCGATGTCCATCCCCAGCTCAAGGGCGGTGGTCGCGGCGAGCCCCAGCAGCTCACCGGAGTGCAGGGCCTTCTCCAGGGCGCGGCGCTCCTCGGGGAGATAGCCGCCCCGATAGGCGGCGATCCGGCCCGGCAGCGAGCGGTCCACCTCCGCGAGCCGCTCTTGGGCGATGAGCGCGATGAGCTCCGCGCCCCGCCGGGAGCGCACGAAGGTGACCGTACGGACGCCCTGGACGGCCAGGTCGGTGAGCAGGTCCGCGGACTCGGCCGTGGCCGTGCGGCGCACCGGGGCGCCCTGCTCACCGTGGAGCTCGGTCAGCGGTGGCTCCCAGAGGGCGAAGACGACCTCGCCGCGGGGCGAGCCGTCCTCGGTGATCTCCGCCACGGGCACGCCGGTCAGCCGGCACGCGGCGACCGCCGGATCGGAGGCGGTGGCCGAGGCGAGCAGGAACACGGGCGAGGAGCCGTAGCGGGCGCAGACGCGGCGCAGCCTGCGCAGCACCTGGGCCACATGGGAGCCGAAGACACCCCGGTAGGTGTGGCACTCGTCGATCACCACATAGCGCAGCGCGCGCAGGAAGGAGGACCATCTGGGGTGGCCGGGCAGGATGCCCCGGTGGAGCATGTCGGGGTTGGTGAGCACGTAGTTCGCGTACTGCCGGACCCACTCGCGCTCCTCGACGGGCGTGTCGCCGTCGTAGACCGCCGCCCGGATGCCGGTGCCCAGCGGGGCGGTGAGGCCGGCCACCGCGCGCCGCTGATCGGCGGCCAGCGCCTTGGTGGGGGACAGGTACAGGGCGGTCGCCCCCCGGCCGCTGGGCTCCTCCGAGCCGTCCAGCAGGGTGCTGAGGACGGGGGCCAGATAGGCGAGGGACTTGCCGGAGGCGGTTCCGGTGGCCACGACCACCGATTCGCCGCGCAGCGCGTGTTCGGCCGTGCGCGCCTGGTGGGCCCAGGGGCGCTCGATGCCGACCGCGCGAATGGCGTTGATCACCTCTGGCCGGATCGCCGAGGGCCAGTCGGCATGGGTTCCCGGGCGTGGGGGCAAGTGCTCCGTATGAGTGATGCGCGTGCTCCGGCTCGCCCCCGTGCTCAACCGGCCGAGGACGGCCCGGGGTGAGGGGCGTATGCCCGCCTGCCGCGGGATTTGGTTGTCGGCCATCGACACCGAGTGTGTCACTGGTCTGACGGACAATGGTCTCAAGGCGTCGTGCACGCCTGCTGGTAAGTGATTGAATGCCATCGCGGCTGCCGATCCATGGGGGGCGACCGCTCGATGCAAGGTGCTGGAGGATCCGTGGACCTGTCCCTGTCGACTCGGACCGTCGATGACCGCACGGTCGTCGAGGTCGGTGGCGAGATTGATGTATACACCGCGCCCAAGCTGCGCGAGCAGCTGGTCGAGCTTGTCAACGACGGCAACTACCACCTGGTCGTCGACATGGAGGGCGTCGACTTTCTCGACTCCACCGGACTCGGCGTGCTCGTCGGCGGGCTCAAGCGAGTGCGAGCCCACGAGGGCTCGCTGCGCCTGGTCTGCAACCAGGAGCGCATTCTGAAGATCTTCCGCATCACCGGCCTGACCAAGGTGTTCCCGATTCACACCTCGGTCGAGGACGCTGTCGCGGCGACCGACTGACAAGATCGCCGAAGGAAGACACAGAAGGGGGTTCCGGGCGGCGCTCGCCCGGCCCTCCCCATACGCACGCCCATACGCCCGAGGGGGATGGCATGGCCACCGTCGAACTCCGCTTCAGCGCGCTGCCCGAGCACGTCAGGACCGCTCGTCTTGTCGCGGCGGCCGTGGCGCGCCGGGCGGGGGTGGATGAGGCCGTGCTCGACGAGGTGCGGCTCGCGGTCGGCGAGGCCTGCACCCGCGCGGTCGGGCTCCACCTGAGCAATGGGGTGGAGGCACCGGTGCGGGTGATCCTGACCGAGGAGGAGAAGAAGTTCTCCATCGAGGTCGGTGACGAATCCCCGACCTCGGCGGCCCTGGCGCCCGGCTCCCATCCGGAGGCGGACGACGAGGCCGAGGGCGAGGACGAGATGGGTCTCGCCGTCATCAGCGGGCTCGTCGACGATGTCGAGGTGACGACCAGCGAGACCGGTGGAGTGATCCGGATGAGCTGGCCGACCTCGCCCCAGCCTCTGGTGTCCTAGCCCAGGCCAAGGTCTTCGGCGACCTGGCCCACCGGTTCGGGTTCCGCCCGTACCGGTTTCGGGCCATGTCCTCGTCGGCCCGGAGCATGTCGTCGCCGGATCGGGCCATGTCATTCTCGCCGGTTCGAGGCATGTTCTTGCCGGTTCGGGCCCTGCCCCAGTGGGCGGGGGCCTCTCGCCTCGCCCCGGGCTCGGGCCCGGGACTCGCTCTGGCCGCCAAATCGAGCCCATCGAGGGGTCATCCGTCCGTCATCCCTCGCCCGATCTTCGGGGCCACCGGACCGGCCGTTTCAAGATCGCCGATCCGGCTGTCGGTGTGCCCGCGCCCGCTCGGCGGCGCTGTCCCGGCGCACCCCCGGCGCACCCCACGGCGCATCTCTCGGCGCGCGCTTTTTCGATCTCGGGCGTACGCTCTGAACAGCGCTTTTCTCAGTGCGGCGCAATCGCCGCAAGATCGCAATTGAGATCATCCATATAGATCATTTATAGAGATCACTTTACATCCGTCATCGAATTGTCGACCTTCCTTCTTCCGAAGGAATTCGTACCGCCAAACCTATTGATCTTCGCTGGTGCGGGGGAATTCCCATTCCGGCGCCCTGTTTTGATCGTGTGACGCTCCCTACAATCCGTCCACATCTCGAGCTCAGGACGCCTGAGCGCGGCGGCTCTTCTGCGGTCGCAGAACTGCTGCGCGCCCATGTGCCAAACGTCAAGGAGGACGAATGGCGGGGCCTCTCACCCCTCATCAGCTGGACCTCACCCCAACCCTGGCCGCCGCAGAGCTGACCGACGACAACCGTGTGATCGTGCTGGTGATCGCCGCCGTCGCGATCGCGGCGCTCGCGGTCGCGGTGGTGCTGGTACGACAAGTCCTCGCGGCCGGCGAGGGCACGGACAGTATGAAGAAGATCGCCGAAGCCGTTCAGGAAGGCGCCAATGCCTATCTGGCCCGGCAGCTGCGCACCCTCGGTGGATTCGCCGTGGTGGTGTTCTTCCTGCTCATGCTGTTGCCGGCGGACGACTGGCCGCAGCGCATCGGGCGTTCGGTGTTCTTTCTGATCGGTGCGGCATTCTCGGCTGCGACCGGCTATATCGGGATGTGGCTCGCGGTGCGCAGCAATGTGCGCGTCGCGGCCGCCGCCCGTGAGGCCACCCCCGAGCCGCCGACCACGCCCGTCAATGGCGATTCGGCCGCTTCCGCGCCCGGTAAGCCGAGCGTGGATCTCACGGCCGTCTCGCACAAGGCAATGAAGATCGCATTCCGTACCGGCGGTGTGGTGGGCATGTTCACCGTGGGCCTCGGACTGCTCGGCGCCTCCTGCGTGGTGCTGGTCTACGCGGCCGACGCGCCCAAGGTGCTGGAGGGCTTCGGGCTCGGCGCCGCGCTGATCGCGATGTTCATGAGGGTCGGCGGCGGCATCTTCACCAAGGCCGCCGACGTCGGCGCCGACCTCGTCGGCAAGGTCGAGAAGGGCATCCCCGAGGACGACCCGCGCAACGCCGCGACCATCGCGGACAACGTTGGCGACAACGTCGGGGACTGCGCCGGTATGGCGGCCGACCTCTTCGAGTCGTACGCCGTCACCCTGGTGGCCGCGCTGATCCTCGGCAAGGCGGCCTTCGGCGACTCCGGACTGGCCTTCCCGCTGCTGGTCCCGGCCATCGGCGTGGTCACCGCCATGATCGGGATCTTCGCCGTGGCCCCGCGCCGCTCCGACCGCAGCGGGATGAGCGCCATCAACCGGGGCTTCTTCATCTCCGCCGTGATCTCGATGGCGCTGGTGGCGATCGCGGTCTTCGTCTATCTGCCGTCCAGCTACGCGGACCTCGACGGTGTCACCAACCGCGAGATCCTCGGCCACAGCGGTGACCCACGGGTGCTCGCGCTCGTCGCGGTCGCCGTCGGCATCGTGCTGGCCGCGCTCATCCAGCAACTCACGGGCTACTTCACCGAGACCACCCGGCGCCCCGTGCGGGACGTCGGCAAGACCTCGCTGACCGGCCCGGCCACCGTGGTGCTCTCCGGTATCTCGCTGGGTCTGGAGTCCGCCGTCTACTCGGCGGTGCTGATCGGCCTGAGCGTCTACGGCGCCTTTCTGCTCGGCGGCACTTCGATCATGCTGGCGCTGTTCGCCGTGGCGCTCGCCGGTACCGGTCTGCTCACCACGGTCGGCGTGATCGTCGCCATGGACACCTTCGGCCCGGTATCCGACAACGCCCAGGGCATCGCCGAGATGTCCGGCGATGTCGAGGGCGCGGGCGCGCAGGTGCTCACCGACCTGGACGCGGTCGGGAACACCACCAAGGCGATCACCAAGGGCATCGCCATCGCCACGGCGGTGCTCGCGGCGGCCGCGCTCTTCGGCTCGTACCGCGACGCCATCGCCGAGGCGGTGAGCGACGTGCACACCTCCGTGGCCGGGGAGATGAATCTGAACCTGGACATCTCGCAGCCCAACAACCTCGTGGGCCTCGTCCTCGGCGCCGCCGTCGTCTTCCTCTTCTCCGGGTTGGCGATCAACGCGGTGTCGCGGTCGGCCGGTGCGGTGGTCTTCGAGGTGCGGCGGCAGTTCCGCGAGAAGCCCGGGATCATGAACTACACCGAGAAGCCGGAGTACGGCCGGGTCGTCGACATCTGCACCAAGGACGCGCTGCGCGAGCTGGCCACACCGGGGCTGCTCGCCGTCATGGCGCCGATCGCCGTCGGCTTCACCTTCGGGGTCGGCGCGCTCGGCTCGTTCCTGGCGGGCGCGATCGGCACCGGCACGCTGATGGCCGTCTTCCTCGCCAACTCCGGCGGCGCCTGGGACAACGCCAAGAAGCTGGTCGAGGACGGTCACCACGGCGGCAAGGGGAGCGAGGCCCATGCCGCGACGGTGATCGGAGACACGGTCGGCGATCCCTTCAAGGACACCGCCGGACCCGCGATCAACCCGCTGCTGAAGGTGATGAACCTGGTGGCGCTGCTGATCGCCCCCGCGGTGGTCAAGTTCTCCTACGGGGACAACGCCAGCCCGGGGCTGCGCGCGGCCGTCGCGGTGATCGCCGTCGTGATCATCGTGACCGCCGTCTACATCTCCAAGCGGCGCGGAATCGCCGTAGGTGACGAAGACAACTCCGAGCACGTGGCGAAGTCAGCCGACGCGGCGGTGGTGTCCTAGCCCCGGAGGGGGCCAGGGGGCCGGGAAGGCCCCCGCGACATGCGGGCGGGCGGTGTGCGACGGCGCATCGTCCGCCCGCTTCAGTGTCCGCGGTGCGCCATCCGCTCGATGAGGCCATGTCCACAATGAGCGTGGTGCAAATGCTCTTAAAGATATTCATACGGGACGCTCTCCCGGTGGGCTTCGCCGGATGGACGTGTATGTTCCGGGGCCGAGAGCCATGGAAGGGACCAATCCGGTGAACAAGAAGCTTGTGGCTGCACTGTCCGGCGGTGCGGCACTCGTACTGGCGCTGACCGGCTGCGGGGGCGGTGACGACGACGACAAGAAGGTCAACGACTGGGCCAAGTCGGTCTGTGACGAGGTGCAGCCGCAGCTGAAGAAGATCCAGGGCGCAAACACCGCGATCCAGGGCGCTGCCGACGAGCAGGACTCCAAGAAGCTCCAGCAGACCGACTCCAAGGCGTTCCAGGAGATCTCCGAGTCCTACGGGGCACTCGCCAAGGCCGTGAACAAGGCGGGCCCGCCGCCCGTGGACAGCGGCGACAAGACCCAGAAGCAGGCGGTCAAGGAGCTCAACGCCACCTCGGGGTCGTACACGAGGCTGAAGTCGGCCATCGACAAGTTGGACACCTCCGACAAGTCCAAGTTCGCCCAGGGGCTCGCGGGCGTCGCCGATGAGCTCGACAAGCTCAGCAAGTCGGGTGACCAGGCCCTACAGAAGCTCCAGGAGGGCAAGGTCGGCTCGGCGATGGCCAAGCAGCCCGGCTGCCAGAAGCCGAAGACGGCCGGCGGCGCCGCGACGCAGTCCTAACCGGTCCTCGCCGATCTCGCAGCCCCCGTAGCCCCGTAGCCTCGTGGTCCTTCCGGGCGGTCCCCGTAGTCCTTACGCGGACCGCCCCGGAGTTCTGCTGCCAGGGGCCAACGCCGTCCTCCGGCGCGCCCTTTGTCGGCCCGTCACCGCCGTCGGCGCGGGCGATGTCGTCCCGATGCCGACTGCCGTCGCCCGCTGTCGGTGATTGCCCCGACAATGGGGGCGTGAGTACGCACCAGCCCTCGTTCCGCCTCCCCATCGCCGACCCCGAGCGCACGGCCCGCCTGCGCGAGGCGCTGTCGGCCGCCTCCTTCACCGCCGACGGTCTGCTGGACCTGTTCGGCCCGACCGCCTACACGGCCCTGGCGCGCGGGGAGACCGTCCCGGCGCTGCGCGCCACCCGGGGCGGGAGCGGCCCGCTGGAGACCCTGGTGCGGCTCTTCCTGCTACAGCGCGCCGTGGCGTACGGGCAGGCGGCTGCGGCCCTCCCGGCCGAGGACTGCCTCGCCGACGGCTGGCTGGTGCGCGACGGCGACGAGGTGCGCGCGAGCGTGGACGTGCGGCCTTACGGTGGGCCCGAGGGCCAGGACTGGTGGATCGTCTCCGACCTGGGGTGCGCGGTCGGCGGCGCGGCGGGGATCGGTGGCCCGGGCGGCGCGCGCGGCCGTGAGGACCGCTCCCGGCTCGTCCTGGGGGTCGGCGGAGCGTCCACCACGCTCGCCGGTCTCACCGTGCCCGCGCCCGTGGACCGGGTCCTCGACCTCGGCACCGGTTCCGGCATCCAGGCGCTGCACGCGGGCCGCCACGCCACCCGCGTGACCGCCACGGACCGCAATCCGCGCGCCCTTGCCATCGCCCGGCTGACCCTCGCCCTGTCCGGAGCGGCGGAGCCGGATCTGCGGGAGGGGTCGCTGTTCGAGCCGGTCCGGGACGAGACGTACGACCTGATCGTCTCCAACCCGCCCTTTGTGATCTCCCCGCGCTCCCCGGAGGGCGGCGAGCTGGTCTACCGGGAGGGCGGGATGTCCGGGGACGATCTGTGCCGCACCCTCGTCCAGCGGTCCGCCGGGCATCTCGCCGACGGCGGCTGGTGTCAGCTGCTGGCGAACTGGCAGCACGTCGAGGGGGAGGACTGGCGGGAGCGGCTGGCCTCCTGGGTGCCGCCCGGCTGTGACGCGTGGATCGTGCAGCGCGAGGTGCAGGACGTCACCCAGTACGCAGAGCTGTGGCTGCGCGACGCCGGTGAGCACCTGGCCGGTCCCGAGGCGTACGCGGCGCGCTACGACGCGTGGCTGGACGAGTTCGAGGCGCGGAAGACCTCGGCCGTCGGCTTCGGCTGGATCACCCTGCGCAAGTCCGGCGCCGACCGGCCCTCGGTGACCGTGGAGGAGTGGCCCCATCCGGTCGAGCAGCCGCTGGGGGCCGAGGTCATGGCCCACTTCGACCGGCAGGACTTCCTGCGCACGCATGACGACGCGGCGCTGCTGACCGCCCACTTCCGGCTGGCGGACGAGGTGGTCCAGGAGCAGGTGGGCCCGCCCGGGGCCGAGGACCCCGAGCATGTGGTGCTCAGGCAGCACCGGGGGATGCGGCGCGCGACGACGGTGGACACGGTCGGGGCGGGCTTCGCGGGTGTGTGCGACGGCACACTCAGCGCCGGCCGGATCCTGGACGCCATCGCCCAGCTGCTCGGGGAGGACCCGGTGGTACTGCGCGACCGCACCCCGGAGTCCATCCGGCTCCTGGTCGAGCAGGGCTTTCTGCGGCCGGTCGACGACGGCATAGGGACGTCATGACGGCGTAGAGACGTCATGACGGCGTAGGGATGTCATGACGGCGTAGGGATGCCATGACAGCATAGGGACGCCACGGCAAGACAAGGCAGGCACGACAAGAAGTGCGCCGAACGTGCGCTGGAGGCGTGCGCCGGTGGTACAGCACTCACCTTCGCGCCCCCGTATGGCAGGAAGCTGCCGCCGGGGCCGCCGAAGGGGCCATGCCGGGGCGGGGCGCGGACGGGGCCCGGCGGGGCGACGCGCGCTGTTCACCCGGGGTTCGCGCTCACGCCTCCCGCGCGTGCCACGCTCCCGCCATGGAGAGCGGACCTGCGATCTTCGCCGGAACGGCATTCGTGTTGTTCGGCGCCGCGCTGCTGCTGTGGACGGCGGCGCGTCTGAGGCAGCGTGTGCCCGTCGCACACGGTGTGAGTCCTGTCGCTTCCGCGGTGCTCTCCCTCTTCTTCGGTATCGCCGCGCTCGGCGGCGGAATCTGGTGCCTGGGTTACGCCTGACAGGGCCTTCCACGCTGCCTCGTGCCGGTCCGGGCGGCAGACAGGACGGTTGTCGGGTTACCGTTCGAGTGGCGTTGCGGGCTTTTTCCGTTTGACACGGGGGCGGGATGTACCGTCACACTCCGCAGCGTCACCGCACAGGGAGGCCGTGAGCGTTACCCGCACGGCACTGCCCGTTCACCGAGAGTCGACCGGAGAGAAGAGCCAAGTTGTCCCCGACCACCAGCGAGACCGCACAGGGCGGCCGCCGACTCGTCATCGTCGAGTCGCCTGCCAAGGCGAAGACGATCAAGGGCTACCTCGGCCCGGGATACGTGGTCGAGGCCAGCGTCGGGCACATCCGGGATCTGCCGAACGGTGCGGCCGAGGTCCCCGACAAGTACACCGGCGAGGTCCGGCGCCTCGGCGTGGACGTCGAGCACGACTTCCAGCCCGTCTATGTGGTCAACGCTGATAAGAAGAGCCAGGTCAAGAAGCTCAAGGAGCTGCTCGCCGACTCCGACGAGCTCTTCCTGGCCACCGATGAGGACCGCGAGGGCGAGGCCATCGCCTGGCACCTCCAGGAGGTCCTCAAGCCCAAGGTCCCGGTGCGCCGGATGGTCTTCCACGAGATCACCAAGGACGCCATCCGGGCCGCCGTGGCCAACCCGCGCGAGCTGAACCAGCGCCTCGTCGACGCCCAGGAGACCCGCCGCATCCTCGACCGCCTCTACGGCTACGAGGTCTCGCCGGTCCTGTGGAAGAAGGTCATGCGCGGCCTGTCCGCGGGCCGGGTCCAGTCCGTCGCCACCCGTCTCGTGGTCGAGCGCGAGCGCGACCGCATCGCCTTCCGCTCCGCCGAGTACTGGGACCTCACCGGCACCTTTGCCACCGGCCGGGCCGGTGACGTCAGCGACCCCGGCACCTTCGGTGCCCGCCTTACGGCCGTCGACGGCCTCCGGGTCGCCCAGGGGCGCGATTTCACCTCGCTCGGGCAGTTGAAGGACGGCCTCAACGTCCTCCACCTGGACGAGGCGGGCGCCCGCTCGCTGGCCACGGCCCTCGCCGACACCGCCTTCACGGTGCGCTCGGTGGAGTCCAAGCCGTACCGCCGCTCGCCGTACGCGCCGTTCCGCACGACGACCATGCAGCAGGAGGCCAGCCGCAAGCTGGGCTTCGGCGCCAAGGCCACCATGCAGGTCGCGCAGAAGCTGTACGAAAACGGCTACATCACCTATATGCGTACGGACTCCACCGTCCTGTCGGACACGGCGGTGGCGGCGGCCCGGGCGCAGGTCACCCAGCTGTACGGGGCCGACTACCTGCCCGACAAGCCGCGCACCTACGCGGGCAAGGTCAAGAACGCCCAGGAGGCGCACGAGGCCATCCGCCCCTCGGGAGACCGTTTCCGCACCCCGGCGGAGACCGGCCTCACCGGCGACCAGTTCCGGCTCTATGAGCTGATCTGGAAGCGGACCGTCGCCTCCCAGATGAAGGACGCGATCGGCAACTCGGTCACCGTCAAGATCGGCGGGCGGGCGAGCGACGGCCGGGACGCCGAGTTCTCCGCCTCCGGTAAGACGATCACCTTCCACGGCTTCATGAAGGCCTATGTGGAGGGCGCCGACGACCCGAACGCCGAGCTCGACGACCGCGAGCGCCGGCTGCCGCAGGTCGCCGAGGGCGACCGGCTCACCGCCGAGGAGATCACCGCCGACGGCCACGCGACCAAGCCCCCGGCCCGCTACACCGAGGCGTCGCTGGTCAAGGAGTTGGAAGAGCGCGAGATCGGCCGCCCGTCGACCTACGCCACGATCCTGGGCACCATCCTCGACCGCGGCTACGTCTTCAAGAAGGGCACCGCGCTCGTACCCTCCTTCCTGAGCTTCGCCGTGGTCAACCTGCTGGAGAAGCACTTCGGCCGGCTGGTCGACTACGACTTCACCGCCAAGATGGAGGACGACCTCGACCGCATCGCGCGCGGCGAGGCCGAGGCCGTGCCGTGGCTGAAGCGCTTCTACTTCGGCGAGGGCGCCCAGGCCGGCGCCGCCGAGGCCGGGAACGGCGACGGCGACCACCTCGGCGGCCTCAAGGAGCTCGTCACCGACCTGGGCGCGATCGACGCCCGGGAGATCTCGTCCTTCCCCGTGGGCGACGGCATCGTGCTGCGCGTCGGCCGCTACGGGCCGTACGTCGAGCGCCCGTCGGAGGTCGAGGGCGGCACCGGCCAGCGCGCCGACGTCCCCGACGACCTGCCGCCGGACGAGCTGACCGTGGAGCTCGCGGAGGAGCTGCTCGCCAAGCCGAGCGGTGAGTTCGAGCTGGGTCCCGACCCCGAGACCGGTCGCATGATCGTCGCCAAGGACGGCCGCTACGGCCCGTACGTCACCGAGGTGCTCCCCGAGGACACCCCCAAGAGCGGTAAGAACGCCATCAAGCCGCGTACGGCCTCCCTGCTGAAGTCGATGTCCCTGGACACGGTGACCCTGGCGGACGCGCTCAAGCTGATGTCGCTGCCGCGTGTGGTCGGCACCGACGCCGAGGGCGTGGAGATCACCGCGCAGAACGGCCGCTACGGCCCGTACCTGAAGAAGGGCACGGACTCGCGGTCGCTCGAGACCGAGGACCAGATCTTCAACATCACGCTCGAGCAGGCGCTGGCGATCTACGCCCAGCCCAAGCAGCGGGGCCGGGCCGCGGCCAAGCCGCCGCTGAAGGAGCTGGGCACCGATCCGGTCAGCGAGCGGCCCGTGGTGGTCAAGGACGGCCGCTTCGGTCCGTACGTCACGGACGGCGAGACCAACGCGACGCTGCGCCGCGACGACGACGTGGAGACCATCACGCCCGAGCGCGGCTTCGAGCTGCTCGCCGAGAAGCGTGCCAAGGGCCCGGCCAAGAAGACCGCCAAGAAGACGGCGGCGAAGAAGACCGCGGCCAAGAAGACGGCGGCGAAGAAGACGGCCGCCAAGAAGACCGCGGCGACGAAGACGACAGCGAAGAAGACGGCCGCCAAGAAGACGACCGCGAAGACCGCCGCCAAGAAGACGGCGGCCGAGAGGTCGTCGGCCAACGCCGAGTAACCGGCCGAGCGGCGGGCGGGAAAGCGGAGGAAGGCGGAGCAATCCGCACGCCATCCACGGCTCACCGCCCGTTTGTTCGGCCGGGGGGCCGTGGATTCATGTGATCCGGATAGGCTGGCGGGATGACGCGAGAGCAGCCAACGGACGTGACCGCCACTTCCGGTGCCCTTGCCGCGGACTCCCGCGAGCGGGCCGTACGAGCCCTGCTGCGCTATCAGCCGCTGCGGCGGCTGTGGAGCGCTCAACTCGTCGGCGGTGCCGGGGACGTGCTCGCGGTGCTGGTCCTGGTGCTGCTGACGCTCCAGGCGTCGGTGGCTGCCGACTCCTTCGGCGGCGGCTATCGCGGCGCGGCCTTCGCGGTGGCGGTGGTGCTCGGCGTACGGCTCTTCGCGACCGTGCTGTTCGGCGCGGTGCTCCTCGGGCCGCTCGCCGCGCTGATCGGCCCCTCCGGGCCGCTGGACCGCCGCTGGACCATGGTCGGTGCGGACGGTCTGCGGCTGGTGCTGCTCCTCATCGCGCCGCTGTGGATCGACTGGGCCCCGGCCGACGCCGTCGCCTGGCTGCTCATCACCACCTTCGTCGTCGGCGTCGTGGAGCGCTTCTGGACCGTCGCCAAGGACGGCGCGGCCCCCTCGCTGCTCCCGGCGCCGCCCGCCGAGGGCGCCGCGGTGCGGCCGCTGCCCGACCATCTGGACGCGCTGCGCCGGCTCTCGCTCCGTACGAACTTCCTGACGCTGCCGATCGCGGCCGCCGTGCTGCTCGTCGTCACCCTCATCGGCAGGCTGCTGGGCACCGGCGTGGAGTGGTTCCACACCCACCAGGCCGCCCTCGGCTCGTACGTCGGCGCCGGACTCTTCGCCGCGTCGATCTCGATCCTCACCTTCATCGAACTGCCCGGCGCGCAGACCAGCCGCACGCGCTCCCCCCTGGAGGGGCTGCGCCGCCCCCGTGCCGCCTCCGGGAGCGGTGCCGACAAGGGCCGCACCGGAGCGGTTCCGCTGCTGGTGCTCGCCTGCGCCGGGGTGGCGGGCGCGATCGCCGCGGCCGTGGGCGTCGCCCCGCTACAGGCCATGGACCTCGGCGGCGGGCCGGTCGGCTTCGCGCTGCTCGTCCTCGTCCTGACCGGCGGTCCGGCGATGGGCATCCGCTGGGCCCCCAAGGTCCTCCCGGGGCTGTCGCGGCGCCGGCTGCTGGCGCTGTCGGTCGCGCTGACCGGGCTCGCGCTGCTCACGGTGGGCCTGGTGCACGACACCACCACCGTCGTGCTGATCGCCCTGATCGCGGGTGTGTCGGCGGGTGTCGCCGCCCACACCGGCCACTCCCTGCTGGACCAGGAGTCCGAGGAGACCCGCCGGCCCCGGATGACCGAGCATGTGCAGGCCGTCGTCCGCGTGGGCGTCGGGCTCGGCGCGGTCGCCGCGCCGCTGCTCGCCGCCGTCATCGGACCGCACCGGCTCGGCAGCGGCGACTTCGTCTTCGCCCACGGCGGCGCGGCCTTCACCCTGATGCTGGTGGGCGCGCTGCTGCTGCCCGTCGCCGCGCTGGTCCTCGGCCGGACCGACGACCGGCAGGGCGTGCCGCTGCGGCGCGATCTGCGCGAGGCGCTGCTCGGCGGGGGCGGCACGGACGAGGGCCCGGCCGCCACCGGCTTCTTCATCGCCGTCGAGGGCGGCGACGGCTCGGGCAAGTCCACCCAGGTGGAGGCGCTGGCCGAGTGGATCAGGGCCAAGGGGCACGAGGTCGTGGTGACCCGTGAGCCGGGCGCCACCGCGATCGGCAAGCGGCTGCGCTCGATCCTGCTCGACGTCTCGTCCGCCGGGATCTCGCACCGCGCCGAGGCGCTGCTGTACGCGGCGGACCGCGCCGAGCACGTCGACACCGTCGTCCGCCCGGCGCTGGAGCGCGGCGCGGTCGTCATCTCCGACCGCTACATGGACTCGTCCGTCGCCTACCAGGGCGCGGGACGCGACCTGGCCGCGACCGAGATCGCCCGCATCTCGCGCTGGGCGACGAACGGCCTGGTGCCGCATCTGACGGTGCTGCTCGACGTCTCGCCGGAGACCGCGCGCGAACGCTTCACCGAGGCCCCGGACCGGCTCGAGTCCGAGCCCGCCGAGTTCCACCAGCGCGTACGGGCCGGATTCCTCGCCCTCGCCGCCGCCGACCCGGCCCGCTACATCGTCGTCGACGCCGGGCAGCTGCCGGAGGCGGTCACCTCCGTGGTGCGCCACCGCCTGGACCAGATGCTGCCGCTGTCCGAGGCGGAGGTGAAGGCCCAGGAGGAGGCCCGTAAGGCCGCCGAGGAGGAGGCCCGTCGGCGCGCCGAGGAAGAGGCCGCCCGTAAGGCCGAGGAGGAGCGGCTGGAGCGCGAGCGCCAGGAGGCGCTCGCCAAGGCCCGCGCCGAGGAGGAGGAGCGCAAGCGGCGCGAGCTGGAGGAGGCCCGCCAGCGCGAGGCCGAGCGGCAGGCGGAGGCGGCCCGGCAGCGGGCCGAGGACGCGCGCCGCAGGGCCGAGGAGGACCGCAAGCGCATCGAGGCGGAGGACCGCGCCCGCGCCGCCGAGGAGGAGCGGCGCCGCCTCCAGGCGGAGGCGGACGCGCTGCGGCGGGCCGAGGCCGAGGCGCGCCGCCAGGAGGAGCAGCGCAAGGCCGAGGAGGCGCTGCTGCGGGCCGAGCAGGCACGGCTGGCGGCCGACGCGGCGTCCTCCGGGGCGGACGCGCCGACCGTGGAGACCGAGGCCCCGGCCCCGCCGCCCGAGGACGAGGACGGCTCCCGCGGCACCGGTGGCGCCCGGGGCGCCGCGGGTCCCGGCGCGGACGACCCGCACCCGGACACGACGGAGACGGTCCAGACGCCGAGGTTCGACCCCCGGGCGGGGTACGGCGGCGAGTCCGGCCGTCCCGGTACCGGGCCTGCGGCGGCCGACGATACCGCGGTGCTGCCGCCCGTGCCTCCCGCGCCGCCCGTACCGCCCCAGAGCGGCCCGGACGCCGACGAGACCGCTGTGCTCCCGCCCGTACTGCCCCAGGACGGCCCGGAGCGCAGGGGCGGCCCGGACGCCGAGGAGACGGCCGTCCTGCCCCAGCCGCCCGCCGAGCCGCCCGCGAACGCGGCCGACGAGACGGCCGTCCTGCCGCCCGTGAGGGACGAGCGCTCTGCCGACCCGGCGGACCGGGTCCCGCCGTGGCTGTTCCGCCCGGACGAGGGCCAGGGCCAGGGCCACGAGCACGGCCGGGACAGCAATGAGCGCACGCGCGAGCTGCCGCAGTACGGGCAGGGCCAGGGCTATGACCAGGGTCAGGCGCAGGGCGAGGCGGAACCGCCGCGTCGGCGCCGCCGCCCCGAGTGGGCTGAGGAGACCCCGTTGGACGACCTCCCGTCCCTGGCCGACGAACTGCTCGGCCCCCACGACGACGAGGACGGCCGCCGCCGCTGACGGTCGGGTGCTGACGGTTCGGCCGGGCGCCGCCGCGGCTGGCGGCGCCCGATGAGCCGGTACGGGCCGCTCATGGTGCGGCTCGGTGCCGCCGATGGCCGCGTTCGGCTGGCGGGCCGGGCGCTGACGGGCCGGGTTTCGCCGCCGATGCCGGGTTCGGCTGACGGCAGGTCGCCGATGGCGGATCGCTGTGGCGAGCCTCGCGTAGGCCCTGGCCCCTGACCGTTTGGCCGGGTTTCGCCGCCGACGTCGGGTTCGGCTGACGGCAGGCCGCCGATGGCGGATCGCTGTGGCGAGCCTCGCGCAGGCCACGGCCCGCTGACCGTTCGGCCGGGTTTCGCCGCCGATGCCGGGTTCGGCTGACGGCAGGTCGCCGATGGCGGATCGCTGTGGCGAGCCTCGCGCAGGCCACGGCCCGCTGACCGTTCGGCCGGGTTTCGCCGCCGATGCCGGGTTCGGCTGACGGCAGGTCGCCGATGGCGGATCGCTGTGGCGAGCCTCGCGCAGGCCCTGGCCCCCGACCGTTTGGCCGGGTTTCGCCGCCGACGTCGGGTTCGGCTGACGGCAGGCCGCCGATGGCGGATCGCTGTGGCGAGCCTCGCGCAGGCCCTGGCCCGCTGACCGTTCGGCCGGGTTTCGCCGCCGACGCCGCGTTCGGCAGACGGTAGGGCGCTGACACAAGCCTGCTGACACAAGCCCGCTGACGGACCGGGTGACGCCGCCGACAGCCGCGTCCGGCCGACGGCAGCCCACTGCGCCGTGGCGTCGACGGAGGCGCCCTCTCCGTTCGGCCGGGTGCCGCCGACTACGGCCGCGCCCAACCGATCGCGGGACGCAGACATCGAGGCGCTGGCGGAGCGCCGCTCACCGTCCGGCCGGGGCCGTCGCGGGCGACCGGCGCGTTCGGGGCTGTCGGTGGGGTGGACCACAATGGGGTGCCGTAGGGACGAGCGGCGGAGGCAGCCATGGCGGTGTGGGACGACCTGGTCGGGCAGGACCGAGTGGCGGCCCAGTTGTCGGCTGCCGCGCGGGACGCGGACGCCCTGGTCACGGCGGCCGGTGAGGCGGCCGACGGCCCCGTCGCGGAGCCCATGGCGTCGTCCAAGATGACCCACGCCTGGCTGTTCACCGGCCCGCCCGGCTCGGGCCGGGCCACCGCCGCCCGCGCCTTCGCCGCCGCGTTGCAGTGCGTCAGCCCGGACCGGGCGCTCGGCGGCGCCCCCGGCTGCGGTTTCTGCGAGGGCTGTCACACCGCCCTGGTCGGCACCCACGCCGATGTGGAGGTGGTCCGTACGGACATGCTCACCATCGGCGTCAAGGAGACCCGTGAGCTCGTCCGCCGGGCCCAGCTCTCGCCCGCCGGAGGCCGGTGGCAGGTGATCGTCATGGAGGACGCCGACCGCCTTACCGAGGGCGCGGGCAATGTGCTCCTCAAGGCCGTCGAGGAGCCCGCGCCGCGCACCGTATGGCTGCTGTGCGCGCCCTCGCTGGAGGACGTGCTGCCCACGATCCGCTCCCGCTGCCGTCTCCTCACCCTCCGTACGCCCCCGGTGGACGCCGTGGCGGACATCCTCGTCCGGCGCGACGGCATCGACCCCGAGCTCGCCGCCTCCGCCGCCCGCGCCACCCAGGGCCATATCGGCCGCGCCCGCCGTCTGGCCACCGACGAGCGGGCCCGCGTCCGCCGCGCCGCCGTCCTGAAGCTCCCGCTGCGCGTCGACGACGTGGGCGGCTGCCTCAAGGCGGCCCAGGAGCTGATCGACGCGGCGGCCGAGGACGCCAAGCAGGTGGCGGAGGAGGTCGACGCCAAGGAGACCGAGGAGCTGCGCGCCGCCCTGGGCGCCGCCGCCGGTACGGGCGGGCGGCTGCCGCGCGGCACGGCGGGGGCCATGAAGGACCTCCAGGACCGCCAGAAGCGCCGTGCCACCCGCACCCAGCGCGACAGCCTCGACCTCGCGCTCACCGATCTGACCTCCTTCTACCGCGATGTGCTGGCCCTCCAGCTCGGCTCCCAGGTCGCGCTCGCCAACACCGACGTACGGGACGCGCTGGAGCGGATCGCGTCGGGTTCGAAGCCCGAGCGGACGCTGCGCCGGATAGAGGCGATCACGGCCTGCCGTCAGGCGCTGGACCGCAATGTGGCGCCGCTGCTGGCGGTCGAGGCGATGGCCATGGCGCTGCGGGCGGGCTGAGTCACCCGTACGGGTTTGTCGCTGGACGCATGGAGCGTGTCCGGGTGGATACTCTCCGTAAGGGGGCGAACCGGTGCCATCCCGTAGGAACCAGTACAGGGTGATCCATGCGATCCGGCCGGCGCGATCCCGCGACTCGACCGCGAACCGAGGGATCAGCCCATGCACACCCGCCACAGCAGCCGCCCGCTCCGGACCCTCGGTGCCGCCCTTACGGCCGCCGCTCTGCTGTCCTCCGGCTGCTCGGCCGACGCCTCCGCGCCGCGCGCCGCGTCGCTGTCGAAGCGGGCCGTCCCCGCCGCGCTCAAGCCGTACTACGAGCAGGCGCTGAACTGGCGCCCGTGCGGCGGCGCGGACTTCGAATGCGCCACGCTCAAGGCCCCGCTCGACTACGCGAAACCCGGCACCGGCCGGGATCTGAGGCTCGCGGTCTCCCGTAAGAAGGCCACCGGCACCGGCCGCCGCCTCGGCTCGCTCCTGGTGAATCCCGGCGGCCCCGGCGGCTCCGCGGTCGGGTATCTACAGAGCTTCGCGGCCGTCGGCTATCCGGCCCGGGTGCGCGCCCGCTACGACATGGTGGCCATGGACCCGCGCGGCGTGGCCGAGAGCGAGCCCATCACCTGTCTGAGCGACAAGCAGATGGACACCTTCACCCAGACCGACCAGACGCCGGACGGCCGCGGTGAGACCGACCGCCTCGTCGCGGCCTACAAGAAGTTCGCCCGCGGCTGCGCGACCCACTCCGGCCGGATCCTCGGCCATGTCTCGACGGTCGAGGCGGCCCGCGACATGGATGTGCTGCGCGCCGCCCTGGGCGACCGGAAGCTGCATTACGTCGGCGCCTCCTACGGCACCTTCCTCGGCGCGACCTACGCCGACCTCTACCCCCGCCGCGTGGGCCGTCTCGTCCTCGACGGCGCGCTCGACCCGACGCTGTCCTCCCGGCGCATCAACCGCGACCAGACCGCGGGTTTCGAAACCGCCTTCACCGCCTTCGCCAAGGACTGTGTGCGCCGCACCGGCTGCCCCCTGGGCACCGGCTCCGTGGCCACCGCCCGTGACCGGCTCGGCGCCTTCTTCGCCCGCCTCGACTCCCACCCGGTCCGCACCGGCGAGTCCCGCGCCCTGGGCGAGCCGCTCGCCACGATCGGCGTGATCTCCGCCATGTACGACGAGACCGCCTGGCCCCAGTTGCGCACCGCCCTCCGCTCCGCGATGGGCGGCCACGGCGGCGGCCTGCTCAACCTGGCCGACCTCTACTACGAGCGCGACGCCGACGGCTCGTACGCCAACCTCATGTACGCCAACCCCGCCGTCAACTGCCTCGACCTCCCACCGGCCTTCCGCACCCCCGCCGAGGTCAAAAAGGCCGTCCCCGACTTCCGGAAGGCGTCCCCCGTCTTCGGCAAGGCCCTCGCCTGGGCGGCCCTGAACTGCGCCTACTGGCCCGTCCGCCCGACCGGCACGGCCCATCCCCTGCACGCCCGGGGCGCCGCACCCATCGTCGTCGTCGGCACCACCCGCGACCCCGCCACCCCCTACCCCTGGGCCCGCGCCCTCGCCACCCAGCTCTCCTCCGCCACCCTCCTCACCTACGACGGCGACGGCCATACGGCCTACGGCCGCGGCAGCGGCTGCATCGACAACGCGATCAACACCTACCTCCTCACCGGCCGCCCACCCGCCCCCCACACCCGCTGTCACTGACCGGCCCCGCCCCTGCCCAGGCCCCACCCGGCCCCGTACGGAGCACCCCTCGAAACTGTGTAGACTTGGCGACGCTGCTGCTGCCAATCTGGCTCCGCGGCATGCCGCCTTAGCTCAGTCGGCCAGAGCGACGCACTCGTAATGCGTAGGTCAAGGGTTCGATTCCCTTAGGCGGCTCCATTGGAACCCCGGCCCGGACAGTGTCCGGGTCGGGGTTCTTCGTTTCAGCGGACACCTCGCGTGGACGTCAACGCCAACAGCGGCGGCAAGAGCAACAGTGCGTCGGTGATCGACACCGGTACCAACACGGTGGTCGACCCCATCGGCGTCGGCACCTACCCGAGGGGGTGGCGACCGCGGTGGTGCGGGCGCCGGCGCCAACCCCGATACCGGGCCCGGTTGCTGATCCCCGGATCCCCGGAGCTCCGGGCCCCTGGCCCCCGGATTCCCGGATCCCAAAGAACTCCAGCCCGGACACGGTCCGGGCTGGAGTTCTCGGGGGTTCTCGGGGGTTCAGCCGTTGATGGGCGGCTTGGAGGACCAGGCGGTCAGGGACAGGGTGCTGTTGTCCAGGTCGTGGTTGAAGGCGACCGTGCTGTGGGAGTTGCTGCCCGTCGGGGAGATCTGAAGGTACTTCGCGTGGGCGGTCCCGGCGCCGGTGGTGGTCCACACCAGGTCGGCCCAGGCGCTCTTGCCGGGGGCGAGGGTGATCGGGTGGGTGCCCGGGTCGGTGGCGAAGTAGGTGCTGCCGTGGCGGGCGGTGGTCTTGATGGCGGTGTGGCCGGCGCCCTCCAGGGCGAGCCCGGCGTAACCGCTGATCACGCAGGTCTCGTCGCCGGTGTTCGTCACCTTCAGGAAGGTGCCCCGATGGTTCATCTCCGCCTGGGAGGTACCGGCGGAGTCCAGGGTCCCCCGCAGCGTGCCCGGCTGGCATTCGGAGGTCGCCTGGGCCTTGTCGGCGCCCGAGCCCAGTGTCGCAGCCTGCTTGCCGCTCTTGTTGCCCGCCTGGCTGTGGATCGAGGCGTCCGACTGCGACGACTTCGCGGAGGACGACGCGTGGGAGGAGGAGCTCCCCTTGGCGTCGGACGAGGAGTCATTGCTCCCGCAAGCGGTGAGGGCGACGGCAGAGGCGGCGGCGATCAGCGCGGCCGCACCGGCCTTACGGATACGACGGTTGAGAATGTGGTGCGACATGACGACCCCCATGGGCTTTCGGTTTGTGCGGTTCCTGCTCACGCACCATCCATGGTGTCGGCCGCCGCTGGCGTTCCCTTAACGGTCGCTGCCGATCCGCTAACGCCTGACTAACGCCCGCCGTCACCGCTCCGGCGGGGTCCAGTCGGCCACGAGGTCCAGGAGGCCGGGGAAGCGGGCGTTGAGGTCGGCGACGCGGACATGGCTGCGGCGCTCCAGGCCGTACTGGCGCTGACGGGTGATGCCTGCCTCGCGGAGGGCCTTGAAGTGGTGGGTGAGGGAGGACTTGGGGCGGTCGAGGCCGAACCAGCCGCAGGTGTGATCGAACCTCTCCGATTCGAGAAGGAGTTTGCGCACGATGCGGAGGCGGAGGGGATCGCTCAGCGCCGCCAGGACGGTCTCCAGGCGGATGTCCTCCACGGCCGGCTCCGGGAGCGGGGGCGGGAGGTCCGGGGGTTCGGGGAGCGCCTTGATGGCGGGGCGTCCGATTTCGGTTGTCCGGGGGGTCATGGGCGGGTCCTGTGGGTCCTCGGTGCGCGGCTCTCTGTACGAGTCCAATCGTACTGCATGCTAAGTTCGACTCAAGTCGTACTGAGTGTTCATCGGGAGGAGCTGTCGTGGTGGGGAGTCGGACGGGGGCGGTCCCGGGTGTGCGGGAGGCCGAGGGAGGCGGAGGCGGCGTCGCCACCCGGTGGGTGTGGACCGCAGCGTGGCCGGTGACCGCGGTGTTCGTCCTCTCGAACGCGGCCACGCCGCTCTATGTGCGGTGGCAGCGCGAGATCGGGTTCTCGAAGGGCACCCTGACGGTGATCTTCGCCTGCTACATCATCGGGCTGCTCGGTTCGTTGCTGGTCTCGGGCGTGGTCTCGGACCGGGTGGGGCGGAAGCCCGTGCTGCTGCCCGCGCTCGGGCTCGCCCTGGCGGCGTGCGCGATCTTCGCGAGTGCGTCGAGCGTGGCCGCGCTGATCGTGGCGCGGCTGTTCAGTGGGATCGCGGTCGGCGCCGTGGTCTCCGCCGGGATGGCGGCGGTGACCGATGTGGCCGGGCCGGGGCGGCGGCGGCTGGCGGCGCTGCTGGCCTCGTGCGCGATGGTGTTCGGGGCTGGGCTGGGACCGTTGCTCGCGGGCGTGTTGGGCGAGGGGGTGTTCGCCCTGGAGGCGGTGCTGCTGGTGGCGGCGGTCCTGGTTGTGGTGCGGATGCCGTTGGGTGGTTCCTCCGGTGTGCCCACGCAGTCCGGGCGGTCCGCGTCCGCGCGGTCCGTGTCTGCGCGGTCCGTGTCCGGGCGGTCCGTGTCCGGGCGGTCCGCGTCCGCGCGGTCCGTGCCCGACAGCCGCGCCTGGGTGCGGATTCCCGGGGTGCCCCGGGGGAGCGGTGGGGAACTCCTCATGGGGATCGCCGTCTTCGCGCCCGGCATCACCGCCACCTCCTTCGTACTGTCCCTCGGGCCGTCACTGCTCTCCGGGTTGCTGGACACCACCAGCCCCGTGGTCGCGGGGGCCATGGCCTTCGTGATGTTCCTCACCGCGACCGGTGCGCAGTTCGCGGTTCAGCGGCTGGGCCGGCGGACGATCCTCCTCGCCGGTGCGGTCAGTACGACGATCGGCATGGGCGCGCTCATCGCCGCCGTCCGCGCCTCCTCCGTGCCGCTGCTCGTCGCCGCCGCGCTACTGGCCGGGGCGGGGCAGGGGATGGGGCAGCTCGGCGGGTTGTCGCTGCTCAACTCCAGTGTTCCGCCGAGCCGTCTGGCGGAGGCCAACGCGGCGCTCAACGTCGGCGGCTATGTGCCCGCGGGCGCATTGCCGGTAACGGCGGGATATCTCAGCGACGCGGTCGGGCTGACGGCGGGGGCGACCGTCTTCGGGGCCGTGCTCATGGCGTTGGCCTTCGTCGGGGGCCTGGTGGTGCTCATCGGCCCACCGTCTGTCCAAGGGATGGGCCGAGGAAAAAAAGAGGCATGAGGGCATGGAGGGTGGGTAGACGGGACCCCAATCAGCCTATGCATGCAGCCGATACAGGGAGTGCGACGGTGAACGACACGGCACCCGCGACGATGTCGATGCTGACAACAGCGGAAGCTGAGCAGGCACATGACGTTCGCGTAAGTGACATTGCAGTGGATGGAGTCAAGACCGCCGGTCCCGTCGATCTGCCCGCGGTGGACGATCCGGCAAAGGTGGCGCCCAAGGACGCACGGGCGCTGACCAAGACGTTCCTGGATCGGCTGACGGAGCTGGAGGAGGGGACGCACGAGTACCAGTACGTGCGGAACACCCTCATCGAGCTCAATCTGTCGCTGGTCCGGTACGCCGCCCGGCGGTTCCACAACCGCTCGGTGGAGATGGAGGACATCGTCCAGGTCGGCACCATAGGGCTGATCAAGGCGATCGACCGGTTCGACCTGAGCCGCGAGGTGGAGTTCACCACCTTCGCCGTTCCGTACATCGTCGGCGAGATCAAGCGGTTCTTCCGCGACACCAGCTGGGCGGTGCATGTCCCCCGCCGGCTCCAGGAGTTGCGGATCGACCTCGCCAAGGCGAACGAGGAGCTGTTCCAGCGGCTCGACCGATCGCCCACCACGGCCGAGCTCGCGGAGCACCTGCGGCTGAGCGAGGACGAGGTCGTCGACGGACTGGTGGCCAGCAACGGCTATCTCACCACCTCGCTGGACGCGCCCGCGGACCAGGAGGGTGGCGCCACCCGCGTGACCACGTACGCGGACCGGTTCGGCGACGTCGATCCGGCCATGGAGGCCGTGGAGAACCTGCACGCGCTCAAGCCGCTGGTGGAGCAGCTCGGTGAGCGGGACCGCCGCATCCTTCAGATGCGGTTCGGCGAGGAGATGACGCAGTCCGAGATCGGCGCCGAGCTCGGCGTCTCCCAGATGCATGTCTCCCGGCTGCTCAGCCGTGCGCTCGGCCGACTGCGGCGCGGAATGCTCACCGAGGAGTAGACCCGGGTACAAAAGGGCCGTAAGAGGGCCCTGCGACAGAGGACTGCCGCCGCGCCGCTGATCACAACAGAACATGACCGAAGGGGCCCGGCCGGAGATTTCTCCGGCCGGGCCCCTTCGGTCTTCGGTCTCGCGTTGTGGTTTATCTGTGCCGGCTTCGGGCTACCAGCGGTACCACCGCCCTCGCCGTCCACCGACCGTCGGACGGGCGATGAAGCCGATCAGCCAGACGGCGAGCACGATGACCGCGACCCACCACAGAGCCTTCAGGGCGAATCCGGCACCGAAGAGCAGCAGGGCGAGAAGAAGAACGACAAGTAGGGGGACCATGATTACCAACCTCCTCGCCGCGCCGAGTACCCCTCCGGGAATCCGGCACACCTGATTAATTCATGCTGTTTCGAACACTCGGTTACTCCTGGTGGCCGGGTGGCGTGGCGTCTCACGGTGAGCGGAGGCAGGCTGGAAGGGCAGAGGTCAGAGGGTGATACGTCATGATCCAGCCAGCCGATATCCGTGAGTGGCGCGACCAGGATGTCGTCGATGAGCAGGGCCGCAAGATCGGGGTGCTCGAGGCGATCTACGTGGCCACGTCCACCGACGAGCCCGCGATGGCCACCGTCCGCACCGGACTGCCCACCCGCCACCGACTGGTGTTCGTCCCCGTGGACGACGCGGTGGTCGGGCCGGGCTATGTGCGGGTCTCCTATACGCGGTCGCTGGTGAAGAAGGCACCCTCGCTCGGCATGGACGATGTGCTGCCCGCGGAGCAGGAGGGGGCGATCTTCCAGCACTACGGGAAGACGTACCAGTCGGGTCCGGGCGGCGGGCGGCAGCTCGCGCGCCGTTGATGGCCGAGGACGCTTGACGATCGAGGAGAGGTGTCGGCGGTGGCGCTCTTCCTGTTCCTGGTGATCGTGGCCATCGTGCTCGGCCTCATCGGCTGGGTGGTGCACGGGCTGGGCTATCTGCTGATCATCGGTGTGGTGGTGCTGGTGGTGGACATCGTCCTCGGGGCGGTGCGGCTGGTGCGGAGGTCCGG
Source organism: Streptomyces javensis (assembly GCF_039525925.1). Classification (NCBI taxonomy): domain Bacteria; kingdom Bacillati; phylum Actinomycetota; class Actinomycetes; order Kitasatosporales; family Streptomycetaceae; genus Streptomyces; species Streptomyces javensis. Next base: position 144,188 of record NZ_BAAAIF010000003.1, on the reverse strand, counting down.
GCGGCGCCAGATCCGATGACGGGACGTGCCGGGGCCCGCGTCCCCTTCGGGGCGCATGCCCTCCCGTACGCCCCCGGCACGCTCCGGCCCTGCCGCGACGGCGACCCGGCGGCGGCCGACCGGCGGGTCCTGGACCACTACGAGCTGTGGAAGGCGTACTTCCTGCGGTCGGGCGACGAGGCGGGCGGCCGGGGCCGGTGCGCGGTGTTCACCCCTGACGCGGCGTACCCCTTCGTGGCCGAGGCCCAGGGCTACGGGCTGGTGATCACCGCGCTGATGGCGGGCGCCGACCCCGATGCCCACGCCCTCTTCGACGGCATCCTCCGGCATGTCCTGGCCCACCCCTCCGTGAACCACCCCGATCTGCACGCCGCCCAGCAGGACGCCGAGGGCCGGGACGTCGGGGGACGGGACTCGGCGACCGACGGCGACCTCGACATCGCGTACGGGCTGCTGCTCGCGGACCGGCAGTGGGGCGGCGACGATGGCGGCCACGACGGCTACCACGACCGCGGCCACGACGGCTACGACGACGGCGGCCACGACGGCTACGACTACGAGGCGCTCGCGGTACGGCGGATCGACGCCGTCATGGAGTGCGAGGTGCACCCCACCACCCGGCTGACCACGCTCGGCGACTGGTCCTCGGGCCGCTATGACGAGGTCTCCCGTACGTCGGACTGGATGCCGGACCACTTCCGGGCGTTCCGGCGGGCCACCGGCGATCCGCGGTGGGACGAGGTGCTGGACGCGCATCTGTCGCTGACCGGGGAGCTGCGCACCCGCCATGCCCCCGCCACAGGGCTGCTCCCCGACTTCGTCGTGGACACCACGTCGGGTGAGCCGAGGCCCGCGCCGGGTCAGGTCCTGGAGAGCCCGCATGACGGCGACTACCACTGGAATGCCTGCCGTACCCCCTGGCGGCTCGGCGCCGACGCGGTGACCAGCGGCGACGTACGGACCCGGGCGGCCGCGCGGGGACTCAGCCGCTGGGCGAGGGCGGCGACGGGCGGTGATCCCGGGCGGATCCGGAGCGGATACCGGCTCGATGGCACGGCCTATGGGGACCCGGGGTCGCCCGCCTTCTTCGCGCCCTTCGCAGTCGCCGCGCTGGCGGAGGGCGTGGACGAGGGCGAGGACGACACAGGGGCCGAAGGGGCGCAGGGCTGGCTGGACGCGCTGTGGGCGCGGATGTGCGCCGCCCCGCCCGACCCGGCCCGCGCCTACGCGGCGGGGGTGCAGCTCCAGTCGATGCTGGTGGTCAGCCACAACTACTGGGTGCCGTAGGCGCGAGGACCGTCTCGCACAGCGACTCCAGGGCGTCCCGCGCCGGGCAGCCGGGCAGCGTCGACAGGGCCGCGCGGGCCGCGTCGGCCTGACGGGCGGTCTCCTCGCGGGCCCGGTCCAGGGCAGGATGGGTGCGCAGCCGCGCCACCGCCTCAGTGTGCCCCGCCCGCTCGGCGGGCCCGGTGAGCAGCTCGTACAGCTCCCGGTCCGCGGGGTCCGCGGCCCCCGCCAGCAGCAGGACGGGCAGGCTGGGACCGCGGGCGGTGGGGGTCGTCGCCTCGTCGGCGAGATGGCTCGCCACGCCCAGCCGTTCGCCGTACCGCGCGAGCGCGTCCGCGACGCTCGGGTCCGCACCTGAGGCCAGCGCGCCCAGCCGTCCGGAGGCGGCGGTCAGCGAGCCGGTGCGGCTCGCCAGCACATCCAGATGGTGCTCGACGGGGTCGCGACCGTCGCGCGGTCCGGTCGTCTCCAGGATCTGGCCGGTGACCTGTCGCCGGAACGCCTGGGCCTGGATCCGTACGGCCTCCGGCCCCAGATCGGCCAGGATGTGCGAGGCGCGGGCGAAGAGGAAGTCGCCGGTGAGCACCGCCACCGTGTTGTTCCAGTTGGCGTCCGGGCGCGGGGCATCGCGCCGTACGGCCGCCTCGTCCCGGACGTCGTCGTGGTAGTGGATGGCCAGATGGGTCAGTTCGACGACCACGGCGGCGGGCACCACGCCCGGCGCGCCGGGGTCGCCGAACCGCGCCGCCAGCAGCACCAGCAGCGGCCGGAGCCGTCGCCCGGCCGTGCGCGTCAGCTCCCGCGCGGCCCCGCTGATGAACGGCACATCGCTCTTGGTGGCCCGCAACAGGCCCTTTTCCACCGCCGCTTGACCGGCCCGGAGGCCGTCCGCCAGCGCGTGGTCCCGCACGGTCGGCTGCATGGACAGAAATGTCTCATATGTCGTCAGTATCGGGCCTGAGGGCGTGTCATCGGCGGCTGGTTTCAGGACGTCGTCGGCAAGGGGTCACGTGGCGGCGGATCAGGAGTCCGGCGCGGCCGGGATCCTGGCCCGGATGCGACTTCCCTGCCCGGGGCGGCTGTCCACGTTCAGCGTGCCGCCCACCTCACGGGCCCGCTCCCGCATGGAGAGCAGTCCGAGATGGCCGGGGAAGGAGCCCTTGCAGTCGAAGCCCACGCCGTCGTCGGCGACCGTCAAGGTGATGGCACCCGGTTCGTTGAGCAGATGGAGCCGTACGTTCCGGGCCTGCGCATGCTTGGCGACGTTGTGCAGCGACTCCTGGGCGATCCGGTACAGGGCGTGCTTGGCTTCCGGCGTGGTCTCCGGTTCGGCGTCCAGCTTCGCCTCGGTGGCGATCCCGTACCGGGCCCGGAGCGCCTCGACATGCTGGGTGAGCGCGGCCACCAGGCCCTCGGTCTCCAGCGATTCGGGCCGCAGTCGGCACAGCAGGGTCCGGGTCTCGGCGATCGCGGCGTCCGCGAGCCGCCGTATGTACTCGATGGGCTCGGCGAGTTCGGTCAGCTCGGCGAGGTCCACGACCTCCCCGGCGGTCTCGTGCCCCGCCACCGGATCGGCCCGGCCCGGCGTCCGCCCATGACTCGCCGTGCCGGTCCGGCCCTCCACCGGCTCCGCGCCGTCGATGTCGCGCTCCAGCATCTCGCGGGCCGTACGGGCGCCCAGCGCGATGCCGTAGAGCGCCTGCGAGACCGAGTCATGGAGCTCGCGCGAGATGCGGTGCCGCTCCTCATGGACGGCCTTGTCCTGGGTGGCCGCCCGCTGCCGGTCGTTCTCCACCGCGCAGGACGCATGCCCCGCGATCACTTCCAGGAGGGTGATGTCGGCCTCGCCGGGGTCGCGGCCGGGCGGGAAGTGGCAGCACATCGCGCCGATCGCGGTGGATTCGCGCAGCAGCGGCCAGGCGGCCACCGCGCCCCGCGCCGGGCCCTCGCCGTCCGCGCCGGTACGGCCGCCGCCGTGGATGACGGGCGCGGCCCCGCCGATCGCCTCCAGCGCCGGTTTCCGCGACGGCGGGGTGTGGCCGTGGCCGCCGCCGACCAGGCGCAGATTCGCCGAGGGGCCGGGCTCCAGCAGATAGACCGTGCAGCTCGCGGCGCCGGTACGGGCCACCGCGCCCGCGGCCAGGGAGTCCAGGGTCCGGCGTACGCAGGGGCCGGAGGAACGGGGGAGCACCGAGGGGCCGGACGAGCCCCACGGAGAACCGGAGGGTCCAGCTGCCCCCGAAGCCCTGCCGGCGCCGGCGGCCCCGGCGAACCCCGAAGGCCCCACAGCCTCCGCAGCCCCCGGCGCCCCCGAAGGATCCGTAAGCCCCGAAGACCCCAAGGACGAGCCCCCGGAACCGTTGGTGCCCGGTCCGGCCGCCGCCGATGCCAGCCGCCGCAGATGCTCCCGGTGCCGGATCTGGGCGACCGCGTGGCCCGCGGCCGTGGAGAACATCCCGACGGTGCTCACATCGGCGTGGCTGAGCCGACGCCCGCCGCCGCGGTTCGCCACCTCGATCACCCCCACGGGGTGGCCGCGCACCAGCAGCGGAACGTCCAGCACCGAGGCCGGGACCGCGCGCCGGGGGTCCCGGCCGCGGCGGCGCGACCGCCGTTCGTCCCCGGTGACCGTGGGCCGGCCGGCCCGGATCGCCTGGCGGGCGGGGGAGGAGCCGCCGGGGGTCAGCGGTCCGCTCGGCGCGGTCCACGGGGCGCCGTCGGTGGCCCGTATCGTCAGGACGTCGCCCGGCTCCAGCACCATCACCCGGGCCATATCGGCGCCCAGGAGCTCCCGCACCCGGCGGGCGATCAGCCGGAGCGTGGCGTCGGCGGTCTCGCCCGCCAGGATGTGTTGGGTGACCTCGGCGAGCGCGGTGGCGCTCCGTCTCCGCCGGGTCGGGGTCCATCGTGTACTGATCACGCCGACCACCACTGCTCCCTCGTCGTCGACTCCACTGCTTCCGGAGGGGTGAGCTCACCCGCGGGCACCAGGCCGGACTGCACCGCGTAGACCGCCGCCTGGGTCCGGCTGTGCACCCCGAGCTTGGTCAGGATGTGGCTCACGTACGTCTTCACCGTCTGCTGGCCGATCCGCAGATCGTGGGCGATCTCCTTGTTGGCCTTGCCGCGCGCGAGCATGGTCAGCACCTCGGTCTCCCGCTCGGTGAGCTGCTCCGGGCCGCTGGGCTCCCTGACCTGGCCCATCAGCCGGGAGATCGCGGCGGGGGAGACATGGATCTGGCCCGCGGCTGCGGCCTTCACCGCGTTGCGGAGGTCGTCGGCCTCGGCGTTCTTCAGCAGGAAGCCGATGGCGCCCGCCCGGACCGCGCCCATGACCATGGCGTCGTCGAGGGAGCTGGTCAGCGCCACCACCTCGACCTCGGGGAGGTCCTGGCGGATCTCCGCCGTGGCGGACACGCCGTCCATCACCGGCATCAGCAGATCCATCAGGACGACGTCGGGGCACAGCTCCCGGGCCAGCCGCACGGCTTCCCGGCCGTTGGTCGTCTCGCCGACCACCTTGATGTCGTTGTCGAGGCCAAGGATCATGCGCAGGCCCTGCCGGACCACCGCATGGTCGTCTGCGATCAGCACGCGAAGCGCCACTTGGTTCACCTGCCCATGGAGTACCCCGCCGCACGGGCGGAGACATACGCGGAAACGGTCGCGATCAGCGGTTCGAAGAGGGGGAGGGCCAGCAGGACGAGGACGCCCGCCGCCCATCCGCCCAGGACGTCACTGACCCAGTGGGTGCCCAGATAGACGGTGGTCAGACCGATGCCGACGGCCATCACGCAGGCGACCAGCGCGCCCGTCCGCCGGTGCTGACCGGCGAGATAGGCGAGGGTGCCCCAGACGACGACGGCGTTCGCGGTGTGACCGGAGGGGAAGACCATGCCGCCGTGGAAGAGCTCGGCGGATCCGGGGGTCCGGGCGTCGTACGGGCCCAGCCGCCCGGTGAGGATCTTCACGGCGCCGACGCTCACGTTGAGCAGCAGCAGCGCCACGCCCAGGACCAGCGGCGGACGGAGGCTCCGGGTCCGGCCGCCGCGCCAGACGGCCCAGGCCAGGGCGGCCAGGGCGGTGGGGCCCCGCTGGCCCGTGATGACGAAGGCGTCCAGCACCGGCCGGACCCGCGGCCACTGTTCGTACGGCTTGAACAGGGCCACCTGCCAGTCGAACCGGACCAGCTGCGAGCCGGTGAGGACGGCCGTGAGGACCGCCGCGTAACAGGCGGCGGTCAGCAGGAGGGCGATCGTGTGCCCGCGGCTCAGCGGGCATCGGATCCGTCCAGGGACTCGCATGAGGAGGGAACCCGTCCCGGTAGCTCCGCGATTCCATCCGAAGGGGGACTTTCTGCCCCATTCGGCCCCGGTCGCCCAGCCTCAGCTGGTCCCGCCCTGGGCCGCTTCGCCCTTTGGCCGCCCCGCCTCAGCTGGGTCCCCCCATCCGGACGTGCTCATCCAGGGGAACCCGTGCGGCGCAACGCAAACGGCCCCCGCACCAGAGGGGGCCACCGCCGTACTGAAGGTGGACACGGGCCAGTCGGATCAGCCCGTCCCTCACTCCCCCGGCCCCTCCGGCTGCGCGGGCTTGAAGCCGAATTCGGCGGCCTTCGCGACCGCCTCCAGCTGCGAGCGCGCCTCCAGCTTCTCCAGGATCCTGCGCACATGGGTGCGCACGGTGGCGTAGCTGATGCTCAGCCGCTCCGCGACGGCGCGGTTGTCCAGGCCGTGGCTCATCAGCGTGAGGATCTCCTGCTCGCGCGGGGTCAGGCTCTCCAGGCGCTCGGTCTGCTCCGCGGTGGACCGCGCGTCCTCGCGGTGCCGTGCCAGCACCTCCACCAGCGTGCTGGCCGGGATGAGGGTCTCGCCCTCGGCGGCCGAGCGGATGGCGGAGGCGATCTCGTCGCCGCTCGCCGACTTCAGCAGATAGCCGCAGGCGCCCGCCTCCACGGCGGCCAGCAGCGCGGAGTCGCTGGCGTCGGCGCTGAGGATCACGATGGCGACGGACGGGTCATGGGCCCGGATGCCACCGGCCGCGTCGGCCCCGGTGCCGTCCGGCAGCCGGAAGTCGACCAGTGCCACATCGGGCTTCAGCTCCTTGGCCATGGGCACGGTCTCGGCGACCGAGTCGGCCCAGCCGACCACCGTCAGGTCCGAGTACTCGGCCAGCAGGGCCCACAGCCCCTCGGCCACCACCCGGTGGTCCTCGACGATCAGCACCTTCGTCAGTTCGGGAGGTGCGGTCACGGCTGCGGGTCCCCTTCGGGGGAGTGGGGGGAGTCGGGGGCGGCGAGCGGCGCGTCCGGGGGAGTGCCGAGCGGTACCCAGAACTCCACGGTGGTGCCGGAGCCGGGTTCGCTCTCGATCCGGCACCAGCCGCCCGCGATCTGGGCCCGCTCCTGGATCAGGGAGAGCCCGAGGTGGCCGGGGCGGGATTCCACCTCGAGCGGGTTGTAGCCCTCGCCGTCGTCGACGATCCGCACCAGGCAGCCGTCGTCGAGCCCGAGCAGCTGCACATGGACCGTCTTGGCGTGGGCGTGCTTGCGCACGTTCACCAGCGCCTCCTGGGCGGTCCGGTAGATCAGCGCCATCGTCTCGGCCGGGGGGTGGGCGGTGAGCCGGTCCTCCAGCCGGTAGGTGACGCCGGTCTCGGTGCGTATCTGCTCCAGCAGGCCGCGCAGCGCCCCGGCCAGACAGCCGTGCTCCAGGCTGGACGGCCGCAGGTCGAAGATCAGCTGGCGCAGCCGGCTGAGCGAGAGCTTCAGGGTCTCGTCCAGCTTGTCCATCACCCGCTGCTCGTCCGGGTCCCGCAGCCGTCGGCGCAGTTGCTGGAGGCGGAGGCTGGCGGCGGTGATCACCTGGATGGTGTCGTCGTGGATGTCGGCGGCGATCCGGCCGCGCTCGGCCTCCTGGGCGTGGACCAGATGGCTGAGCAGCGCCTGGCGGTCGCGGTCGGTGACCTCCAGCAGCTCAAGGCTGCGCTCCAGGACGAACTGGGCGCGCTGCACCTCGGTGATGTCGCGGATGGTCAGGACGGTGAGCAGGCCCTCCTCCGTGCGCAGCGGGCTGATGCTGACGTCGGCGGGGAACTGCTTGGCGTCGCTGCGCCGACCGACCAGCTCCATGCTGTGGCCGACCGGCTCCTCCAGGCTGTCGTCCCATTCGCGCAGCGAGACGGTGAGCGGCTGGTCGGGCAGCAGCGCCTCCACGGCCCGGCCGATCAGATGGTCGCGGTCGTAGCCGAAGAGCGCCTCGGTGCGGTGGTTGGCGGCCTGGATCCGGCCACCGGTGTCCACGATCAGCATCGCGTCCGGGGAGGACTCGATGAGCTGGCGGAACCGGCTCTCGGCCGCCCGCAGCTGGCTGAGGTCGGCGATGAAGACCACTCCGCGGGGCTGCCGGCCCTGTAGATGGCCGCCGCTGAACTGGGCGGGGAACTCGCTGCCGTCGCGGCGGCGGCCGCTCATCGCGGACGGTGTGGTGAAGACCCGGCCGATCAGCTGCTCGGAGGCGGTGCGGTAGCGCTCGGGGACGAGGTCCCGCAGCCGCTTGTCGCGCAGCTCGGCCGAGCCGTAGCCGAACATCTGCCGGACGTGGGCGTTGGCGTACTCGATCCGGCCGCGGGGGCCGACCACGAGCACTCCGCAGGGTGCGTGGCCCAGCAGTTCCAGGTACGAGTCCTCCAGGCGGTTGCCGACCAGGTCCTCGAACCGCCAGGAGGCGCGCTCGGCGCGGCGCAGCGGTTCGGCGCAGTCGGCGAGGAGCTCGGCGGACATGCTGAACTGATCGCGCGCGGCCCTGATGATCGCCTCGAGGATCTCCTCGGCGGGGGTGCCCTTGACCAGGTAGCCGCTGGCCCCGACGGCGAGCATGTTCAGCACGGTCTCGCGTTCGCCGTGGGCGGACAGCGCCACCACCCGGGCCTCGGGGACCTGGTCGCGGATGGCCCGGACGCTGCCGGGGGCGTCGCCCCGGGGCATGTGCACGTCCATGATCACGACCTGGGGGCGGTGGTCCACCGCCGCGCGCACGGCCTGCTCATGGTTGATGGCCAGGCCCACCAGCTCCAGGTCCGGGTGGGAGTCGATGAGGTCGGCGAGCGCCTCACGGACGGCCGGGTCGTCATCGGCCACCACCACGGCGATCCGGTTGTCGCCCATCGCTACTCACCTCCCTTGAGGACGGCACCCTGCAACTCGCGGGGTTCGAATTCATCGCGCCGGCAGTGCGCCAGCGAGGGCATGACCGCGGCCAGCGGCGCGACCAGCACGTTGTAGTGGCTTCCGATGCGGTCGCAGACGGCGACCGCGGTCGCGGCGTCCCAGACCGCGGCCCAGAAGGCCCAGTCGTGTTTCTTGTGGTTCCGCGCGGCGTCCAGGGCGGCCCGGCGCGCCACCGAGGCGGCGACCAGGATCCGGTACCGCTCCTCGGGCGTGGTGGTGCGGTGGACCACCGCCCAGCCCTCGGCGCGGGTCTGGCTGGACGTCTGCTTCCACAGATCGGCCACCCGGTCGATCTCCTCCGGGGAGAGGTCCTCGATGTGGGTCAGGAATTGTAGGACTCTTCGTGAGTTAGGGCCGAAAACTACGCTCATAGGACACTCCAGGACGCATGGTACATCTACGGAACTGGTCAGCCGTCCGGGCGAGCCGCTTCGCGGCCGTCGGCGGCCGGTCGCTCCCTGGAACGTGGGCCTGTTTCCCCGCCGTGTCCGCCGCCTCCCGCCGCTTCCCGGCGGGCGGCCCGGCCCGGCCCACGTTCTCCCTCGGCGCCACTCGCGGTCCCTAATCCCCGCGGCCCTGGGACATGTTGATGCTCGCCCTGGCGACGCCACCGCTCTTCTGGCCGATGAGCTGGAAGGACACCCCGCTCTCATCCGCCGGAGTGATCTTGTACGAGCCCACGGCCGCCGCCTTGCCCCGGCTGTCCACCTGGAAGGTCCCGATCTTGCGCTGGGCCTTCGAGCCCGAACCGGCGTAGGCGGTCACCGTCTCGCCCGGGGCGAACCCCGCGACATAGAAGCTGAGCGTGGTGCCCGCCCTGCCGCCGAAGGCGCTGGGCTCGGCGGACGGGCTGTACGGCAGCACGGTGAAGCCCGAGCGGACCACGGCCCGGCTCTGGTCGCCGATCGCCATCAGCGTCTGCCGCCCCTTGAGGCCGAACGGCACGTTGAACGCCACGTCGCGGATCTGGCCCATGCCGTTCGCCTGGGCGGTGAAGGCCGGCAGGCCGCCGGTGGAGTTGATGTAGACCAGCACCCGCTCGCCGGGCGCGAACTTGTTGGCGGACAGCGTGATCCGCTGGCCGGCCTTGAGCGCGTACGGCTTGGACTTCATCGAGGGGTACATGGCCAGCATCTGGAAGGGTGCGGTGGCCGTGGTCTTGCTGCGCTTGCCCACCAGGACCAGGGTGCTGGAGCCGGTCGGGGCGACGCCCACCTTGATCGCCGCGTGGGCGACGCCGCCGCCGCTGTCGGTGTGCAGCGTGGTGACGGGGATGCCGGTGGTCCGTCCCCAGAAGACGTCGATCGGCTCACCCGGGCGGAAGCCGCGGGCGGAGACCGTCACCACGTCACCGGGGCGGCCCACCATCTTGTTGATCTTGGCGGTGCCGACGGCGCCACCGGTGATCACCTTGGCCTCCGCCGTCTTGCTGCTGCCGCGCTGCTGGGCGACCAGCGTGGCGGGTCGGTTGCCCGCGGTATCGGGCATGGTGAACCGGGCGTAGATCGACCCGTACCGGTCCGAGCGGACGCTGCCGATGGCGCGGCCCTTGGTGTCCGACTTCCGGGCCTTGAGCAGGATGTCCACGGTGGCCTTCTTGTCGAAGCCACCGCCCTCGACCGCGGCGCTGCCGCCGGGGGTGACCAGGCCCGGGTTGATCACGATGATCGGGCCGGACGCCTGGGGGACCCGCTGATTGCCCAGTTTGATGGTCTTGGGCTGCTTGGGCGGGCGTATCTCCTGCTCCTGCCGGGAGTGCTGCTCCTTCTTCGGGGCGCCGCCGCCTCCGCTGCCGGTGGTGTTCAGGGCGCCTCCGAAGCCGCCGCGCGCGACCACCTGGACGAGCGATCCGACGATCGCGAAGACCACGAGTGCGAGCAGGACGGTCTTCCAGGTGAGCTTTTTCTTCTTCTCACCGTCGGGGGTGTGCTCCTCGTTCTCGGGATCATCCCTGTCCTCCGGAACATCCCAGTCGTCGTCGTACTCAGGCATGGCCTTCACCTCCTCTTCCCATGGCTACTGCACACGGTAGATTTCCAGCTTGATGTTGCCCTCGGTTTCCGACCAGACGCGGGTGGAATTACGCAGCGCCTGGAGAATCCAGTTCTCCCGACCGTCGGAATTGTTGGTCATCATCGATTTGCGCATCTTGTTCGACATGATGATGTAGTCGACGTTCTGCCATTTCTTCTTGAAGAGCTTGTCGCGCACGTCCGGGTCGGACGAGGCGTTCCAGTGGGAATGCGCGTACGGGTAGAACGGGCGCACATCGTGCAGCTCACCCCATAGGTCGTCGTCCATGATGACGCGCGAATTCGGTGGTACGTGCTTGCGCACCCAGGCGATCTGGGCATGCTGCATTCCGGTGAGGTTGATCTTGGACTGGTATTGGTCGGCGATCTGCGTACGGCCCTCGGTATTGGTGTGCACGAGATATCCGGAGGCCGGTGACACCAGCAGCAGAACGGCGACGAACGACGGTACGGCGACCCGGGTCAGGGAATGCGCGCCGCGCATGAACCGATTGGCGAACGAGCCCTTGAGCAGCCGGTCGGTGATCATGCCGACGCAGAGTGCGAACATCGGGATCAGCGGGGTGACGTAGAAGTCCAGCACCACGCTGCCGCGCACCAGGTAGAAGGCGTATCCGAAGGCCAGCGTCCCGGCGATCAGGAAGCCCAGGTTGCGCCTGCGGTCCCGGGTGCCGATCCACAGGCACATCACCATCGCGCACACCCCGGCGATCAGCAGGAACTTGTCCCGGACCAGCCAGCTGGTCTGGAGCAGACCGGTGTGGCTGAAGAGGGTGCCCTGGTTGCGGTTGAGCTGCCACCACAGGGTGTAGAGCAGCGAGACGTGGTCCGCGGGCGGGTTGTTCAGGTCGAAGTCGAAACCGCTCGGCAGCAGCTCGTTCTTGAGCAGCGCGTAGGTCACATAGGCGCCGATCGGGGTGGCCGCGGCGAACGGCCAGAGGGTGCTGGTGAACCGGCTGCTGGCCGACCCCTTGACCCTTCGGTAGAGCAGATACATGAAGCTGGGCACGAAGAAGATCGCGTTCTCCTTGGTGATCAGCGCGACCCCCAGGGCCAGCCCGCCGCCGAACACCGATCTGATCGTGACTTCCCGCCTGAGCAGCATGAACAGACTCAGCAGCAGCCAGAGCATCATCAGGTTGTCCAGCAGGACCTGCCGCTGGAAGTAGACCGCGATCGGCGAGACGTTGAAGAGGAACGAGGTGACGGTGGCGGCCAGCACACTGCCGGACAGCCGCCGGGCGATCTCGAACAGCAGGTAGACGGCGGCGACATGCACCAGCAGCATCAGGAACCGTCCGGTGTTGATCGCGTTCCCGAAGGTCTCGAACTGCTTCGGCAGCGGGAAGACCCACCCGGCCAGGGTGATCCAGCCCAGCGGGGCGTGGTCGTAGTCGTAGGTGTACGGGGACAGACTCGTCTCCCGCACCAGCGACCACGCCCGCTGCATGTAGATGCCCTCGTCGGTGAGGTAGAGGGGGTAGCGGAACAGGTGGTAGCCGTGGGTGAGCAGGCCGGTCAGCAGGGAGGCGACCAGGGCGATCCTGCCCTTGGTCCCCAGCGGCGGGAACCAGCCGCGCTCCACGGAGAACCGCGGGCGGCGGCGGCGCGGGCGCCGCGCGGGGGCCTCGGCGCTCTTGTCCGCGGCGGTGGCGTTCTCGGGCGCGGCGGTGGCGTTCTCGGGCGCGGTGCCCTTGTCCGCGGCGATGCTCTTGTCCGGCGCGGTGTTCCGGCCTTCCGCGCCGACGTCCGCCGGCCGCGAGGGCGTGGGGTTATCCGACACGCGACTCCGCCTCCTCGGTGGTGGCCCGGTGGGCGCCTACGTGCTGTGTCTTCTCCCAGTCGTGGCGGCCGAGCATCTCCCGCCGCATCGCCCGCAGCGCGGCGTACGCCAGCACCATCTGGAACGGGAACCAGGCGATGGCCATGCGCACGAGGGCCTTCGGCGAGGCCTCGAGGCCGTGGGCGCCGGTGAACTCGTACAGGCCGACCGCCTGGACCAGAAAGTGCGCGGCCAGCAGCAGAACGGGCAGATAGGAGCAGAGCGCGATCAGCACCGGCACCTTGAGGATCAGGATCATGCCGAGTGAGATCGGCAGATAGATGCCCAACAGCGCCTGCCCGCGCGGGAACACCAGGACGTAGAAGGCGAGCCAGCGCTGTTTGCGCGTCGGCATCTTCTTCCAGGTGCCCTTCTTCAGGGTCTGCATGAAGCCCTGGCTCCAGCGGGTGCGCTGGCGGATGAAGTGGCCGAGGGTCGGCGGGGTCTCCTCCTTGGTCACGTACCGGTCGTCGTAGACCACGCGCACCCGCTCGCCCATGGCGGATATCCGCAGCCCCATGTCGGCGTCCTCGGTGAGGTTGCGGTCGTCCCAGCCGCCGAGCCGCAGCAGCAGCTCACGGGCGAAGAAGACGGTGTTGCCGCCGAGCGGGATCGAGCCGTAGTGGGCGTGGTAGTGCAGCCGGCTCTTGAACCAGAAGAAGTACTCCAGGACGTTGAGCGTCGAGTACCAGTTGGACTCGTAGTTCATCAGCTGCACACCGGCCTGGACCACCTTGACCTTCTCCTGCACCATCACGGTGTTCACCAGGGAGAAGATCTCGGGGTGGATGTCGTCCTCCGCGTCGAAGATCGTCACCACTTGGTTGGCGGTGTGCGGAAGGGCGGTGTTGAGGCCGTGCGGCTTGTTGATCGGCTGGTCGTCGAACACCACGACCCGCACATTGTGCAGCCCTTTCCGCTTCAGGTCGTCGATCTTCTCCTCGGCCTTTTTGATCGTGCCGTCGTCGTCCTGTGAGCAGATCACGAAGACCTCCAGCAGTTCGGCCGGATAGTTGGCCCGCACCACGCGCTCGATGGTGCTCTGGATGACGTCTTCCTCATGGCGGGCGGGCAGCAGGACACTGAAGGAGATCTGGGGCGGCAGGAATTCATCCGGCGCCCTGGCCTTCCGTTCGGCATCCGCCCGGTCCCAGGTGTAGAGCATGAGATAGAGGACATGGGCCGACTGCACGGTGAGCAGGATCGAGACCACGATCAGCACCAGGTAGATGATGGCGACAATCATCGGCTCCGCCTCCCCCAGACCCAGCCGGTACTCGACGCGAAGTTGACCGCGAAAGCGGCCGCGATGCCGAGGCAATTCGCCAGCAGCAGATGCATTCCGGTGCGCACCAGTGACCAGACGATGAGCACATTGACCCCGAGTCCGCCCAGGACCGAGACATTGAACTTGATGAATCGCCCGAGGGACGGAGTGGCCACCGCGAAGGTCCACCGGTCGTTCAGCAGGTAGTTGTGCACGACGGCGATTTCCACCGCTATCGAGGACGCCACCAGCAGCGGCAGTCCGGCCCAGTGATAGAGGACGAAGAGGACCACCGTGTTCACGACCACACCGCCCCCGCCGACCACCGCGAAACGCAGGGCCAGACCGGGCATGCCCGCCATCGGGTTCCGGACCTGGCGGACTCGGAACAGCATTCCGGCCCGCCTGCGGGCATTACGGTCGGTGCTGTCCGCCTCTTCGCCCGGCTCTCCGGTGCGCTCGCTGAACGTTCGGAAACGCTGCATCGCGACTCCCTCGACAGGAGGCTCTTATCGCCGTTGACCCAAGAGTGCGTCACCCGAAAAGGAGGTAGTACCCGCGCCCGGGGGAGCGGGTGGTACACCTTCGGCGGACCTCTCCTATCCCCCGTATTGGGGAGAGCCGGGTCCGGGGTATCCGGACCGGTCCCCCAAAGAAGGGACGGGACGTTCCCCCTCTCGCGGGTGCCAGTACCTGCGGGGGATGCCCAAAGATGAAATGGGCCGGACGGCCTTGCGTCCCGTGCGAGGAGAGTAGGTGACGTAATGTCAGGTCACGTGATGTCACGCCATCCATTCGCCGGCCGGGCCGGAGCGGTCATCGCCGTGATGACACTCGCACTGGCCACGCCGGCTGCGGCAAGTCATTCCGATTCCGGTGGGCTGCACGATTCCGAATGGGCGCTGACCGCGCTCAAGGCGGAGCGCGCCTGGAAATTCAGCAAAGGCGCGGGAGTGACCGTGGCGGTCATCGGCACCGGGGTCGACGCCTCCCATCCGGATCTGCGCGGCCGCGTGGTCCGCGGAAAGGATTTCGCGGGCGGCACCGGCGGCTACGGCACCCGGGACGGCGGCAAGACGGCCGAGCAGTCCACCCATGCGGCCGGAATCATCGCCGGCACCGGCCGCAATTACCGCGGCGACGGGGTGTACGGGCTCGCGCCCAAGGCCAAGGTGATGCCGCTCGGCGTCTACCGCGACGGAAAGCCCCTCGCCGACCCCACCGCGAAGGCCATCCGGCACGCGGTGGACCAGGACGTGCGCGTCATCGACCTGGCCGTCAACTTCAAGCGGCCGACCCCCGCGCTGCGGTCCGCGGTGAAGTACGCCGTCGACAAGGACGCCGTGATCGTGGCCGGCGCGGGCGACAACGGCAAGATCGGCAACCGGCCCACCTACCCGGCCGCCCTCCCCGGCGTGGTCGCCGTGGTGGCCACCGACAAGAAGGGCGCCGTCTGGACCTCCTCCCACCACGGCGGGAAGACCCTCCTGGCCGCCCCCGGCGTCGCCATCCTCACCACCTCGGGCAACAACGACTACTGGACCGGCGACGGCACCGGCTTCGCGGCGCCCTGGGTCGCGGCGGGCGCCGCGCTGCTGCGCTCGGAGCATCCCCGCTGGAACGCCAACCAGGTGGTCCAGAAGCTGATCGACACCGCCGACCGCAAGGGCTCCGCGGGCCATGACCCGCGCTATGGGTACGGGGTGATCGCCCCGGCCAAGGCACTGGCGGACCGGGCCGCGCCCCCCGCCTCCGCCGAGCTCTCCGCGCCCCGCCGCCATCCGTCCGCGTCCGCCACTCCGGACGCCGCCGCCCCCAAAACCGCCGGGGATGAATCCGCCCTGGTCACGATAGGTGTGGTGGCCGGGGTCCTGGTGGTGCTCGCGATTCTGGCGGTGGTGCTCATCAGCCGCCGCAGGCCGCCCGACAACTCCCACCACGGCTGAGGCCGGGCAGGACTCGCCATGATCACGAAACTCTGCGGCCGCGACCGCCGCCCCCGCCCACCGGCGCGTGCCCGCACCTCCCGGTGGGCGGGGCGCGGCATCGCCCAGCTGATCGTGATGGTGCTGGTGGTCGAGGTGGTGATGGCGGCGACCACCGTGCAGGCCCTGTTCGTGGGCCCGGTGCGACCGCCCGCCACCAAGCCGTCGCTCCCCGTGGCCAAGCCGTTCTTCCCGGCCACGACCCACTTCTACGTCGACCCCCACAACCCGGCCGCGACCTGGGTGCGGGACCATCCGCACGACCGCCGGGCGACGGCCATCGCCCGGCGGATCGCCGCCGAGCCCCAGGCCGCCTGGCTCACCGAGACCAATGAGTCCCTGATCGAGGAGCGGGCCCGCGACCTGGTCCGCACCGCCGCCGCCCAGCGACGGCTGCCGGTGCTGGTCCCGTACACCATCCCGCAGCGCGACTGCCAGCAGCTGAGCTCGGGCGGCGCCGGGGACACGGCCGCCTACCGGCGCTGGAGCGAGGCCCTCGCCCGGGGGATAGGGGACGGGCGCGCGATCGTCATCCTCGAACCGGACGCGCTGGCCCATATGAGCTGTCTCAAGCGGCGGCAGCAGGCGGATCGGTTCGCGGCGCTGGCGTACGCGGCGCGGGCGCTCCAGCGGGGCGCGCCGCGCGCCCGGGTGTACTACGACGCCGGGAACTCCGGATGGCAGCCCGCGCGGACCATGGCCGAGCGGCTGCGACGCGCCGGTATAGAGCGGTACGGGGACGGGATAGCGGTCAACGTCTCCAACTTCAACGCCACCGCCGACGAGGTGCGCTACGGGCTGTCCGTGATCCGGGAGCTGCGCCGGCCCCGGCTGGGGGTCGTGGTGGACACCAGCCGTAACGGGGCGGGGCCCACGCGCAAGCACAGCTTCTGCGATCCGCCGGGCCGCAAGCTGGGCAGGGCCCCCACCGCCGCCACGGGCATCCCCGGGGTCGATGCCTTCCTGTGGGTCAAGCAGCCGGGCCAGGCGGACGGCTGTGCCGCCGGTGCGGGAATGTTCGTCCCCGGCTACGCGTACCGGCTGACGCGCTGATCCTCCTGACCCCTTCCTGGGCGCCGGTCAACCCCGTGACCGGCGCCTTTCGTATGCCCTGAGGGCCCCTGGGGCGGCCTCCGAGCACCCCCCTGAGAGCCTTCTGAGCGCCTTCTGAGCCCTTCGGGCCACCCGCCAAAACGGACATAACCCCTATAAAACGGCCGAATTCCTCTACCTCAACTGAGGTAGGCGGAATTCGGCCGTTTGGTGTGCCCGGAATTCCCGCAATTGAGGTACGCAGATTTCAGCCAGGCGTACGGCGATTCCGACCGTGGTCACTCCCTAATGTCGAGAAGCGAAAGGACAAGCCCCGAAGGAGCTCCAATCGATGCACAGAGTTCTCGTCGTGGAGCACCACCCACTGGTGTTGAGTGCTCTCGCCGATCTCGTTGTCGAGGAGCCCGGACTGGAGCTATCCGGAATTGCAGGATCGGCCCGGGAGGCAATTTCCCTGGCCCATCACATGCAGCCGGATGTGGTGCTGATCGACGTGGATGAGCCCAGCTGGCAAGCGCAGCGGTTGGTCCGCCTGATCGGCGAACTCCTACCGTCCGCGCGGATTGTCCGGCTGACCGCAGTCTCCGACCCGCAGATGGAATGTCTGGAATCTCCGACGAACAACCCCAGCGTCCTGAAAACCGCAGTACCCGATTTGCTCAGGAGCATCTCCGAATGAATTCCCCCATGGACCAGAACAACGCCCCGACCACCGAGACCAAGCGTGCGCCGCGCTCGCAGCGTCTCCGCTTCGGTATCGCCGCGGCCGTCGTCGCTGCTGCTGCCGTGGGTGGCACGGTCACCGCTTTCGCGGTGAACAACTCCGATGGCCAGTCGGCCACCACCACCACCTCCGCCGCCAAGGCATCCGGCGCGGGCGCCGAAGGCCCCCTGTCCACCAAGAAGGGCGACATCGTCGACTCCGACGGTAAGAAGGTCGTCCTGACCGGTGTGAACTGGTTCGGCTTCGAGACCGGCACCTACGCGCCGCACGGCCTGTGGACCCGTAACTGGGAGTCCATGCTGGACCAGATGGCCAAGCAGGGCTTCAACACGATGCGTCTGCCGTACGCGAACGACATGTTCAAGTCGTCCGCCAAGCCCGACGGCATCGACTACCACAAGAACCCCGATCTGAAGGGCCTCACCCCCCAGCAGATCATGGACAAGATCGTCAAGGGTGCCACCGACCGTGGTATCCGGGTGATCCTGGACCAGCACCGTCCGGACCAGTACGGCCAGAGTGAGCTGTGGCACTCCCAGAGCCTCTCCGAGAAGCAGTGGATGGACGACTGGGTCAAGCTGGCCAAGCGGTACAAGAACAACGACCGGGTGATCGGCGCCGACCTGCACAATGAGCCGCGTGGCCAGGCCACGTGGGGCGACGGCAACCCGAAGACCGACTGGCAGCTGGCGGCCACCAAGGCCGGTAACGCGATCCACAAGGTCAACAAGAACTGGCTGATCTTCGTCGAGGGTACGGACCGCCACAAGAACGAGCAGTTCTGGTGGGGCGGTGACCTCCAGGGTGTGAAGAAGCACCCGGTGAAGCTCAACGAGCCGAACAAGGTCGTCTACTCGGCCCACGACTACGGTCCGGGCGTCTACAACCAGAACTGGTTCATGGCGAAGGACTTCCCGAAGAACATGCCGGCCATCTGGGAGAAGCACTGGGCGTACATCAAGAAGCAGAACATCGCCCCGCTGCTGCTCGGTGAGTTCGGCGGTAAGAAGACCGCCGGTAAGAGCTCCGAGGCCGTCTGGCAGAACGCCCTGATGGACTACCTCAAGAAGCACCAGATCAGCTACACCTACTGGACCTGGAACCCGGACTCGGGTGACACCGGCGGTGTGCTGAAGAACGACTGGAAGACGATCGACAAGAACAAGATGAAGATGCTGGCCAAGTACCAGACGCCGCTCCTGGAGGCGAAGAAGGGGAAGTAAGTCGGAGTAACCCCTTCGGTACACCGCCGATGACCACATAGCTGATCACGGCGTTGGCAAGCAGCGAGGGCCCGCAGGCAGTGCCGCCTGCGGGCCCTCGTCTTTTCTCGCCCGGTGCCCGTTCGCTCCGGATTCGTTCCGCCGGAAGGGAAGCGGGGCGGCCGCCCGGCGGGTTTCCTTCCCGGGCCGCGGACCGCGCCCGCGGACCGGCCCCCCCACCCCCAGGGAGGCCGATGATGAAGCCCCATCCGGCGACCGGCCGGCTGCTCTTCCCCCTGGTCGCGCTCGCCGTGATCGTGGCCGATCAGCTGAGCAAGGCGATGGCGCTGGCCGCCTGGAGCGGCACCGCGGGGCCGCAGGCCCGGTTCGGGCCGTTCTGCGCGCTGCTGGTGCGCAACACCGGGGTGGCCTTCGGCCTGGGCCAGAGCCGCCCCGCGCTGATCGTGGTGATCACGCTCGCGGGCGCGGTGGCCACGCTGGGCGCGGCCGGTGCCGGGCTGCGGGTACGCGGCCGGGGCGCGGCGCTGGGCCTGGGGTTGATCGCGGGGGGAGCGATGGGCAACGGCGCCGACCGGATGATCCGGTCGCCCGGCCCGCTGCGCGGCGCCGTCATCGACTGGATCACGCTGGATGCCCGCGGGCCGGTCTTCAACCTCGCCGACGTCGCCCTGATCAGCGGAACCCTGCTCACCGCGGCCCTGCTGCTGCGCAGACCCGCGCGGGTACGCGAGCGGGTCGCCGCGCTGCCCGGGGCGGGCGCGAGCGGTCCGGGCGCGGGGCTTGATCCGCTGGCCGTCAGCCTCCCGCCTTGTGCACCGCGCCCTGATCGGCGTCCCGATCCGCCCCCGGCGCCGTCCCGGGAACCGTCTCGGTCTCCATCGCCTCGGCCGGCATGGCCTCGTTCGGCATCGCCTCCGGCGGCACCGTCTCCGTCCCCGGGATCGGCTCCTGCGGCGCCCCCTCCGCCCCCGGCTCCCGGCTCTCCCGCTCCGCGAGGGACTCCGCGAAGTCCCTGAGCCGGTCAAGCACCGCCTCGTCGATCGTCGCGCGGGCGGCCAGCGCCTCGCTGATCCGCTGGTAGACGGCGAGCTCCCGGGCGCAGCGGTGGCACTCGGCCACATGGGTGCGCACCCGGGCCGCGGCCGGGGCGTCCAGCTCCCCGTCCAGATACGACTGGAGCATCGGGGCGCCCAGGGGACATCGTGTGGTCCGGAGCCGTCCGGCGGTCCGCGTGGTCCCCGTGGTGCGCGTCCGCCACCATGTCCATCTGCTCATGCGCCACCTCGCTCCGATTCCACTCCCGCGGCCAGCAGCTGGTTCCGGATCCGCTTGCGCGCCCGGTGCAGCCTGCTCATCACCGTCCCCTTGGGGACGTCCAGCACCTGTGCGGCCTCCGCGTACGACAGTCCGTCCACATGCACCAGCCGCACCACCTGCTGGTCCCGCAGCGGAAGCGCCGTGAACGCGGCGTCCACGGCCTCGTCGAACGTCGTGTCCACCACCAGCTCCTCCGGCGTCGCGTCCCGGGCCGGGACCAGCCGCTCCAGCTCCGTGTCCGGATCGTCGAGCAGCCGGGGCCGGCGCTGGCGGCGCCGGCTGACCTCCGCATGCCGCATGATCGTCAGCAGCCAGGCCCGTGGATGTCTCCCGTCAAAACGGCCGACTGCCCGGTACGCCCGTAGTAACGTGTCCTGCACGAGATCCTCGGCGTCGGCTCGCTGGGTGGTCAGTGACATGGCCACGCGCAGCAGCACCTCGACCTCGGGCAGCACATACTGAGCGAACATGCGCTGCTGATGGGCGTCCGGGTCAGCCACGGGGTGCCTCCTCGGATCCGGATCCCCCGGGGACGCGGAGCACGACATATCACACTCTGTGTAACATCTCGCTCACCACGCCGCATGGGTTGATCGGCGATCCGAGTGGCGGGTCGGACGTTCGGGTGGCAGGTCAGACGTTCAGGGAGACCAGGCGCTTTCCGTCGGTCGTACGGACCTCGAAGCGTTCGATGTCGGAGCGCTTCATGCCCGCGCCGCCGTGCGCCCACAGCGGACCTCTCGCCTCCGCCTTGGGGCTGTCCTCGATCCCGTAGCCCCACTCGGGCACGGACCAGGTCATCATCGTCTGCTCATGGCCGTTCTTGGAGACCGCGATCAGGCTACAGTCCAGCGGGCCCTTGAGGTTCTTCAGCCGGAGGATGGCGTCGGTGCCCCACATCTTGTCCTCCAGCGCGACGGCCGCGTTCACCTTGGTGTCCGGGTCGGTGCCCTGCACCTTGTCGGGCATTCCGGCGAAGAGGACGCTCTCGCTGGGGGCGGCCGTGACGGAGCTGTCCGAGCCGCCGGAGGTGACCGCGATCGTGCCGACCGGGCCGCCGACGATCAGTACGGCCGCCGCCGCGACCAGGTAGAGACCGCGCCGCCGCCGCTTGGCGCGGGACGCGGCGACCTCGCCGACCATGCGGTTGAACAGGGCCGGACCTGGGCGCGCGGTGAGGGTCTCGATCGCGTTGGGAGTGGCGCTGAAGGCATGCGGAGTGTGACCCGTGAGCTGGGTCCGCCCGGGGCTGCCGTGGATCCCGGGGACGTCGGCGGCCAGATCGGCCAGCAGCGGTTCCAGTCCGGTCAGCTCGTCCAGCTGACGTCCGCACTGGTCGCAGCCGGCCAGATGCTCCTCGAAATAGGTGGCGTCCGCCTCGTCGAGCACGCCGAGCACATACGCGCCAACGGCGTCATGTCCCGGATGGTGCGTCTGCGCTGTCATGCCGTTACTCCTCTCTCCTCGAGCGCGAGCTTCATCGAGCGCAGCGCGTAGAAGACCCGGGACCGTACCGTCCCGCTGGGTATGCCGAGGGTCTGGGCCGCCTCGTTGACGGTCCGCCCCTTGAAGTAGGTCTCGACCAGCACCTCGCGGTGGGCGTCGCTGAGGTCCTGCATCGCGTCGGTCAGGGTCATGAGCCGCAGTGCACGGTCGATCTCGTCCTCCGCGGGCATGAGTTCCAACGGGGAGGGGTCGACCTCCTGCGGCCGGGCCTGCCGGCTGCGGTGTCCGTCGATCACGATCCGCCGGGCGACGGTGACCAGCCAGGGCCGGATGGAGCCGGTGGCCCGGGACAGCTGGTCGGCGTTGCGCCAGGCGCGCACCAGGGTCTCCTGGACGACGTCCTCCGCGCGGTGCCGGTCGCCCGCGACCAGTCGCAGTACGAACGCGAGCAACGGCCCGGCGTGCTCCTGGTAGAGCGCGCGCATGAGTTGCTCGTCCGGCGTACCACGCCTGGATCTTGACGGACGCTCATCGGCCACGGCGGCGTCGTCGTGCACCTGAACCTCCAGGACCTGACCTGAGTTGGACAACATCAACGGACGACTCCCGGTCTGAGCCCCGGGGGGGATCGGCGGCCATGTCGGCCTCTTCCCCCTTCACTACGCATGGGGGGAGGCAGCCGCTCAACGCGTCACGAAGAATTTCCGATCAGAGGTCAGGGGTCAGGGGCCAGGGGGGCAGGTGTCAGGGGCCGGCGGCCAGAGGCGGTCAGGAGACCATCGCGTCCAGCAGCAGGGGCTGCACCTTGCCGTCGAGCATCGCGCCGAGCCCCTCGACCGCGCAGACGTCGGGGTGGTCGGCGATGTTCAGCGGCATCCCGGTGGCCTCGCGCAGCATCGTGTCGAACCCGGGCAGCACCGCGCTGCCGCCCGCCAGCATGATGCCGCGGTCGGCGAGGTCGGCCACCAGATCGGGCGGACAGCGGCGCAGCACCGAGCCGATGGCGTCCAGCACCCCGGTGAGCGGGGTGCGGATGGCGGCCCGTACGCCCTCGACGTCGATCCGTACGGTCCGGGCGAGCCCGGTGGCCACGTCCCGGCCGTGCACCTCGGTGCTCTGTACGGCCGGGACGCCGTCCGCGCCGCCCGCGCTGTCCTTGACGATCAGGTGCAGCGGGCGGACGGCCTGGCTGGGCAGCATCAGCGCGTGCTCGTTGCGCAGATGCTGGACGACGGCGTGGTCCACGGTCTCGCCGCCCACCGGCACCCGCTCGGCGGCCACGATCGAGCCCAGCGACAGGACCGCGACCTGGGTGGTGGCCGCGCCGCACACCACGATCATCGTCGCCTCGGGCCGCTCCACCGGAAGACCGCAGCCCACGGCGGCGGCGATCAGGGCGTCCACCAGCTCGACCCGCTTGGCGCCGATACCGGTGAGCGTCTCCACGGCGGCGCGCTGGGCGAGCGGGTCGGCGTCGTGCTGCACGCAGACGGCGGCGCTCACCAGCGGGCGGCGCCGCCAGGCGCGGCGCAGCTTGTTGCCCAGCAGCAGCCGCAGCATCCGCTGGGCCATCTCGATGTCCACGACGGTCCCGTTGGAGACCGGCCGGACCACCCGGATGTGCGCGGGCGTCCGCCCGGTCATCCGCTGCGCCAGCGTGCCGACCGCGATCAGCCCGCCGGTGTG
Source organism: Streptomyces javensis (assembly GCF_039525925.1). Lineage (NCBI taxonomy): Bacteria > Bacillati > Actinomycetota > Actinomycetes > Kitasatosporales > Streptomycetaceae > Streptomyces > Streptomyces javensis. Next base: position 121,117 of record NZ_BAAAIF010000003.1, on the reverse strand, counting down.
GGTGTTCACGGCGGCCACGGTGGGTTCGTCGACGATGAGCCCGGTGCGCCTGAGGTAGACGCGCGTCCTGGCCGCGCCGAGGTCGACGGCGATGGAGCAGCGGCGCAGTGCCTCGAGGCTGATGGTCATGGCAGGTCTCCCCTGTGGGCGGTGTGGCGGGCCGCCGCCCGGCGGCCCTCCGCTCTCATCGTGTGGGGACGATCAGGCCCGCTGCCCGTGGGGCTGAGCCGGTCGGGGGAGGCGGCCACCACTTCCGGGCGCCCACTTCCGGGCACTCACTTCCGGGCACCCACCTCCGGGCACTCACTTCCGGGCCGCCTACTTCGCGTCCGCGTAGCACTCCACCGCCGCCATGGTGAAGGGGAACCGCACCGGGGTCGCTCCGAAGGCGATCCGGCCGGCCGTCCCGCCCGCCTCGGCGATCGCCTCCCGGACCGCGTCGGCCTCCGCCTCGGGGCAGTGCACGATCACCTCGTCGTGCTGGAAGAAGACGATCTCCGCGCGCAGCCCCGCGCCGCTCAGCGACCGCCGCAGCGCGGCGAGCATCAGCAGGGCCCAGTCGGCGGCGCTGCCCTGCACCACGAAGTTCCGGGTGAAGCGGCCCCGGGCGCGGGCGCTCGCCGTGCTGCCGTACGACGGCTCCTCCTGGTCCCGCGGCAGCCCCGCCTCGTCGGCCGTCTCCTCGGCGAGCCCGCCCGCGGGCGGGCAGGTGCGGCCCAGCCAGGTGCGCACCAGCCGGCCCTCCTCACCCGCGCGGGCCGCCTCGTCCACATACGCCACCGCCGCCGGGAAGCGCCGCCGCAGGGCCGCGAGGTGCTTCAGGCCGTCGCCGGAGGTCTGGCCGTAGACCGCGCCCAGCAGCGCCAGCTTGGCCTGGTCGCGCCGGCCCGAGAAGGCGCGGTCGGACAGCGTCGCGTACAGGTCCCGGCCGCTGCCCGCGACCTCCATCAGCCCGGGGTCGCGGGAGATCGCGGCGAGCACCCGGGGCTCCATCTGGTCGGCGTCGGCCACCACCAGCCGCCACCCCGGATCGGCCACCACCGCGCGCCGCACCACCTTGGGGATCTGGAGCGCCCCGCCGCCATTGGTGGTCCAGCGGCCGGAGACGGTGCCGCCGGGCAGGTACTCGGGGCGGAAACGGCCTTCGCGCACCCAGGACTGGAGCCAGGACCAGCCATGGGCGGTGTGCAGCCGGTAGAGCTTCTTGTAGCGCAGCAGCGGCTCCACGGCGGGGTGGTCGATCCGCTCCAGCTCCCAGGCGCGGGTCGAGCCGAGGGCGATGCCCGCGCGGGCGAACGCCTTGACGACCTCGGCGGGCAGATCGGGCCGCACCCGGGTGCCGAAGGCGCGCGAGACCTCGTCGGCCAGCTCGGCCAGGCGCCGCGGCTCCAGACCGCCCGGATAGCGCTCGCCGAGCAGCTCGTCCAGCAGCTCCCGGTGGCGGTCGGCGCGCCAGGGCACCCCGGCGCGCCGCATCTCGGCGGCGATCAGCATCCCGGCCGACTCGGCCGCGGTGAGCAGCCGCATCCGGTCCGGGTGCTCGGCCGCGTCCGTACGGACCAGCTGGTCCGCGTACACCTCGAGCAGCGCGTCCAGCGGATCGGTGCCCGGCGGCAGCGGCGGCGGACCGGGCTCGAACAGCGACGGCTGGCCCCCGGTCGCCCGGGGCGGCGGATCCTCGGGGACGGGCAGCCCGCGCAGCCGCGCCCGGGCGGCGGCGAGCGAACGCGGTGCGCCCGAGCGCCCCTCATGGCCGAGGAGCAGCGCCTCGGCCGCCTCGATGTCATAGGCCCGCTCCACCCGGACCCCGGCCGCCAGCAGCCGTGGATAGACCTCGGCGGTGGACCGCCACACCCACCGGTCGGCCTCGGGGCGGGACCGCACGGCCTCGGCGATCCCGCCCTGCTCCGCCGTGACCTCGACGACCGGTCCGGCGGCCTTTCCCGCGGGGTCGAGCGGGCAGAGACGAACACCCCCGTGATCCGTCTCCGCCGCCGCCCATCTCATGCCCGGGATTCTGGCAGGGGGGTATGACAACGTCCCGATGACAGCGCTTTCGACGACGAGGCTCCGATGTCCGAGGCCCGCTCAACCCGGAGGGGGACCCGGACGTCATTCATGACGACTGCTCTTCTTCACTCCGGGCAGAAGATCCCGGGTGTCGGGTGATCATGCCGATACGCATGGTGCACGTGCATCTGCTTGTGCATCTACCTGCGCATACGCAGATGCATTTGCCCATGCATTCGCAAAGGAACGGAGCTATGATCCCGGACAGTTGACAGCTGCACGCATGCACGAACAGTGGAGAAGCCCTGTGCGCGACCACCCCTACAACGGCATGGCGGCCGCGGACCTCCGGGGAGTCGTCTGGCAGAAGAGCAGACACAGCAACTCCCAGGGGTCGTGTGTCGAGTTCGCCAAGCTGCCCGGTGGGAACGTGGCCGTACGCAACTCCCGGTTCCCCGACGGACCGGCGCTGATCTACACCCCGGCCGAGGTCGAGGCGATGCTGCTCGGGGCCAAGGACGGCGAGTTCGACCATCTGGCGCACGATCCGGCAGGTCTGGGCTGATCGCCGCGGACGCGCGACACTGGTAGTGGCGATCGGGGGGACTCGACCCATGTGAGACGGCGATGAACGGCTCGGTCCGCGTCGGACGTGTACTCGGGGTACCACTGCGGATGCACTGGAGCGTCCCGGTGCTGATCGTGCTGCTCGCCTACGGGCTCGGCCACGAGACGCTGCCCGCGTGGACCCCGGGCCGGACCGGCGCCGTCTACGCCGTCGCCAGCGTCGTCGGCGCCGTGCTGCTGATGGGCAGCCTGCTGCTGCACGAGACCGCGCACGCGGTCGCCGCCCGCAGAAGGGGCGTCTCGGTGGAGGACGTGACGCTCTGGGCGCTTGGCGGCATGACCAAGATGGGACGGCCCCGCACCGCCGGGGTCGCGTTCTGGGTGGCCGTCATCGGACCGCTCACCAGCCTGGTCATCGGCGGTGTCGCGGTCGGCGCGGGGATCGGGGTGCACACGCTCACCGGGTGGGGAGTGCCCACGGCCGTGCTGATCTGGCTGGGCTGGGCCAATCTGCTGCTGGGCGTCTTCAATCTGCTGCCCGCCGCGCCGCTGGACGGCGGACGGGTGGTGCAGGCCGTGATCTGGTGGCGCACCGGGGACCGGGAGCGCGCCGAGCGGGCGGCGGGGCGCAGCGGCCAGATCCTCGGCGTGCTGCTCATCGCCGCCGGCTGGATCTCCTTCCTGCGCGGGAACAACGGCGGGCTGTGGCTCTCGCTCATCGGCCTCTTCATGGTGATCATCGCCAACGCGGAGCGGCAGCGGGCCGGGGTCAACACGGCGCTGCGCGGGGTGCGGGTGGCGGACGCGATGTCGGCGCCGGTGGCCGCCGGGGCCGACTGGCTGACCGTGGACCGGTTCATCGACGAGGTGGCGGCCCACGCCCGGCATTCGGCGATGCCGCTGCTGGACTTCGAGGGACGGCCCAGCGGGCTCGTCCAGCTGCGCGCGCTCGCGGCGGTGCCGGCCGAGGCGCGGGAGGAGCGGCGGGTGCGCGATGTGGCGACACCGCTGGCGCGGTGCACCGTGGCCGAGCCCGGTGAGCTGCTGAGCGAGGTACTGGAGCGGGCGCGTCCGGGTGGCGGCGCGCTGCCGGTGCTGGTGGTGGACCACGGGCAGTTGGAGGGGATCGTCACGATGCACGATGTGAACCGGCTCTTCCAGCTGCACGGCCTGGGCATCACCACGGCCCCGCCGGAGTCCACCCGCCCGTGAGGGAGCGCCCGAGACGGGCGGTCCGCGTATGCCTACGCGTCGGGGAGCCGGAAGACGGCCCAGACGATCTTGCCGCGCGGGGTGCCCGCCAGCGGCTGCCAGCCCCAGCCGTCCGTGAAGGACTCCACCAGATGGAGCCCGCGCCCGGACTCCTCGCCGCAGCCCGCCTCACCGGCCACCGGCCCCACCTCGCTGGGGTCGCGTACGGCGCACACCAGCCGTGAGGGGCCGCGCATCAGATGGAGCCGCACCGGCCGCTCCGGCTCACCGGTCGCCGCGGTGCCGGACAGGGCGTGCCGGAGGGCGTTGGTGACCAGTTCGGAGACGACGAGCGCCACTTCGTCGAGGAGTTCGGGGATGTTCCACTGCCGCAGGGTGGAGCCGGTGAACTGCCGGGCCCCCTTGACCGCTTCATAACGGGCGGGCAGGGCGCAGGAGACGGATCCGGAGACGGCGGCGGGATCGATGGCGGCAAGCCCTTGCCACAAGGGTTCCAGCAGGGTCGAACCTTCGCTCCCCATGCGAGCACTCCTGCATCCGTGGCCGTGACGAACTCTGGCCAGATTTCGTACCAGCTAGCACGTGCGCACACCCTATGGTTCCGAATGCGCACGTCAGATGCAAGGGCAAATGCACGTGCACGCGGGCCGGTTGGTCCGATCCGCCGGGTTTTGCTCGGATTTCTGACTCCGTACACTGGCGTGCATCGTCGGGTTGAGTAACGACGCGCCTACGGCGTGAAGCCCGATCAGTGGCAGACTTCGCCCTCAGGGGCTGCGGGGGGCGCCGTTCGCAAGGATGCTTTCCGTACAGGGAGGATCGCGGAAATGGCCGCAGGCGAGTCGAGTGGATCGGTGGTGCGCCGCATCCTCCTGGGCTCTCAACTCAGGCGGTTGCGCGAGGACCGCGGCATCACCCGCGAGGCGGCGGGCTATTCGATCCGGGCTTCCGAATCCAAGATCAGCCGGATGGAGTTGGGCCGGGTGAGCTTCAAGGCGCGGGACGTCGAGGATCTGCTGACGCTGTACGGAGTCACCGACGACGCGGAGCGCGGGGCACTGCTCGGGCTCGCCCGCGAGGCCAATGTCGCCGGATGGTGGCACAGCTACGGCGATGTACTCCCCGGCTGGTTCCAGACCTATGTCGGCCTGGAGGGCGCCGCCTCCGACATCGCCTGCTACGAGGTGCAGTTCATCCACGGTCTGCTCCAGACCGAGGGCTACGCCCACGCCGTGGTCACCCGCGGTCAGCCGCAGGCGTGCTCGGACGAGGTGGACCGGCGGGTGGCGCTGCGGCTGGAGCGGCAGAAGCTGCTGGTCTCCGAGCGCGCCCCGGCGTTCCATGTGGTCCTGGACGAGGCCGCGCTGCACCGTCCGTACGGCGGGCGCGAGGTGATGTCCGCGCAGCTGCGCCATCTGGTCACCGTCTCCGAGCAGCAGAACGTGACGCTCCAGGTGATGCCGTTCTCCTTCGGCGGGCACGCGGGGGAGAGCGGGGCGTTCACCCGGCTGCGCTTCCCGGAGTCCGACCTCCCGGACATCGTCTATCTGGAGCAGCTCACCAGCGCGCTCTATCTGGACAAGCGCGATGAAGTCTCGCAGTACGAGCGGGTGTTGGAGCGGCTCCGCGCGGACAGCCTCTCCCCCGAGGAGAGCCGGGAATTGCTCCGGGGGCTCCTTCGCGAAGCCTGACCCGTCAGTAGGATGACGTCCTGTCAGGAATACCCCCCACATGTGCGCGGCTGTCGGGGACCGGCACCGCGTCCTGAAGATAGGGATGGCATGTCCTACTTCTCCGAGTTGGCCCTTCAGTTCATCGACGGCGAGTGGCGCGGCGGAAGCGGTTCCTGGGACATCGTCGACTTCAACCCCTACAACGGGGAGAAGCTGGCCTCCATCACCGTGGCGACCGTCGAGGAGGTGGACCTGGCCTACCGGGCGGCCGAGCGGGCACAGCCGGAGTGGGGCGCCACCAACCCCTACGCCCGGCGGGCGGTGTTCGAGCGGGCGCTGCGGATCATCGAGGACCGGGAGAAGGAGCTCGCCGAGACGATCATCGCGGAGTGCGGCGGCACCCATGTGAAGGCGGGGTTCGAACTGCACCTCGCCAAGGAGTTCCTGCGCGAGGCGGTCCATCTGGCGCTGCGGCCCGAGGGCCGCATCCTGCCGTCGCCGGTGGACGGTAAGGAGAACCGCCTCTACCGGCTGCCGGTGGGCGTGGTCGGCGTCATCAGCCCGTTCAACTTCCCCTTCCTGCTGTCGCTGAAGTCGGTGGCCCCCGCGCTGGCCCTCGGCAACGCCGTCGTCCTCAAACCGCACCAGAACACCCCGGTCTGCGGCGGCGGTCTGGTCGCCAGGATCTTCGAGGAGGCGGGGCTGCCCGCCGGGCTGCTCAATGTCGTGGTCACCGACATCGCGGAGATCGGCGACGCCCTGATCGAGCACCCCATACCGAAGGTGATCTCCTTCACCGGCTCCGACAAGGTCGGCCGGCACGTCGCCACCGTGGCCGCCTCGCACTTCAAGCGCACGGTCCTGGAGCTGGGCGGCAACAGCGCGCTGGTCGTGCTGGCCGACGCCGACCTGGACTACGCGGTGGACGCGGCCGTCTTCAGCCGCTTCGTCCACCAGGGGCAGGTCTGCATGGCGGCCAACCGGGTGCTGGTGGACCGGGCGGTCGAGCGGGAGTTCACCGAGAAGTTCGTGGCCAAGGTGGAGACCCTGAAGGTGGGCGATCCGGTCGACCCCACCACCCATATCGGCCCGCTGATCAACGAGGGCCAGGCCGAGGCGATCACCCAGCTCGTCGACCAGACGATCGCCGAGGGCGCCACCGCGCTGGTGCGGGGACGGACCGAGGGCACCCTGATGGGGCCGACCGTGCTCAGCGGGGTCCCGGAGGGCTCGGCCATCCTCGGCCAGGAGATCTTCGGCCCGGTGGTGACGCTGATCCCGTTCGACGGCGACGACGAGGCCGTACGGATCGCCAATGACACGGACTACGGGCTCAGCGGGGCCGTGCACACCGCCGATGTCGAGCGCGGGGTGCGGTTCGCCCAGCGGATCCACACCGGCATGATCCATGTGAACGACAGCACGGTGCACGACGAGCCGATCGTGCCGTTCGGCGGGGAGAAGCACTCCGGTCTCGGGCGGCTCAACGGGGAGTCGATGATCGAGGACTTCACCACCACCAAGTGGATCTCCATCCAGCACGGCCGGAGCCAGTTCCCGTTCTGAGGAAGGAACGGTGGTGGCTCGCGGACAGAAGCTGACCGCGAGCCTCCATAACGTGGGGTTCATCGCAGGGCGCCGGACCCGGAGCCCTCCGGATGAGAGGCGGCGGCCATGCCCGTGATCGTGAACCCCGAGGCCTGTCAGAACGAGTGCGACGCGCTGCTCGCGTACCTGGAGGCACAGCGCGGCGGCATCCGTCGCTCGGTGCACGGCCTGACCGAGGAACAGGCCCGCAGCGCCCCCAGCGCGAGCGCGCTCTCGCCGGCCGGGGTGCTCAAGCACGTGGTCACGGGCGAGCGCGGCTGGCTGCGCGTCCTCCAGGGCAAGGCCGGGGACGCCAAGGACGAGATGGCCGAGTGGGAGCACACCTTCGAGCCCACCGAGGACGAGACGGTGGAGGCGCTGCTCGCCCTGTACGACGAGGTGGCGCGCGAGACCGAGGAGGCCGTACGGGCCCTGCCGTCGCTGGACGCGACGTTCGAGGCGATCCGGCTCCCCTGGGACGAGGGCGGCACCCGCACCTGGCGCTGGGCGGTTCTCCACCTGATCGAGGAGGTGGCCCGGCACGCCGGTCACGCCGACATCATCCGCGAGACGATCGACGGCAAGGGCGCCTTCGACCTCGTCTTCGAGACGGGGGCGATGCCGGAGCCCGACTGGTCCGTCCTGGAGCGGTGATCCGCCCGGTCCGCCGATCCCCTGGTGCCGCGTCAGTCAAGATTTGCCCTGACGCGGCACTAGCCTGGTCGTCGCGGGGGTCGGGACCAGGATGGAGACGAGCGGGCGATGTCAGCGATCCGGCTGCTGGTGCTGGGGGCCGTGCGCCAGCACGGGCGGGCGCACGGCTATCAGGTCCGTAATGACCTGGAGTTCTGGGGCGCGCACGAGTGGTCCAACGCCAAACCCGGGTCCATCTACCACGCGCTCAAGCAGATGGCGAAGCAGGGGCTGATGCGCGCGCACGATGTCGCGCCGAGCACGGTCGGCGGGCCGCCGCGCACCGAGTACGAGCTGACCGAGGCGGGCGAGGAGGAGTACTTCCGGCTGCTGCGGGAGGCCCTGCTGCGCCATGACCAGAAGATCGACGAGCTGACGGCCGGGGTGGGTTTCATCGTGGACCTGCCCCGGGACGAGGCGATCGCCCTGCTCAAGCGGCGGGTGGCGGCACTGGAGGAGTGGCGGGCCGAGGTGACCCGGCACTGGACGCCACCGGACGGCACCCCCGAGGAGTGGGGCCATATCGGCGAGATCATGAAGTTCTGGGTGCACTCCGCGGACAGCGGGGCGGAGTGGACCCGCGGACTGATCGAGCGGCTCGAGGGCGGGGCGTATGTGATGGCGGGCGAGGGGGAGCGCTCGGTCGAGGTACTGCCGGAAGGCGTCACCAACCCGTACGCCGAAGCGCCGGGCGCGGACTGAGGCACCACACCCTGCCGATCGAGGCGGCTGACGGTGGCTCTCTGCGTTAATCAAGTTTGACTAGCGCGGGTTCGGGCAGTACCTTCCGGCGTGCGTAGTCAAACTTGACTACGTGGTGCGGAGAAGAGCACGAGGGAGAGGGGAAGACCTTGGCCAGCAGCGATCCCGCGATCGTCGTCGAGGGGCTGCGGAAGACCTACGGGGACAAACGGGCCCTTGACGGACTCGACCTGACCGTCCCGCAGGGCACCGTGCACGCCGTGCTCGGCCCCAACGGCGCGGGCAAGACCACCTGCGTACGGATCCTGGCCACCCTGCTGCGGCACGACGGCGGCCGGGCCGAGGTCGCCGGGTACGACGTGGTGCGCGACCCCGACGAGGTCCGCTACCGGATCGGACTCGTCGGCCAGCACGCGGCGGTGGACGAGGAGCTGAGCGGACGGCAGAACCTGGAGATGTTCGGCCGCCTCTACCACCTGGGCGGCCGCCGGGCGGCGGCCCGCGCGGACGAACTGCTGGAGCGGTTCGGCCTCGCCGGAGCCGGTACCAAGGCGGTCAGCCGGTACAGCGGCGGGATGCGCCGCAGGCTGGACCTCGCGGCCAGCCTCATCATGCGGCCGCGGATCCTCTTCCTGGACGAGCCGACCACCGGGCTCGACCCCCGGGGCCGTACGGAGGTGTGGAACGCGGTCCGCTCGCTGGTGGACGGCGGTACGACCGTGCTGCTCACCACGCAGTACCTGGAGGAGGCGGACCAACTCGCCGACCGCGTCTGCGTGATCGACGGCGGGCGGGCCATCGCCGACGGGACCGCCGATGAGCTCAAGGCCCGGCTCGGCGGCGACCGGATCGAGGTGGTGCTGCGCGACGCGGGCCAACTGCCCGCCGCCGCCTCGGTCGTGACCGCGGCGACCGGCGCCGCGGAGGTCGAGAGCGACCCCGACCGGCGGCGGCTCGGCGCACGGGTCACCGACCGGGTGGCCGCGCTGACGGAGACCGTAAGGGCGCTGGCGGCGGCCGGGATCGAGGCGGAGGACATCGTGCTGCGCCGCCCGACGCTCGACGAGGTCTTTCTGCATCTGACCGGGGAGCCCGCCATGACGGACACCGCCGAGGAGGAGACCCTCGTATGACGACCGCGACCCTCATCGACTCCTGGACCATGACCCGCCGCGGACTCGCCCACTGGGCCCGGCAGCCCGTCCAGGTCGCCGTCCAACTGGTCTTCCCGGTCATGATGCTGGTGATGTTCGCCTACTTCCTCGGCGGCGGGATGACCGTCCCGGGCGGCGGCGACTACAAGGACTACCTGGTGCCGGGCACGTTCGCGCTCACCATGGTGTTCGGCCTCGAGGGGACGATGCTCGCCATCACCCAGGACCTCAACAAGGGCGTCATCGACCGCTTCCGCTCGATGCCGATGGCCCGCTCCGCGGTTCTGGTCGGGCGCAGCGTGCTGGACATGCTCCAGTCGGCGCTCGGTCTGCTCGTCCTCCTCGGGGTCGGGCTCGCGATGGGCTGGCGCTGGCACGGCGGGCTCGGCGACGCGCTGCTCGCCCTCGGGCTGCTGCTGTGGCTGCGCTTCGCGATGCTGTGGCTCGGCATCTTCCTGGGCATGGCCGCCGGGCGCCCCGAGATGGTGCAGGCCGTACAGATCCTGGTCTGGCCGTTGGGCTTTCTCTCCAACGTCTTCGCCTCGCCCGAGACCATGCCCGACTGGCTCGGCGCCCTCGCGGTCTGGAACCCGATGTCGGCGACGGCCACCGCGATCCGCGAGCTGTTCGGCGGACCCGGGGGCGGTGGCGGCTCCTGGGCGGCGGACCACGCCCAACTCCTCGCCGTCTGCTGGCCGCTGGCGCTGATCGCCGTCTTCCTCCCGGCCGCGGTGCGGCGTTACGGGCGGCTCAGCCGCTGACGGCGGCCCCCGGATCCGGATGCCGCGCCGGTCACACCCGCACCGGTCGTCGCCGGTTGCGGATACGGTGCAGGTATGGGGAACGACAGGTCGGGCACGGGGGCGGAGACGGTGAGCGGGCCCGGATACGCCCTGCTGCTCGCCGCCGGCCCGGTCGGCAAACAGCGCCTGATGGACGCGGCCGCCGCGCTGCCCCAGCTCGCCGCCGTGCCACCGGCGGCGCTGCTGGGCACGCCCGGCGGCGCCAGCGTCGTCCAACTCGTGGACCCGGTCGACCCGCAGACCGTACTGACGCATCTGCGGACCGCCGCCGCGCATCCGGGCCCGGTGCTGGTCCATCTCGCGGGCCAGCTCACCCTCGACGCCAAACAGCGGCTGCCGCACCTGGCGTTGGCCCGTACGACCCCGAGGACCGCCCGCTACACGGCGCTGCCCTGGCACTGGCTGGCCGCCGAGCTCGGCCGACGGCCGCCGGGCAGCACCGTCGTGGTCGCCGACCTGGTGGCCGACGAGACGGCCTGGCCACCGCTGAGCACCACCGGCCCGTCCGCCCTCGCGGCCGGACTGACCCTCTACGGCACGGTGGCACCCGCCCCGCCCAAGCGGCAGCTGGCCACGCCGGACTACAGCCGGGCGTTCGCCGGACTGCTGCGGTCCGCCGCCGAACGCCCACCACTCGCGCTACTGCACCAGCGCGCCGCCCTGGAGGCCGGGCTGGGCCCCGGCCCCGAACTGCTCCTGGACGGCCCCGGGCCGGACGAGGCGTACCCGGCCCCGGAGGCCGCCCCATGGGCTGCGCAGCCGGGGCAGAGCGCACCGCTCGGGCCGACCGGGGCAGCCGGAGCGACCGGGGCAGCCGGAGCGACCGGGGCAGCCGGAGCGAGCGAGCCGACCGAGCAGGCCGGGGTGGCCGGGCAAGCCGGGTCGACCGGGGCTACCGGGCCGACCGGGCACGCCATATCGGCTGAACAGACCGGAGAGCTCCGGCCGACCGGCCAGGCCGGGGCGGCCGGGC
>NZ_BAAAIF010000003.1:0-109645 GCF_039525925.1 Streptomyces javensis | reverse complement strand
GCAGGCCGTATCGGCTGGGCAAGCCGGGTTGACCGGGTCGACCGGGGCCAGCGGGCCGACCGGGCACGCCATATCGGCTGAACAGACCGGAGAGCTCCGGCCGACTGGCCAGGCCGGGGCCACGGGGACGAGCGGCCAGACCGGGCAGGCCGGGGCGGCCGGGCAGGCCGTATCGGCTGGGCAAGCCGGGTTGACCGGGTCGACCGGGGCCAGCGGGCCGACCGGGCACGCCATATCGGCTGAACAGACCGGAGAGCTCGGGCCGACCGGCCAGACCGGGGCCACGGGGACGAGCGGCCAGACCGGGCAGGCCGGGGCGGCCGGGCAGGCCATATCGGCTGGGCAAGCCGGGTCGACCGGGGCGGCTGGGCAGGCGGGGTCGACCGGGGCCACCGGGCCGACCGGGCACGCCATATCCGCCGGGCAGACCGGAGAGATCCGGCAGACGGGGGCAGCCGGGCCGAGCGGGGCAGCCCGGCAGAATGGGGCCACCTGGGCAACCGGGCAGAACGGGGTCACCGGGGCCACCCGGGCAGCCGGACCGGTCTCGGCCTCCCCGCCGCCCATGCCGCCCGGCCCTCCCGAATCGTTCCGCCCCGCCGATCCCCTGCCGACGCCCCCATCGCTGCACCCGCCGCAGCCGACGCACGCCCCCGCGCCTCCGCCGCCCGGGTGGGCGCCCGTGGCCGATCCGCTCGCCTCGACGCACGCGGCGATATTCGAGGCGGCCAACGCGGGGCGGCACAGCGAGGCGGCCTCCATGGCGGCCGCCTGGGAGCAGGAGGCGCTCCGGACGGCCGGTCCCCGGTCCGACGAGGCGATCCACTGGCTGGAGGTCCGCGCCGATCTCTCCCGTATCGCCGGGGACCCGGCCCGCGCCTGCGAGCTGTGGCTCGCGGTGGCCGACGCGCGGCTGGGCAACGGGGAACCGGCCGAGCACCCCGAGGTCGAGGGGGCCGTGGACCGGGCCCACCACCAGTGGCAGTTCGTGGCGGACCGGGCCAGGGCCGGTGCCCTGGCCCCGCTGCTGATCGAGCTGCGGGGCCGGGTGCCCGGCCGCAGACCAGGGGCGCTGGAGGCGGTCCGGCGCCGCGCCGAACTGCTCCAGGCCCCGGCCCGCACGCGCTGATCGCCGTGGCCCTGGCCGGGATGTGCTGATCGCTGTTGCCCTGGCCGGGACGTGCTGATCGCCGTTGCCCTGGCCGGGACGTGCTGACCGCTGTCGCCCCGGACCGTACGCGCTGATCGCTGTTGCCCTGGCCGGGACGTGCTGATCGCCGTGGCCCTGGCCGGGACGTGCTGATCGCCGTGGCCCCGGCCGGGACGTGCTGATCGCCGTCGCCCCGGCCCGTACGCGCTGATCGCCGTCGCCCCAGGACCGGAGACACCGGACTCAGTGGTGGAACGCCTTGACGACCTTCCCCATCGGCGCGGGCTGGGACCGCAGGTCCGGCAGCAGTGACCCGAGGTCGCCCAGGAAGAGATCGGCCAGGTCCTCCGAGAAGCCGTTGCGGCACACCACCCGCAGTACGGACAGGTCCTCCCGGTTCGGCGGGAAGGTGTACGCGGGCACCAGCCAGCCGCGTTCGCGCAGCCGCCGGGAGATGTCGTAGACGTCGAAGTTGCGGATCCCCTCAGCCGTGGTGAACGCGAACACCGGGAGCTGATCGCCGCGGCTGAGCATGGTGAAGTCCCCGAACGCCTCGATCCGCTCGGCGAGCGAGCGCGCCACATCGCGGGTGTTCTGCTGGACGGCGCGGAAGCCCTCCCGGCCCAGGCGGACAAAGGTGTAGTACTGGGCGGCCACCTGGGCGCCGGGGCGGGAGAAGTTGAGCGAGAACGTCGGCATGTCGCCGCCCAGGTAGTCGACGCGGAAGACCAGCTCCTCGGGCAGCGCGTCCGACGTTCGCCACAGCGCCCACCCCACCCCGGGGTAGACCAGGCCGTACTTGTGCCCCGAGGCGTTGATGGAGGCGACCCGCGGCAACTGGAAGTCCCATACCAGGTCCGGGTCGAGGAACGGCGCGATCATCGCGCCCGAGGCGCCATCGACATGCACCGGGATGTCCAGTCCCGTGCGCTCCTGGAGGTCGTCCAGCGCCCGGCACACCTCGGCGACGGGTTCATAGGAGCCGTCGAAGGTGGAGCCGAGGATCGCGACGACCCCGATGGTGTTCTCGTCGCACAGCTCGGCGGCGCCCTGGGGGTCGAGGTGGAACCGGTTGCCCTCCATGGGCACCTGTCGCGCCTCCACCTCCCAGAAGTTGCAGAACTTCTCCCAGCACACCTGGACATTGGTCCCCATGATCAGGTTGGGGCGGGCGGTCGCCGGATAGCTCACCGGGTTCCGCTTGGCCCAGCGCCGCTTGAAGGCCATTCCGGCCAGCATGCACGCCTCGCTCGACCCCGTGGTGGAGCAGCCCACGACCGTGTCCGGGTCGGGGGCGTGCCACAGATGGGCGAGCATCGCCACGCACCGCCGCTCCAGCTCGGCGGTGCGTGGGTACTCATCCTTGTCGATCATGTTCTTGTCGCGGCAGTCGGACATCAGCTTGCCCGCCTGCGGCTCCATCCACGTGGTGACGAAGGTGGCGAGATTCTGGCGGGCGTTGCCGTCCAGCATCAGCTCGTCATGGACGAACTGATACGCGGTCGTGGGCGCCATCGGCCCGTCCGGGAGGCGGCGGCGCGGGGGTTTGCCGGTCATGCCGCTGACCGGATTGGCCTCGCCGTAGATCGGATTGATGGAGAACTCGGGGCGTTCTTCCCCGTCGTGTCGACCGCGAGTGCCTTCATGAAGAGCCATCTTCGTTAAATTAGAGGCATATCAGGCATAAGTCCTGATCCCGCGCCGTGCCCCCGCGTCCCGCCCCTCGCTATCCCGCGCTATCCCGCGCTATCCCGCGCTATCCCGCGCTATCCCGCGCTATCCCTCGCTACCCCGCGCTGCTGAGCGACAGCTTCGCCGCGAAGCCGAGGAACGCCGTGCCCGCGGCCGCCGAGAGCCCCGCCCGCAGCCGCCGGCGCCGCCGGAAGGTGGCCGCCAGATACGTACCGCTGAAGATCAGCACCGTCAGATAGGTGATGCTGAACAGCTGCGCCCAGGCGCCCAGCGCCACGAAGGACAGCGCGGGATGGGCGTAGTCCGGATCCACGAACTGCACGAAGAAGGAGATGAAGAAGAGGATCGCCTTCGGGTTCAGCAGGCTGATGACCAGCGCCCTGCGGTACGGGCGCTCGCCCTCCGCGGACTCCTTGGCCGCGTCCGCGGACCCCATGGCCGCATCCGCGGCCCCGTCCGCGCCCGGCGCCTCCGCCGCGCTCCGGGCCGCCTCCGCGGTCCCCGGACGGCGGCGCCACAGGGCCCGCGCCCCGCGCAGCATGCCCACCGCCAGCCAGGTCAGATAGCCCGCGCCCGCGAACTTGACCACCGCGAACAGCACCGGGCTCGCATGCAGCAGCGAGGCCACCCCGCCCGCCGACAGCGCCATCAGCACGGTGTCGCCGCACAGCACCCCGGCCGCCGCCCGATAGCCGGTCCGGGCGCCGCAGCGGGCCGCGACCGACACCACATACAGCGAATTGGGGCCCGGCAGCAGGATGATCAGCGCCAGACCGGCCAGATACGTCGAAAGATCGGTTATCCCCAGCACGAGCGGCAGGATGACAGCGGTCCGCCGCGCCGCCCAGCCGGTTTCGCCATCCGGACTTGCACCTCACGCCACGTGAGGGAGCACCGTGGAACCCGTACCGAACGGAAAGAGAGCGGATTCGGCCATGAGCTATTCCGTGGGACAGGTGGCGGGCTTCGCCGGCGTCACGGTGCGCACGCTGCACCACTACGACGAGATCGGACTGCTGCGCCCCGGCGCCCGCAGCGCGGCCGGGCACCGGCGTTACGACGACGCCGACCTCGACCGGCTCCAGCGGATCCTGTTCTACCGGGAGCTCGGCTTTCCGCTCGAAGAGGTGGCGGTGCTGCTCGACGACCCGGACATCGATCCGCAGGCCCACCTGCGGCGCCAGCACCAGCTGCTGTCCGACCGGATCGAGCGGCTGCGGAAGATGGCCGCCGCCGTCGAACAAGCCATGGAGGCGCGGAAGATGGGCATCAATCTGACCCCCGAGGAGAAGTTCGAGGTCTTCGGGGACTTCGACCCGGACGAGCACCACGAGGAGGTCGAGCAGCGCTGGGGGAACACCGAGGCGTACAAGGAGTCCCAGCGCAGGGCCGCCTCGTACACCAAGGAGGACTGGAAGCGGATCCAGGAGGAGGCGGACGATCTCAGCAACCGCTTCGTCGCGCTGATGGGCGCGGGCACCCCGCCGACGTCCGAGGCGGCGATGGACCTCGCCGAGGAGCACCGGCAGGGGATCGGCCGGAACCACTACGAGTGCGGCTATGAGATGCACGCCTGTCTGGGCCGGATGTACGTCTCGGACCACCGCTTCACGGAGAACATCGACAAGGCCGGCCCGGGGCTGGCCGTCTACCTCCGGGACGCGATCCTCGCCAACGCGGAGCGGCACGGCCAGGAGGCGTCCGACGGATCGTGACGCCCGCGGCGGGACGCATCGATACGCGGCTCCGCCGCGTGGCCCGCCGGGTACTCCGTCAGGGCGTCCCCGGGGGTGGCGGTCGAGGGCGGGCCTCCTTCGCGGTGGGAACCAAGGGCACGCACACGGCGTTGATAGCTTTGGGCGGCACACTGCGAAGAACTTCAGTCCGCCCCGAACCTGCGGCCGGGCCTCGCACGAGCCTGCTTCCCTCGACCCAGGAGCCTGTCACCCGTGACCACTCTCGCGCTCGGCCCTCAGTGGCTGGACCCGGACTATCTGATCGAGACCTTCGGTCTACTCGGCGTCCTGGCCATCGTTTTCGCGGAGTCCGGCCTGCTCATCGGCTTCTTCCTGCCGGGCGACTCGCTGCTGTTCACCACCGGCCTGCTGGTGACCACCGATGTGATCAAGCAGGATCTGTGGCTGGTGTGCGTGGCCGTGGCGGTCGCCGCGATCCTCGGTGACCAGGCCGGATATCTCTTCGGCCGCAAGGTGGGGCCGTCGCTGTTCCGGCGCCCCGACTCCAAGCTCTTCAAACAGGAGAACGTGGAGAAGGCGCATGAGTTCTTCGAGAAGCACGGGCCGAAATCGCTGATCCTCGCCCGCTTCGTGCCCATCGTGCGGACGTTCACGCCGATCATCGCGGGCGTCAGCCGGATGAACTACCGCTCGTTCATCATCTTCAACGTCATCGGCGGTGTGCTGTGGGGCACCGGCGTCACGCTGCTCGGCTCGGCGCTCGGAAAGGTCGACTTCGTGCATCAGCACATCGAGCTGATGCTGATCGCGATCGTGCTGCTGTCGATCATCCCGATCGTGATCGAGTTCCTCCGGGCGCGCGGCAAGGCGAAGAAGGAGGCCGCCGCGCAGCCGGAGCCGCAGGGCCCGGCCCCGGGTTCCCCCTCCCAGGGGCCGCGCGGGCGCCACGCCAAGCGCTGAGCGGGCCTTTCACCAGGCTTCACATCCGTCACACACCGCCCCCACCTGCCACTCGGCGGTCACCGCCCCGCACAATGGGCTCCGGTGGCCGCCGATGTTGCATCCTTGGCCGCTGGGAAACATACGGGGAGGGCTGGTGAGGAGCGAGGAGACGTGAGGTCGGACCGTCAGCAGATGCCGCGTGCCGTGAGCGCGGCGGAGACGGACACGGGGGAGCAGCAGAAGCCGCTGTCCGACGAGGCGCACAGCGCCTTCACCCCGCCCCTGGGCGTACCCCTGCCGCCGCCGCCCGAGGACGAGCACCCGACATCGGAGTTCGCCGTCCCGGACGGGCTGACGGCGGAAGCCCCCGCCGAGCCCGAGGGCTCGGCCTTCGTGCCGCCGGCCGGGGTGAAGACCCCCTCGAACAACCAGACCACCGGCGGCTTCCCCGTCATCACCCCGCCGAACGGCATCCCCGTCGTCCGGCTGACCAAGGACGCCCCCTGGCAGGACCGGATGCGCACGATGCTGCGCATGCCGATCAGCGAGCGCCCGACGCCCGAGCGCGTCGAGCGGCAGGACGATACCGGCCCGGCCGTGCCGCGTGTGCTCGACCTCACTCTCCGCATCGCCGAGCTGCTGCTCGCGGGCGGTGAGGGGGCCGAGGACGTCGAGGCGGCGATGCTCGGCGTGGCGCACGCGTACGGGCTCGACCGCTGCGAGCCGACCGTCACCTTCACCCTGCTGTCGGTCAGCTACCAGCCCTCGCTGGTCGACGACCCGGTCACCGCCAGCCGGACCGTACGGCGCCGGGGCACCGACTACACGCGGCTGTCCGCGGTCTTCCGGCTCGTGGACGACATCACCTCGCGGGACGACTTCACGCTGGAGGAGGCGTACCGGCGGCTCGCCGAGATACGCCGTAACCGCCACCCCTACCCCGGCTGGGCGCTCACCGTGGCCGGTGGCGGGCTGGCCGGCGCGGCGAGCATGCTGGTCGGCGGTGACTGGCCGGTCTTCTTCGCGGCGGCCCTCGGCGCGATGCTCGGCGACCGGCTGGCGTGGCTGGCCTCGGGGCGCGGGCTTCCGGAGTTCTACCAGTTCGTGGCCGCCGCGATGCCGCCCGCCGCGATCGGGGTACTGCTCAGCCTCGCCAACTCCGGGCTCCAGGCGTCCGCCGTGATCACCGGTGGGCTGTTCGCGCTGATCCCGGGGCGAGCCCTGGTCGCGGGCGTCCAGGACGGGTTGACCGGCTATTACATCACCGCGGCGGCGCGCCTGCTGGAGGTCGGCTATCTGATCGTCGGCATCGTCTGCGGGGTGCTCACGGTGCTCTACGGGGGCCTCCAGCTCGACGCCAAGCTCAACCCGGAGGCGGCGCTGCGCCATGTGGAGCGGCCGTACATCCAGATCCTGGCGGCGATGCTGCTCGCGCTGACCTTCTGCATCCTGCTCCAGCAGGAACGTCACACCGTGCTGTTCGCCACGCTCAACGGCGGGGTCGCCTGGGTGGTCTACGGCGCGCTGGCCGACACCGCCAATGTCCCGCCGGTGGCCGCCACGACCGTGGCCGCCGGGCTGGTCGGCCTCTTCGGCCAGCTGCTCTCGCGGTACAGATACGCCTCGGCGCTGCCGTACGTCACGGCCGCGATAGGGCCCCTGCTGCCCGGTAGCGCGACCTACTTCGGGCTGCTCGCGCTGGCCCAGGGCAATCTGGACCGCGGCATTCCGCACCTCACCCAGGCGGCGGCACTGGCCCTGGCGATCGCCATAGGGGTGAACCTGGGAGGCGAGGCCGCGCGCCTCTTCCTGAAGATGCCCGGCGCGGACACCGACCCCTCCGGCCGCCGCGCCGCCAAGCGCACCCGGGGCTTCTGACCGGGCCCCGGGGCTGTCGCTCCGGGGCCGGAGACCGCCGCCGCCCGGCCCCGGAAACGCCGGGAGGGCGGGGCACCCGCGTGGTGCCCCGCCCTCCCGGCGTACATCTATCGCTCAGGACTCAGTGGCCGCCGGCGGCCTCGAGACGCTTGATGGATGCCTCCACCTCGGCCTCGGCCTCGGCGCGGCCCACCCAGTTGGCCCCCTCGACCGACTTCCCCGGCTCCAGGTCCTTGTAGACCTCGAAGAAGTGCTGGATTTCCAGGCGGTCGAACTCTGAAACGTGGTGAATATCACGCAGGTGCTCCACCCGGGGGTCGGAGGCCGGTACGCAAAGCAGCTTGTCATCGCCGCCCGCCTCGTCGGTCATCCTGAACATGCCGATGGCGCGGCACTTGATCAAGCAGCCGGGGAACGTCGGCTCGTCGAGAATGACCAGTGCGTCCAGCGGATCACCGTCCTCGCCGAGGGTGTTCTCGACGAAGCCGTAGTCCGCGGGGTAGCTGGTCGACGTGAAGAGTCGCCGGTCAAGGCGGATGCGACCCGTCTCGTGGTCCACCTCGTACTTGTTCCGCGAACCCTTCGGGATCTCGATGGTGACGTCGAACTCCACGGGTGGCTCCTCCATGATCAACACATACGTCTGGTGATTAAGTGTCCCCCACGCAGGTGTGTGGTGGCGAAAGGGGCTGGTCGGTCGTGCCTGAAGCCCGATCGTGGCAGGTCAGGGAGTGGCTGAGCCACCGGCTGAGCCGTGGGCGACGCGAGTTGGACCGGATGCGCGGGCGTGGGCTGCGCGGGTTTGACCGGATGCGCGGGCGTGGGCTGCGCGAGTGGAACCGCGTGCGCGCCCGTGTCCGGCGCGAATGGCGTAGCGCGCCCCCGGAACAGCGGCGGACGTGGCAGCTGGTGGCGGTCTCCGCCGCGACCGGCCTGGTCGTCGCCGTGGTGTCGGTGCTGGTGGCCGGGCCCTGGGACGGCGGCCAGCGGACGGCCGAACGCGCCCGCGCCGCCGAGGACGGTGTCCCGGGCGAGCGGCACGGCGCCCCGGGGCGCCCCGCGCCCAGCGCCGCGCCCGTCCTGGCGGCGCTCGGCACGCGGTCCGCGCCCCGGTCGTCGGACAGCGGCGGCGACGCCGTGCCGCCACCCACCGGGGCGGGGCTCGCCGACACGCTCGAACCGCTGCTGAAGGACCCCGCGTTGGGCGGTGAGCGCTCGGTGGCGGTGATGGACGTGACCACCGGTCAGCAGGTGTTCGGCGCCAAGGCGGGCACGGCCATCGTCCCCGCCTCGACGATCAAGCTCGCGACCGGTGCCGCGGCCCTCTCCGCACTCGGCCCGGACCACCGCATCAGGACCAGCGTCGTGGCCGGCGCGGGCAAGCACGACATCGTGCTCGTCGGCGGCGGCGACCCCACGCTCACCGCGCGGGCCGTCAAGGGGGACGACCACCCCGCCGCACTCCGCCAGTTGGCCGATGACACCGCCCGCGCCCTGAAGAAGCGCGGTGCGGGCCCCTACCGGCTCGGCTATGACACCTCGCTCTACTCCGGGCCGAAGCTCCACCCCATCGGCCCCAACGAGAACCTCTCGCCCGTCGTCCCCCTGATGGCCGATGAGGGCCGTAAGGACGACAGCGACCACGGCACGGCCCCGCGTGCCGGGGACCCGGCCGCCGACGCGGCCGGCGCCTTCGCCGAGATGCTGCGCGACCGCGGCGTCGAGGTGAAGGACGAGCCTCGGGCGGGCAAGGCCGCCAAGGGCGCCCGTACGGTGGCCTCCGTCCGCTCCCAGCCGCTGTCCTCGCTCGTCGAGCGGATGCTGACCACCAGCGACAACGACATCGCCGAGGCCCTGTCCCGGCAGACCGCCATCGCCGCGGGCGAGCCCGCCAGCTTCGAGGGCGGGGCGAAGGCCGTGACCCAGCGGCTGCGCAAGCTCGGGCTGCCGCTGGGCGGTGCCCGGATCGCGGACGGCAGCGGGCTCGACCGCGCCGACCACGTCTCCGCCGGGCTGCTCGCCCAGGTGCTGGTGCGCGCCGCCGACCGCGACCACCCCGAACTGCGGTCGCTGCTCACCGGGCTGCCGGTGGCCGGATTCACCGGCACCCTGCGCACCCGCTACGCCCAGGACGCGGTGGGCCGGGGCGTGGTCCGGGCCAAGACCGGCACCCTCACCGGGGTCAACAGCCTCGCGGGCTCGGTCGTGGACGCGGACGGCCGGCTGCTGGTCTTCGCGTATCTGACCAACGGCACCACCGACGCCACCGGCGCCCAGCGCGCCCTGGACCGGATGGCCTCGGCCCTCGCCAACTGCGGCTGCCGCTGAGAGCCTGTGTCATACCCCCGGCCGGACGCGGGGCGGCCGCCTGTGCGGCCCCCGGTGTCCTCCCGGATGGGGCGCGGGCCACGTACCGTGAAGCCATGACGAGCATCGGTGGTGTGGAGATGGTCGACTGGAACCTCGCGGTCGCGACCGCGACCCGGCTGGTGCGCCCCGGGCCCGAGGTGAGCCGCGAGGAGGCGCGCGCGGTCGTCGCGGAGCTGCGACGGCACGCCAAGTCCTCGGAGGAGCACGTCCGCGCCTTCACCCGGATGGCCGTCTCCGGCGGCCCGGCCTCCGACACCCCCGTCCTCGTCGTGGACCGCGCGGGCTGGATCAGGGCGAACGTGGCGGGCTTCCGGCAGATCCTCAAACCACTGCTCGGCAAGATGCAGGACCGGCGCGGCGGGCTCCCCGGCGGGGCGGTGCTGGGCGCGGTCGGCGGCAAGGTGACCGGCGTCGAGCTGGGGATGCTGCTGTCCTTCCTGGCCTCCCGGGTGCTCGGCCAGTACGAGACCTTCGCGCCCTCGACCCGCGAGCTGCCCGGCTCCCCGGGCGGCGGCCGGCTGCTGCTGGTGGCGCCCAACATCGTCCATGTGGAGCGCGAACTCGACGTGGCCCCGCACGACTTCCGGCTGTGGGTCGCGCTGCACGAGGAGACCCACCGCACCCAGTTCACCGCCGTGCCCTGGCTGCGCGACCACATCGAGTCCGAGATCCAGGCGTTCCTCGGCGAGACCGACGTGGACCCGGCCACCCTGCTGGAGCGGGTCCGCGAGGCCGTCCAGTCGCTGAGCGGCGGCCGTCCCGCCGACGAGGGGGACGAGCCGGACGGGCACGGCGCGCCCAGCATCATCGAGCTCGTCCAGACCCCGGCCCAGCGGGAGATCCTGGCCCGGCTGACCGCGGTGATGTCGCTGCTGGAGGGGCACGCCGACTACGTCATGGACGGGGTGGGGCCGGAGGTCGTGCCGTCCGTCGCGGAGATCCGGGAGAAGTTCCAGAAGCGCCGGGCGAGCGGCGCGGGCCGGCTCGACCAGGCGCTGCGCAAGCTGCTGGGGCTCGACGCCAAGCTGCGGCAGTACCGTGACGGGGAGCGGTTCGTGCGGGCCGTGGTGAACCAGGTGGGCATGGACGGCTTCAACCGGGTCTGGACCTCGCCCAACACCCTTCCGACCAAGGCGGAGATCAGCAAACCCGCCGAGTGGGTCGCACGGGTGCACCGCAAGGCGGAGTCCTAGAACCGGCACACCCCCGGCACACGCGAAAACGGACGAACGCCCCCTTTAATCACTCGTCCGAGGGACCGTTGGCGACGGGTAGGCGTGCGATGCTCGGGGAACAGCTCGCTTCTGTCACCATCGACATACGCAGCGTGACGAAAGCCTCGTACCGCTCGTACTCCTCGTACCCCCCGAGGCACCCCCTCGAATGACAGATGGGAAACGGACATGGGTCCCCATCCAGCGGTCGCCGCGATACGCCTCGCGGTCCGCCGCGTCCTCCACGACATCCTCGTCGCCCATTCGGCCGCGCCCTCGGCCGCCTCGTCGCCCCCCGCTCCGCCCTCCCCCTCCCCGGCGCCCGCCGCCCCCGGCCCCCGCGGCTCCGCCCCGCGGGACGACGCACCGCTCGTGCTCGCCGCCTGCTCGGGCGGCGCCGACTCCATGGCACTCGCCTCCGCCCTCGCCTTCGAGGCCCCGCGGGCCGGGCTGCGGGCCGGCGGGGTCACCGTCGACCACGGCCTCCAGCAGGGCTCCGAGGTCCGCGCCGCCGAGGTCACCGACCGGATGCGGGCCCTGGGCCTGGCGCCGGTCGAGGCGATCGCCGTGTCCGTCGGCCGCGGCGGCGGCCCCGAGGCCGCCGCCCGGGACGCCCGCTACGCCGCGCTGGACGCCGCCGTCGAGCGCCACGGCGCCGCCGCCGTCCTGCTCGGCCACACCCGTGACGACCAGGCCGAGACGGTTCTGCTGGGCCTCGCCCGCGGCTCCGGCACCCGCTCGTTGTCCGGTATGGCCTGGGTCTCCGGCGCCGGCGGCCGCTACCGCCGCCCCTTCCTCCAGCTGGACCGGCACACCGTCCGCGAGGCGTGCCTGGCCCAGTCGCTGCCCGTCTGGGACGACCCGCACAACGTGGACCCCTCCTACACCCGCTCCCGGGTCCGCCACGAGGCCCTGCCCATCCTGGAGAAGGCGCTCGGCAAGGGCGTCGTCGAGGCGCTCGCCCGCACCGCCCAGCTCTCCCGTGACGACGCCGACGCCCTCGACGCCTGGGCCGCCCGCGCCGAGGCCGATGTGATGACCACCGCACCGGCGGCGGCCGGTGGCGCGCAGGCCGTGCACCTCGACACCGTCGGCCTGCACGGACTGCCCACCGCCGTCCGCCGCCGGGTGCTGCGCCGGGCCGCCATCGCCGCGGGCGCGCCCGCCGGTTCGCTCTTCGCCCGCCACATCGAAGAGGTGGACCGGCTGATCACCGGTTGGCGGGGGCAGCGGGCCATCAACCTCCCCGGCCGCGTCGAGGTCCGCCGGGAGGGTGGCAGACTGGTCATCCGGCAGGGCTGATCCGCCCGAGCCAGTTGAGCCGGTAGTCGAACGAGAGTGGCGCGGGTGGACGACAAGGACATGGGCACCGACCTCAAGTCGGTCCTCATCACCGAGGAAGAGATCAACGCGAAGCTGGCCGAGCTGGCCGCCGCCATCGATGAGGAGTACGCGGACAAGGATCTGCTGATCGTCGGCGTGCTCAAGGGCGCGGTCATGGTGATGGCGGATCTGGCGCGTGCCCTCTCCACGCCCGTCACCATGGACTGGATGGCCGTGTCGTCCTACGGCGCGGGCACCCAGTCCTCCGGCGTGGTGCGTATCCTGAAGGACTTGGACACCGACATCAAGGGCAAACACGTCCTGATCGTCGAGGACATCATCGACTCCGGACTGACGCTGTCGTGGCTGCTGTCGAACCTGGGCTCGCGCGAGCCGGCCTCGCTGAACGTCTGCACCCTGCTGCGCAAGCCGGAGGCGGCCAAGGTCGCCATCGATGTGAAGTGGGTCGGCTTCGACATCCCCAGTGAGTTCGTCGTCGGCTACGGCCTGGACTACGCCGAGAAGTACCGGAACCTTCGGTTCGTCGGCACCCTGGCCCCTCACGTCTACGGCGGCTGACGGGCGCCGCCGCCCCTCCTGGGAACCTGGCGGGGTTTTCCGCCGTTGGAGCAGGGGAAGGCGGTTTTGTTAACAGTCCACGGCGGCGTCGGGTGACAATGCTGGGGTACCGTCCGAAGGTCAGTCTTTTTCGAGACTGAGGATTACACAGCTCATACACCGCAATACACCGCACGCACGAGCGCCCCTCCAGGGCTGCCGTGCCTCACTGTGGCAGGAGGGACGGGGCGGCTTCGCCCCGTATGGATGGACGTGAAGCGCTACTTCCGTGGGCCGGTCATGTGGATCGTGCTGGCCGTCCTCGCCGTGGTCGTGTTGATGCAGGTCGTCGGCTCGTCCGGCGGCTACAAGTCGGTGGACACCAGTCAGGTCGTCAAGGCGATCAACCAGAACCAGGTCCAGTCCGCCGAACTGACGACCGGCGACGAGCACAAGGTAAAGATCAAGCTCAAGGACAACGTCGCCAAGATCTCGGGCAGCGACAAGCTCCAGGCCACCTACATCGGTGACCAGGGCGTCGATCTTGCCAAGACTCTTCAGGCCAACGCCCAGAAGCAGGGCGGGATCCCCGACGGGTACAACGTCTCGACGTCGAAGCAGAACCCGTTCGTCGGGATTCTGCTCTCGCTGCTCCCGTTCGTGCTGATCGTCGTGGTCTTCCTGTTCCTGATGAACCAGATGCAGGGCGGCGGCTCCCGGGTGATGAACTTCGGGAAGTCCAAGGCCAAGCTCATCACCAAGGACACCCCGAAGACGACCTTCACCGATGTGGCGGGGGCCGACGAGGCGGTCGAGGAGCTCCAGGAGATCAAGGAGTTCCTCCAGGAGCCGGCGAAGTTCCAGGCCGTGGGCGCCAAGATCCCCAAGGGTGTGCTGCTCTACGGCCCGCCCGGTACGGGTAAGACGCTGCTCGCGCGTGCCGTCGCGGGCGAGGCGGGTGTCCCCTTCTACTCGATCTCCGGCTCCGACTTCGTCGAGATGTTCGTGGGTGTGGGTGCCTCCCGGGTCCGCGACCTGTTCGAGCAGGCCAAGGCCAACGCCCCGGCCATCGTCTTCGTCGACGAGATCGACGCCGTCGGCCGGCACCGCGGCGCGGGCATGGGCGGCGGCCATGACGAGCGCGAGCAGACGCTGAACCAGCTGCTCGTCGAGATGGACGGCTTCGATGTGAAGGGCGGGGTCATCCTGATCGCCGCCACCAACCGGCCCGACATCCTCGACCCGGCGCTGCTGCGCCCGGGCCGCTTCGACCGGCAGATCGCCGTCGACCGCCCGGACATGCAGGGCCGGCTGGAGATCCTCAAGGTCCACCAGAAGGGCAAGCCGGTCGCCCCGGACGTCGACCTGTCGGCCGTCGCCCGTCGCACCCCCGGCTTCACCGGTGCCGATCTGTCGAACGTGCTGAACGAGGCCGCCCTGCTGACGGCCCGCAGCGACAAGAAGCTGATCGACAACCACTTCCTGGACGAGGCGATCGACCGAGTCGTGGCCGGTCCGCAGAAGCGGACCCGGATCATGAGCGACAAGGAGAAGAAGATCACCGCGTACCACGAGGGCGGTCACGCCCTGGTCGCGGCGGCGTCTCCGAACAGCGATCCGGTGCACAAGGTCACGATCCTCTCCAGAGGCCGGGCCCTGGGCTACACCATGGTCCTGCCCGACGAGGACAAGTACTCGACCACGCGCAACGAGATGCTGGACCAGCTCGCCTACATGATGGGCGGCCGGGCCGCGGAGGAGCTCGTCTTCCACGACCCGACCACGGGCGCGTCCAACGACATCGAGAAGGCCACCACCACGGCCCGCGCGATGGTCACGCAGTACGGCATGACCGAGCGGCTCGGCGCGATCAAGTTCGGCTCCGACAACTCCGAGCCGTTCCTCGGCCGTGAGATGGCTCACCAGCGCGACTACTCCGAAGAGGTCGCCGCGCTGGTGGACGAGGAGGTCAAGAAGCTCATCGAGGCCGCGCACAACGAGGCGTGGGAGATCCTCGTCGAGAACCGGGACGTCCTGGACAACCTGGTACTGGCGCTGCTGGAGAAGGAGACGCTGAACAAGGAGGAGATCGCCGAGATCTTCGCCCCGGTCGTCAAGCGCCCGGCCCGCCCGGCGTGGACCGGCTCCTCGCGGCGTACGCCCTCCACCCGTCCGCCGGTGCTCTCCCCCAAGGAGCTGGCCCCGGCCAACGGCGCCCAGCCCACCTCGGCGGCCTCGCTGACCAAGAGCACCGCCCCGGAGGACAGCGCCGAGCGACCCGAGGGATCGGGCTCCGGCTCGGAGAACTGATCCCCCTCACCGGGGGCGGTCTCCGCTCCCGGTGGCCCCGGAATGAATGCCGCGTCCATCAGGTTCTAGCCTGGTGGACGCGGCATTTTCGCGTTCGTGTGCGTGTATGTGAGGAACGAGGCAGTCCATGACCGACCCGGTGACGCTGGACGGCGAGAGCCCCATTGGCGTGTTCGACGAGAAGCGCGCCGAGAACGCGATCCGCGAGTTGCTGATCGCCGTTGGCGAGGACCCCGACCGGGAGGGGCTGCGCGAGACGCCGGGCCGGGTGGCCCGTGCGTACAAGGAGATCTTCGCGGGGCTGCGCCAGGTGCCCGAGGACGTCCTGACCACCACCTTCGACCTGGGCCACGACGAGATGGTGCTGGTCAAGGACATCGAGGTGATGTCCTCCTGCGAGCACCACCTGGTGCCGTTCGTGGGCGTGGCCCATGTGGGCTATATCCCGTCCCACGACGGCAAGATCACCGGGCTGTCCAAGCTGGCCCGGCTGGTCGATGTCTACGCCCGCCGCCCCCAGGTCCAGGAGCGGCTGACCACTCAGATCGCCGACTCCCTGATGCGGATACTGGAACCGCGCGGGGTGATCGTGGTGGTCGAGTGCGAGCACATGTGCATGACCATGCGCGGGGTGCGCAAGCCCGGCGCCAAGACCCTCACCTCGGCCGTCCGCGGCCAGCTGCGCGACCCGGCCACCCGGGCGGAGGCGATGAGCCTCATCATGGCCCGCTGAGCGGCTCTCCGGGCTCCCCACACACCTGGCGGGCCCCTGGGGCCCGGGTGCCCCTCAGGCGCGGGCCGCCGCGCTCGGGCCGTTCCCGTCGTTGTCGTCGTCCTCCGGGAGCTTGAGCACCCGCTCCAGGAAGAACGCGGCCGCCACCACACCCGCGCCCGCCAGGACCGAGCCCCCGGCGTAGAGCGCCTGATCGCGGCGGGCGGGCACATCGAGCTGCTCCATGGCCAGGAAGAGGCCCACCCCGCCGTACATCCCCGCGATCAGCGCCGCCACCAGCGCGCTGGCCTGCCCGAAGACCACCGCACGGGCGGCCACCATCGGGTCCACGCCCTTGGCGTCGGGCTGCCGCTCCCGCTGGGCGCGCAGCCGGGCCCGCAGCGACAGCGCGGTGGCGGCCAGCACGACCGCGATCAGGGCCAGCACGATCGGCGCGGCCACCGGGACGCTCGGCAGCGACCCGAAGGTGTCCCACAGCCGGGCGCCCGCCCACGACACCACACCGGCCACGGCGAACAGCCCGACCAGCACCCCGATCCGAAGTTGCTTCACCGAGCGGTCGCCCCTCAATCCAGTACGTGCCAGCGTCTCCCGGAACCTATCCGGATCAACGTCTACTCGGGCAGTCGCAGTTCCAGATCGACGCGGCCCCGGACCCCGTCCTGGCCCACCGCCGCCAGCAGCCCCGCGACCGTCCCGCGCCCGGGCACCTCGGCCTGCGGATCCACGTCGTTCCACGGCACCAGGACGAAGGCGCGCTCATGGGCGCGCGGATGCGGCAGGGTCAGCTGCGGGTCGTCGGAGACCACGTCCTGGTACGCCACGATGTCCACATCGATGGTGCGCGGGCCCCAGCGCTCGTCCCGCACCCGCTCGAACGCCTCCTCGATCGCATGGCCGCGCTCCAGCAGCGAGGACGGCGGCAGCGTCGTCTTGATCAGCACCACCGCGTTGAAGTACGTGGCCTGGGTGCCCGGCTCCACGCCCCACGGATCGGTCTCGTACACCGGCGACACGGCCTTGACCCGCAGGCCCGGGGTGTCCTCCAGCGCGTCGATCGCGCCCTGGAGGGTCTCCAGGCGGTTGCCCAGGTTGCTGCCGAGCGAGATCACCGCCCATTTGGGGTTGCTCAATGTCACATCGGCGGCGTCCACCTGCTCCACCACGGAGGTGGGAACGGGCTGCACGGTCGGGTCGCTGCTGCTCATACTCGGCTCCGGGTGATGGTGATGGTCACGTCGTCAAAGGGCACGGTGATCGGGGCCTGCGGCTTGTGCACCACGACCTCGACCTCCCGCACCACGTCGTGCTCGAGGCACCGGTCCGCGATCCGTTCGGCTAGCGTCTCGATCAGATCGACCGGCTCACCCCGGACCACGTCCACGACCTCCTCCGCCACCACGCCGTAGTGGACGGTCCTGCCGAGGTCGTCGTCGGCCGCGGCGGGCCGAGTGTCCAGGCCGAGCACGAGGTCCACGACGAAGTCCTGGCCCTCCTCGCGCTCATGGGGCAGCACACCGTGGTGCCCGCGGGCCCTCAGGCCGCGCAGCGCGACACGATCCACCTGAACCACTCCTGCTGGTCGTCGGTACGCGGGTACGTCCCATCCGGAACGCACCACCCGTCCCCTGCCGTATGCGGGGGTACCTGCCTCGAATCTACCTGCGAGCTCCGGCGGCACCCGCCCATGGGGTGGGCGGCGCCGGCTGCCGACGCTCCGCGCCACAGCCTCCTACCCCCACCTGGCGGGGCGCGAACTCCGGTGGGCTCAGCCCGGCAGCAGTCCGTCGTCGGCGGGGCCTTCGGGGCCGCCCGGCTCCTCGTCGTCGCTCTCCGCGAGCACCGGGGAGCCGTGGTGCGCCCAGACCTTCCAGCCGTCCTCCGTCCGGCGGAACACGTTCGTGGCCACGACCAGCTGGCCCACCAGCGGGCCGAGCTGGCCCTCCTCCTCCGCCGGGGCGCCGCTGAGGATGTTCTCGGTGCAGGTCACCATGGCGGTGTCGGCCATCACCGACACCTCGACATCCGTCAGGAAGAACTGGATGTAGTCCGTGTTGGCCATGATCAGCGCGTAGGAGCGGAGCACTTCGCCCCGGCCGCGCAGCACCGGCCAGCCCGGGTGGACACAGGACACCTCGGTGTCGGGGGAGTCCAGCCAGAGCCGCTGGAGCGTGGCGTGGTCGCCCTGCTCCATGGCGTCGTACAGCGCGGTGTTGACCAGCGCCACACGCTCGTTGTCCGTAAGGGAAGTCACAGCGCTCCCGCCGTGGTCTCGGCCGCTTCGATGGCCCGCGCCACGCGCACCGCGTCCGCGCTGGCCCGTACCTCGTGTACCCGGACGGCCCAGGCGCCCTCGCGCGCCGCGAGCGCGGTGACCGCCGCCGTGGCGGCGTCCCGCTCCCGGGCGGGCGGCGGGCTGCCCCCGTCACCGGCCAGGACGCGTCCCAGGAACCGCTTGCGGGAGGCCGCCACCAGCAGCGGCCGGCCCAGCTCCCGCAGCGCGGACAGATGGGCCACCAGCGCCAGGTCGTGCTCGGCGTCCTTGGCGAAGCCCAGGCCCGGGTCGACCACGATCCGCTCCGGGTCGATACCGCCCGTGACCGCCCCCTCCAGGGCGGTGCGCAGCTCGCCGACGACCTCGCCGACCACGTCCGCGTACACCGCCCGGTTGTTCATGTCGATCGACTGGCCGCGCCAGTGCATCACCACGAACGGCACCCCCGCCGCGGCGACCATGGGCACCATCGCGGGGTCGGCGCCGCCGCCGCTGACGTCGTTGACCAGCCGGGCCCCGGCTTCCACGGCCCGTTCGGCCACCGTGGCCCGCATGGTGTCCACGCTGATCACGGCCCCGGTCGCGGCCAGCTCCCGGACCACCGGGATCACCCGGCGCAGCTCCTCGGCCTCGTCGACGCGCGCCGCGCCGGGCCGGGTCGACTCGCCGCCGATGTCCACCAGGTCGGCCCCGGCGGCGACCAGATCGAGACCGTGCTTGACGGCCAGATCGGTGTCGAACCACTGTCCGCCGTCGGAGAAGGAGTCGGGCGTGACGTTCACCACGCCCATCACCGCGCACCGGTCCCACTCCGGCAGTCCGGCCACCCGGCCCCGCCCATGCAACGTGCTCATGTGCCCAGCCTAGGTGCAGGGGCCGCGTTCTGGATCAGGCCGCCTGCTGGAGCTCCCGGCCCTCGGCCAGGTGCCGATGGGCGCAGGGCCGGGGCTCGGGGCGGCGGCCGCGGCGCAGCAGCCGGGGCAGGGCGAGCGAGACGAACCCCTCGGCCTGCATCGCGGCCAGGCCGATCCGGGGCAGGTCGCGGGTGTTGCGGAAGACCACGAAGCGCGGCTCCCAGCGCGGCTGGAACTTCGCGTTGAACTTGTACAGCGACTCGATCTGGAACCAGCGGGAGAGGAACACCAGCAGCGCCCGCCAGCCGCGCAGCACCGGGCCCGCGCCCAGCTTCTCGCCGCGCGCCAGCGCCGAGCGGAACATCGCGAAGTTCAGCGACACCCGCTCCACGCCCAGCTCGGGGGCGGCCCGCAGCGCGGCCACGATCAGCAGCTCGTTCATGCCCGGGTCGGCGCTGCGGTCGCGCCGCATCAGCTCCAGCGACATCCCGTCCCGGCCCCACGGCACGAAGTGCAGTACGGCCTTGAGATCCCCGTACGGGCCCTCCTGCGCGC
Source organism: Streptomyces javensis (assembly GCF_039525925.1). Taxonomy (NCBI): domain Bacteria; kingdom Bacillati; phylum Actinomycetota; class Actinomycetes; order Kitasatosporales; family Streptomycetaceae; genus Streptomyces; species Streptomyces javensis. The sequence goes on along the minus strand of NZ_BAAAIF010000003.1, from coordinate 90,094 downwards.
CCTCCTCGGCGGCCTTGTGGGCGGTGGCGATGACCGCGTCCCCGTCCGCCGGGTCACCGATCCGGCCCAGCGCCATCGAGAAGCCGCGCTCGGTGTCGGTGCCCCGCCAGTCGGCGGCGGCGCGCCGGATGGCCTCCAGCTCCTCGGGGCTCAGCTCACCGGCGCGCCGCACCCGGGTCTGGTACCCGGCCCGCTCGATCCGCTTGACCATCTGGCGCACATTGCGCATGGCGCGCCCGGAGAGGGTGAAGTCCGCCACATCGACGATGGCCTCGTCGCCGAGCTCCAGCGCGTCCAGGCCGGTCTCGCGGGTCCACACCTCGCCGCCGGTCTCGCTGCACCCCATCACCGCCGGGGTCCAGGAGTGGGCCCGGGCCTCCTCCATGAAGCGGGCGATCGCACCGGGCCACGCCTCCACGTCGCCGACCGGGTCGCCGCTGGCCAGCATCACCCCGGAGACCACCCGGTAGCAGACCGCGGCCTTGCCGGTGGGGGAGAAGACCACGGCCTTGTCGCGGCGGAGCGCGAAGTGGCCGAGCGAGTCGCGGCGTCCGTGGGTGTCGAGCAGGCCCCGCAGCCGCTCCTCGTCCTCGGCGGTGAGGCGGGCGGCGGGGTGCTCGGGGCGGAAGGCGAGATAGGCGGTGGTGGCCACGGTCAGCAGGCCCAGCGCGCCGAGGGAGTAGCCGACGGTGTAGTCCGCGCCGTGGCGGTAGTCGACCGGCCCCTCGAAGCCGAACAGGCCCCACAGGACGTGCTCCAGCTGCTCGCCGAGCGACGGGCTTCCTTCGATGGCGTCCGGATGGGACCGGACGATGAGCAGCCCCACGGTGACGCTGACCGCTCCCATGATCACGAAGTTGGCCAGCGCCATCCAGCGGCTGCGGGGGTCCGGCAGCGCCGCGAACTCGGCGCGGTAGCGGATCAGCACCCCCATCAGCACGAGGGAGAGGACCATGCCGATGACCGAGTGCCGGTAGAGCAGCTGTGCGGCGGCGCCGACCGGCAGCAGCCCCACGGCCGCGACCCACGCCCGCCGCTTACGCCGTTTGAGGCCGTGGGCCAGCATCAGCAGCAGCAGACCGACCACGATCGAGGCGGCGGCCGCCAGGGAGCTCACGGCGCCCGGCAGCAGCTCGGCCAGCGCGTGCACCCTGCTGTGCCGCAGCCGGGGGAAGACGATGTCCATCAGCCCGATCAGCGTGCACGCGGTGCCGACGGCGGTGGGCACCGCCTCCGGCCTGGGACCGCGTGGCAGGCGCCGTATCCGGGTGGGAACCTTCCCGGAAGTTTCGGCATCTTGACTGTCAGACATCTGTATTCCCGTCGCTTCGGTCAAGAGGATCTTCGGTTCTGTTGCGCGGCATCCGCACGATTTGTGCCCAGTAAGACGGCGTTTGAAGGAGCGGGGTTCACTCCCGGCGCGGCCGGGAGGTTCCCCCGGCGGCACGGGGGGCCGGCCGCCCGGCAGAAAGATAGTGATGGGTCTCACGAGCAACAACATCGTGATCGCGGCAGCCGTCGCGGCGTTGCTGCTGTTCGCGGCCACGATATGGCTGTGGCCCCGGCTGGCCGGGCGCGGCGTGGCTCCCGTGCTCGGCCGGTTCGGCATGCTACTGGGCACGCAGCTGTCCGTGTTCCTGGCGTTCGGACTGTTCGCCAATCAGTCCTTCGGATTCTACGGATCCTGGTCCGACCTCTTCGGTACGCAGGACGAGCCGGGTGTCGTGGTGGACCACGACACCCCGGGCACCCGGGTGCGGGTCACCGAGACCCGCCACCTGGCCATGGACGGCGGCTCCTCGCCCAGGATCGCCGGACGTGTCGAGAAGGTGAAGATCCAGGGGCCGGTCTCCGGGATCGCCAGTCCGGCGTACATCTATCTGCCGCCGGAGTACTTCCGGCCCGAGTACGCCCGGCGGACCTTCCCCGCCGCGCTGGTGCTGACCGGGTATCCGGGCACCACCGAGGCGCTCATCAATGGCCTGAAGTATCCACAGCACTCGCACAAGCTGGTCAAAGCGGGGAGGATGCAGCCCCTCGTCCTGGTGATGATGCGGCCGACGGTCGCGCCGCCGCGCGACACCGAGTGCGTGGACGTGCCGGACGGGCCCCGGGCCGAGACGTTCTTCACCAAGGATCTGCCCAAGGCGGTGGCCGACCACTACCGGGTGGGCAAGCGGGCCCGTAACTGGGGTGTCATCGGAAATTCCACCGGCGGCTACTGCGCCCTGAAGATGGCGATGCGCCACCCCGACGCCTTCTCGGCGGCGGCCGGGCTCTCTCCCTCGTACCAGGCCCCGATCGACTCGACCACGGGCGATCTCTTCGGCGGCAGCGAGCGGCTGGAGCGGGAGAACGACCTGATGTGGCGGCTGGACCACAAGCCGGCGCCGCCGGTCTCGCTGCTGGTGTCCAGCAGCCAGCACGGTGAGCGGAACTACAAGGACACCGTGCGCTTCGTGAACAAGGTCAAGCGGCTCAACCGGCGCGGGGAGCCGACCCGGATCTCGTCGATCATCCTGAACACCGGCGGCCACAACTTCAACACCTGGAAGCGGGAGGTCCCCGCGTCCCTGGAGTGGCTGGGAGGCCGCCTAAGCGCTCCGCTGGAAGCGCCCTGAGTGCCCTGAGCTACCGTCGATCGTCTGCGGCGCCGCCGTGGCTGCTCGCGCCCGCGCGGCGAAGCCGCACATCGATACAGCCCCGCGTCCCTTCAGGGCGCCTCAGGTGCGGCCCCGGTCAATGGGGGCGAGGCCCCCTACGCGTCGGCGACGGTCTGGAGCTGGACGTCGCCGCGGGCGATGCCGCCCGCGTCGGCGTCGATCGAGCGGCGCAGGGCCTCGTGGAGCCGGGCCGGGGTGAGGACGCCGAGGAAGCGGTCCTCGTCCAGCACCGCGATCCAGCCCGCGTCGTGCTGGAGCATCGTGCTGAACGCCTGCTTGAGCGGCGCCCCCACCGGCAGCCACGCCTCCATCCGGCGCGCGTGATCCCGTACGGTGCCCCGCGCGCCGTCGGCCGCCTCCGCCGGGATCCAGCCGTGCAGCCGCTCCGCGTCGTCCAGGACCACGGCCCAGCGCGCCCCGTCCGCGGCCAGCTTGGCGGCCGCCTTGGGGAGCGGGTCGTCCAGGTGGACCACGGGCGGCTGGGTGAGGTCGCCGGGCTCGATGGGGGTGACCGACAGCCGCTTCAGCCCGCGGTCCGCGCCGACGAAGTCGGCCACATACGGGGTGGCGGGCGCGCCCAGCACCGTGGCCGGGGTGTCGAACTGCTCGATCCGCCCCGAGCCGTAGACCGCGATGCGGTCCCCGAGCCGGACCGCCTCCTCGATGTCATGGGTGACGAAGAGCACGGTCTTCCGCACCTGTGACTGAAGTCGCAGGAATTCGGTCTGGAGATGCTCGCGTACGACCGGGTCGACCGCGCCGAACGGCTCGTCCATCAGCAGCACCGGCGGATCCGCGGCCAGGGCGCGGGCCACGCCGACGCGCTGCCGCTGACCGCCGGAGAGCTGGTCGGGGTAGCGGTCGCCGTAGACGGACGGGTCGAGGCCGACCAGGTCCAGCAGCTCGGCGGCGCGCTCCCGCCCCTTCTTCCGCTGCCAGCCCAGCAGATGCGGCACGGTCGAGGTGTTCTCCAGCACGGTCTTGTGCGGGAAGAGCCCGACCTGCTGGATGACATAGCCGATACGGCGGCGCAGGGCGACCGGATCCGCCTCGGCGATGTCCTCGCCGTCCACCAGGATCCGCCCCGATGTCGGCTCGATGAGCCGGTTCACCATCTTCATCGTCGTCGTCTTGCCGCAGCCCGAGGGGCCGACGAGGGTGACCAGCTCGCCCTCCGACACCTCGAAGGAGAGGTCGTCCACGGCCGTCGTGCCATCGGCGTAGCGCTTGGTGACATGCTCGAAACGGATCATGGCTCCCCATTGTTGCCGCATTCGTGGCAGACATTGTTGCTGTTGTGTGGCGATCGGACGAGATTGTCATCTCCCGGGGTTAGGGTCACCTGGAATTGTGATGAGCAACCGGCCCGCGACCCGACGGGGGAGGTGAGCGTATGGCCGACGGAAACTGTCTGATCAGTAACGAGTGGATATGCGGTGAGTATGTACGCACACGCGGTCAAGAGCTGACGGACGCGACGCTCGAGCACGTAGGGATCACGCTCGCCTCGGTGGCGATCGGCCTTCTGGTCGCCTTTCCGCTGGCGCTGCTGGCCCGCCGCTGGCGGTCGGTGGCGGGCCCCGTGCTGGGGCTGACCACGATCCTCTACACGGTGCCGTCGCTGGCGATGTTCTCGCTGCTGCTGCCCGTGTTCGGAGTGTCGGCCGCGGTGGTGGTCACCGGCCTGGTGCTCTATTCGCTCACGATCCTGGTGCGCAACATCATGGCCGGTCTCGCCTCGGTGCCCGAGGAGGCGCGGGAGGCGGCCCGGGGCATGGGGTACGGCCCGCTGCGGCTGCTCTTCGGCGTGGAGCTGCCGCTCGCGCTGCCCGCGCTGATGGCCGGGCTGCGGATCACCACCGTCTCCACGGTCTCGCTCACCACGGTGGGCGCGATCATCGGATACGGCGGCCTCGGCAACCTCATCTACGAGGGCATGCGCAGCTTCTTCAAGGCCGAGGTGCTCACCGCCTCGGTGCTGTGCGTGGCGCTGGCGGTGGTGGCGGATCTGCTGCTGCTCGGCCTCCAGCGGCTGCTGACGCCGTGGGCACGCAAGAGTCGGAAGGGCACCACCTGATGGACGTCGTCGCCAAGGCGTGGACCTGGCTGGCCACCGGCTCGCACTGGGCGGGCCCCGACGGGGTGTGGCACCGGCTGGGCCAGCATCTGTTCCTGACCTTCGTCTGCCTGGCGATCTCCTGCGCGGTGGCGCTGCCGATCGCCGTGGCCCTCGGCCACATCGGCAAGGGCGGCGCGCTCGCGGTGAACATCTCCAACGCGGGGCGCGCCGTGCCCACCTTCGCCGTACTGGTGCTGTTGCTGCTCAGCCCGCTGGGGACGCACGGCCAGTGGCCCACGATCATCGCGCTGGTGCTGTTCGCCATCCCGCCGCTGCTCACCAACGCCTATGTGGGGGTGCACGAGGCGGACCGGGAGGTCGTGGAGGCGGCCCGCGGCATGGGGATGACCGGCGGGCAGCTGATCCGCCGGGTCGAGCTGCCGCTGGCGTTCCCGCTGATCATGACGGGCGTACGGACGGCCGCGGTGCAGGTCGTGGCCACCGCGACACTGGCCGCGCTGCCGGGCGGCGGCGGTCTCGGCCGGATCATCACGGCGGGCTTCCGGCTCACCGACACCCCGCAGGTGGTGGCCGGCGCGGTGCTGGTCGCGGCCCTCGCGCTGGTGGTCGAGGGCGTCTTCGTACTGCTGGGCCTGGTGCTGGACCCGATGCGGCGCAGGACGGGGCGGCGGTCGACCGCGGCCCGGCGCCCGCCCGCCGACCAGGCGCCGGCCTCACCGGCGCTCACGACGTAGAACCCGCGGGCCGGGCCCTCCCGCGACCGGGCGCGAAGGCGTGCGGGCACCCAGGGCGGACGGCGCGGGGAGCGCGGACAGCGCGGATGACGCATAGATCGCGGACGACGCGGAAAGCGCGGATGACGCGGAAAGCGCGGAAGGCGCGGATGACGCGGAATGCGCCGACAACGCGGCCACACAACCGCGGCCACAACAACGGATGGGGAACCATGGATAAGATCAATCGGGCGGCGGCCGCCGTGGCGGGGGTCGCGGTGCTGGCGGCCGGGCTGACCGCCTGTGGCGGGGACAGCCTGGAGAAGTCGAGCGGCGGCGACAGTTCCGGTAAACCGGGCAAGGGCTCGCTGGTGATCGGCTCCGCCTCCTTCTCCGAGTCGAAGATCCTCGCGGAGCTGTACGCGGGGGTTCTGGAGGACGCCGGCTATTCCACCTCGATCAAGACGGTGGACGCCCGTGAGCTGTATGAACCGGCCCTGGAGAAGGGCCAGATGGATGTGGTGCCGGAGTACGCGGCGACGCTGGCCGAATTCCTCAACCAGAAGAAGAACGGGTCGAATGCCGCCCCGGTGGCCTCCTCGGACGTGACCAAGACGGTCGCGGCGCTGAAGAAGCTCGCCGAACCGCGTGGGCTGAAGGTGCTGGAGCCCGGCAAGGCCGTGGACCAGAACGCCTTCGCGGTCAGCGCTGACTTCGCGAAGAAACACGGTCTCAAGACCCTCTCCGACCTCGGCAAGTCCAAGCAGAAGGTCACCCTGGCGGCGGGCGACGAATGCCCCAAGCGGCCCTTCTGCCAGCCGGGTCTGGAGAAGAAGTACGGCATCGACATCGCCGGGATCGACCCGCTGGACATCGGCAGCGTCCAGGCCAAGCAGGCCGTCAAGGACGGCAAGGACCAGATGGTCCTGACCACGACCACGGACAGCACGCTGGATCAGTTCGGGCTCGTGCTGCTCGGCGACGACAAAAATCTCCAGAATGCCGACAACGTACTTCCCGTGGTGAATGCGAAGTCCGCCGGTTCACAGAAGATCGCGGACTCGCTGAACAAGCTCACCAAGGCGCTGACGACCGCCGATCTGAGGGAACTCAACAAGAAAGTTGACGCCGAGCGGCTCAAGCCGGCGGATGTCGCCGGCGACTACCTGCGGGACAAGGGGCTGGTGAAGTAGGATCAAATCCCCGCTCGGAAGGGCTTGGCACGGGCTCGGCACGGGCTCGGCACGGGATCTCGGCCGCACAACCGCCGTATTTGCCAACGGATTGACAACAGATCTGGCCCGGCGGGCACCCAAGCGACCCCTTAACGCGGTAGGTTTCGGGCCATGCCACGTGGACGCCACCGCCAATCCCCACCCCTGCACAGGCTCCTCCCCTCCGCTTCGGTCGCAGTCGCGTCAATAACCTGCGCCGCCGGTGCCTGGCTGGTCGGCGACACGGTCGTGATCCGTGGGCTGGCCGCGACCGCGGCCGGCGCCGCGGTCGTCGGCGCCTATCTGATGCGCCGCTGGGACCGCTCGGCCGGTCGCCGGGTCGCGGAGGCCGCGAGCGAGACCGCGCGCCAGGAGATGAAGTACGAGGAGCGGATCGCGGAGCTCGAGGCGGACGCCGAGAAGGCGAGCGAGCTCCGCGGCGCGCTCAACACCCGGCTGCGCGCCAAGCGCGCCGAACTCGCCCGGCTACGCAACGAGCACGCCGAGCTGCTGCGCCGCTACGCCACGGCCGAGACCGAGCGGGCCAGCGCCCTGGAGGGCCGCCGCCGGCTCGCGCTGGAGGCCGCGTCCCCGGCGAAGGCGCTGGAGGCCGCCGGGTCCGTCGGGTCCGTCGCGTCCACCGGGTCCACCGGGTCCGTCGACTCCGACGACGAGCCGGACGAGATCCCCACCGGGCTGCCGTCTGCCGCCGCGTACGCCAAGGCCGACGAGGCCCTGAGCCGGCTCAGGGAGAGCGCCCGGCGGCAGAAGGAGCGGCGGGAGCAGGCCGCCGCCGCTGCCGCCAAGGCCGAGGCCGAGGCCGCGGAGCAGGACCCGGAGCGGGACGCGGAGCGTGACGACCGCAAGGGCCCGCGCGAGAGCCGGGGCAAGGACGGTGCCGCCACGCTGGGGAAGCCCCCGGCGGCCGGCGGGCAGGACGGCGACGGCCCGCAGGAGCCGCGCGCCCACGCCCGTACGGCCGCCTCGGCGGTGGTGCCGTATGCCGCGGCACGCCGGGCCGCCTCCCGTTCGGAGAGCGGCTTCGACTACTTCGGCACCCAGAAGAAGCAATCGAAGAAGCAGAAGCGGGAGCCCGAACCGGCCGCCGAGGAGGACCTCGCGGACGTGATCGGCGACGAGACCCTGGCGGAGACCAGGAAGGGCGCGGTGGGCGAGGTCATCGACCTGACCGCGCACGACGAGACGGAGCAGATCGACCTCGGGGAGCTGCGCAGCGCGATCTCGTGAGGGATCGCCCGCGCGGCCCGCGCGGCCCGCCCGCCCGCCCGTTCGGCCTCGCCGACCTACTTCTCGCCGACCTACTTCTCGCCGACCTACTTGTCGATGTCGCCGACGACGAAGAAGAGCGACCCCAGGATCGCCACCATGTCGGCGACAAGGGTGCCCGGCAGCAGCTCGGTGAGCGCCTGGATGTTGTTGTACGACGCCGAGCGGAGCTTCAGCCGGTACGGCGTCTTCTCGCCCTTGGAGACGAGGTAGTAGCCGTTGAGGCCGAGCGGGTTCTCGGTCCAGGCGTAGGTGTGGCCCTCGGGCGCCTTGAGCACCTTCGGCAGCCGCTGGTTGATCGGCCCCGGCGGAAGCTCGTCCAGCCGGTCCAGGCAGGCGTCGGCCAGCGCCAGCGAGGTGTGCGTCTGCTCCAGCAGGCATTCGAACCGGGCGAGGCAGTCGCCCTCCTCGCGGATGGCGACCTCGAGGACGTCCCGGAGCTCGGCGTAGGCCAGGTACGGCTCGTCGCGCCGCAGATCGAAGTCGACGCCCGAGGCCCGGGCGATGGGGCCGCTGACCCCGTACGCGTGCACCGTCTCGCGGGCCAGGACGCCTACGCCGCGGGTGCGGCCCCGGAAGATCTCGTTGCCGAGCACCAGGTCGTCGTACACGCCCATCCGCGAGCGCACCTCGGCCACGGCCTGCCGGGCCCGGCCCAGCCAGCCCGCCGGGAGGTCGTCCTTGAGGCCGCCGACCCGGTTGAACATGTAGTGCATCCGGCCGCCGGAGATCTCCTCCATGACGTGCTGGAGGTCCTCGCGCTCCCGGAACGCGTGGAAGATCGGCGTGATGCCGCCCAGCTCCAGGGGGTAGGAGCCGAGGAACATCAGGTGGTTCAGGACCCGGTTGAGCTCCGCGAGGAGGGTACGGGTCCACACCGCGCGCTCGGGGACCTCCATGCCCAGCATCCGCTCGACGGCGAGTACGACGCCGAGTTCGTTGGAGAAGGCGGAGAGCCAGTCGTGACGGTTGGCGAGCATGATGATCTGGCGGTAGTCGCGCGCCTCGAAGAGCTTCTCCGCGCCCCGGTGCATATAGCCGATCACCGGCTCGGCGCTCTGGATCCGCTCCCCGTCGAGGACCAGCCGCAGCCGTAGCACTCCGTGGGTGGAGGGGTGCTGTGGGCCGATGTTGAGCACCATGTCCGTGCTCTCGGCGGCGCCGCCGATGCCGACTGTCGTCTCCGTCATGCGTACCAGTCTCTCAGTTGCCCGGCGGGTCTTTCCCCTACCCGCCCCTTCCCGATACCAGGGGCTCCGCCCCTGGACCCCGGGGCCTGGGGGCACCACCCCCAGGGGCGGTGCCCCCGCCCGGCGGAGTCGCGTCATCGATGCGCTGCGTGGCAGGGCCCGGGTCTGGGGGCGCCACCCCCAGGGGCGGTGCCCCGGCCCGGCGGAGTCGCGTATCGGTGCTTTCCGTGTCCCGCTGCGTCCCGTGTGGTGGCGATTTGCGGGTCGGTCGCGTGGCAGGGGCTTCGGGCGTGGGCCTGGTGGTCTGGGGCGGTGCCCCGGGCGGCGGAGTCGCGTCATCGATGCGCTGCGTGGCAGGGCCCGGGTCTGGGGGCGCCACCCCCAGGGGCGGTGCCCCCCGCCCGGCGGAGTCGCGTATCGGTGCTTTCCGTGTCCCGCTGCGTCCCGTGTGGTGGCGATTTGTGGGTCGGTCGCGTGGCAGGGCCCGGCGTCTGGGGCGGAGCCCCAGTTTCGGGAAGGGGCGGGTAGGGGAAAGCAGCCCGCCGCAGGCGCCAAGCTCCGCCGGGCACCCCTACGGCCGGAGCACGTCGTGGGGCAGGTTCACCGGGTGGAGGAGCCAGGTGAAGGCGCCGAAGCCCGCGGGGTCGGTCAGCTCCGCGGCCTCGCCCGCCGCGCTCAGGGCGCGGACGTAGGCGGTGGGGTCGGTGGAGGCCAGGGCGAGCGGGGGGCGGCGGGCGTCGAGGCCCAGGGCGCGCAGCGCCTCCCGCTGGGTCAGCAGCCCGGCGCCGGGCCCGGCCGCGTCGGCGGCCTTGGCGGCGGACGCGGTAGTGGCCGCGGTGGTGGACGCGTCGGCGGGCGTTGCGGCGGGCGCAGCGCCGTACGCGTCCATCGCGGTGCCGGACGCGTCCATCCCGGCGCCGGACGCGTACGCGTCCATCGCGGCGCCGGACGCGTACGCGTCCATCGCGGTGCCGGACGCGTCCATCCCGGCGCCGGACACGTTCATCACGGCAGCGCACGCGTCCATCGCGACATGCGCCGTCAGATCGCAGGACCCGTCCGGGACGGGCCGGACCTCGCGCCCGTCGCGGAAGCCGGTCAGCGTGCCGAAGGGCGGCCGGGTGGCGCGTTCATGGGCGTAGTCGACGGCGACCGCGAGGCCCGCCCGCAGGGAGCCGACGGCCCGCGCCCAGGCCGCCTCGCGCGGATGGCCGATCTCGGCGCGCAGTCCCGGTTCGGCGCCCGCCAGGGGCCACCAGCGGGCCAGCCATGCCGCGTCCGCGCCGTCCACCGGGTCGCCCAGCCGCTCGGCGCCGTCCAGGGAGGCGAGATCCACCTCGACCCGGCGGGGCACGCCGTCAGCGTCGGTCTCGGCAACGTCCACGGGCACGTTGTCGAGCCACTCATTGGCGAACAGCAGCCCCGTGCACCCCTCCGGCGGGGCGTCGAGCCAGCCGATCCGCCCGTCCAGGCCCGCCGGCCGCTCCGCCCGCTCCACCGCGTAAGGACGCAGCCGCCGCCCCAGCCCGTGCGGCAGACCGGGGGCCAGGGCGAGCACCCGGGTGAGCAGCTCGCCACGGCCGGCGCCCAGGTCCACCAGCGCCACCTCGGCGGGGCGCCCCAGCGCCTCGTCCACCCGGCACAGCAGCTCCGCGACCGCCCGCGCGAACAGCGGTGAGGCATGCACCGACGTGCGGAAATGCCCGGCCGGACCCTCCGGGCGGCGGAAGAAGCCGCCCGCTCCGTACAGCGCGCGTTCGGCCGCCGTACGCCATCCGCTCCACTCATGCTTCTCACTCGCCACACCGCCACGCTATGCGGAGTGGTCTCCACCTTGGGGAGTAGGGCCGGGCGTCGCGGATCGCCCCTCGGGCTGACCCGGGAGGGCTCCGGCGATGCCTACGCTGGGTGACGTGCAGCGCCTCTACGAATTTCTCCGCAGGCATCCGACAGGGGTGGACACCTTCTGGGCCGTCCTCCTTGTCGCTTCCGGGTTCCTGTGGCTCGTGGAGGCGTCGATGGGCCGGGGCTCCCGCCTCGCGGGCGTGCCGATCGTGCTGGCGCTGGGGGCGACGGTCGCGCTGCGCCGCCGCGCCCCCGAGAAGATGCTGGTGCTGGCCATCCTGTGCGGTCTCGCCCAGATGGCCGCGAATGTCGAGCCCAATGCGGCCGACTTCGCCATGCTGGTGATCGTCTACACGGTGGCGGTCACCTCCTCGCGCCCCGCCTCCCGCTTCGCGCTGGGCGTGGCGATCAGCGCGGCCCCCCTCGCCACCCTCCGCTGGCCGCACTCCCAGCAGGGCTGGTGGGAGGACGTGGTCTCAGCGGTCTTCGTCTCCATCCCCTTCGCCCTGGCCTGGGTGCTCGGCGACTCGATCCGCACCCGCCGCGCCTACTACGCACAGCTCGAGGAGCGGGCCGCCCGGCTGGAGAAGGAGCGCGAGGCGCAGTCGAAGGTCGCGGTGGCCGCCGAGCGCGCCCGGATCGCACGGGAGCTGCACGATGTCGTGGCGCACAACGTGTCGGTGATGGTGGTGCAGGCGGACGGCGCCGCGTACGTCCTGGACTCCTCGCCCGAGCAGACCCGGCAGGCGCTGGAGACGATCTCCGGCACCGGCCGCCAGGCGCTCGCCGAGATGCGGCGGCTGCTGGGCGTGTTGCGCACCGGGGAGCCGGGCGAGGAGAACGACTACGTACCGCAGCCGGACGTCGAGCAGATCGACGAACTCGTGGAGCAGGTGCGGGGCGCCGGGCTCCCGGTGGACTTCAAGGTCGTGGGCAGCCCGCGCCAGCTCCCCAGCGGGGTCGAGCTGACCGCGTACCGGATCGTGCAGGAAGCGCTCACCAACACCCGTAAGCACGGCGGCCCGGACGTGGGCGCGAGCGTCCGCCTCACCTACTTCGACGACGGGCTCGGGCTGCTGGTCGAGGACGACGGGCGGGGCGCGCAGCGCGAGATGTACGAGGACGGCGGCGCGGACGGCAGCGGCCATGGTCTGATCGGGATGCGGGAGCGCGTCGGCATGGTGGGCGGCACGCTCGACGCGGGCCCGCGACCGGGCGGCGGCTTCCGGATCAGCGCGCTGCTGCCGCTGAAGCCGGTTCATTGAGCCATCCGATACGTGCTGTAGGCCGGCTGTCAGGCCAGAGGGAAGGGACCGTCCGGGATGTCGATCCGCGTCATGCTCGTCGATGACCAAGTGCTGCTGCGCACCGGCTTCCGGATGGTGCTCGCGGCCCAGCCCGATATGGAGGTCGTCGCCGAGGCGGGCGACGGGGTGGAGGCGCTCCAGGTGCTGCGCTCCACCGAGGTGGACGTCGTCCTGATGGACGTCCGGATGCCCAAGCTGGACGGAGTGGAAGCGACCCGGCGGATATGCGAGCGGGACGGGGCGCCGAAGGTCATCATCCTGACCACGTTCGACCTGGACGAGTACGCCTTCTCCGCGCTCAAGGCCGGGGCGGGCGGCTTCATGCTCAAGGATGTGCCGCCGGGCGAGCTGCTCGGGGCGATCCGCGCGGTGCACAGCGGTGACGCGGTGGTCGCGCCCAGCACCACGCGCCGGCTGCTGGACCGGTTCGCGCCGATGCTGCCGGGCGGCGGGGCCGGTGGCCCCGGGGGCCGGGCCCGTCCGGAGCTGGACCGGCTGACCGACCGGGAGCGCGAGGTGGTGCTGCTGGTCGCGCAGGGGCTGTCGAACGGCGAGATCGCGGCGCGGCTGGTGCTGTCCGAGGCGACCGTGAAGACCCATGTCGGCCGCATCCTCACCAAGTTGGAGCTGCGGGACCGGGTGCAGGTGGTGGTGATGGCCTACGAGACCGGACTGGTCCGGGCCGGGGGGCCGACCGGCCCGGCCCGCTGAGGCGGCGTCCGCACGGTGGGGGCGGCGTCCTTACGGTGGGCGCGGCGTCCATACGGTTGGCACGGCCCTCTTACGGTTGGCACCGCCTACCGTGCGTCCTCGCCGTTCCGCGGCGGCCGCTCGCGGAGGACCAGGTCGAGCAGTCCGGGGAAGCGCTGGTCGAATTCGGGGCGGCGCAGCCGGTTGACCCGCTTGGGGCCCAGGTCGCGCTGCTCGATCAGCCCGGCCGCGCGCAGCACCGAGAAGTGGTGGCTGAGCGCCGCCTTGCCCACGGGGACGTCGAAGGTGCCGCAGGTGTGCTCCCAGTCGGCCGCCGTGGCCAGTTCGCGGACCAGCTGGAGCCGTACGGGGTCGGCGAGCGCCGCGAGCGCGGTCCGCACGGGGACGTCGTCGGGGTGGGTGTGGCGTGGGGCGGACCGGTGGCTTCGGTTGCTCATCGCCGCTCCTCCGCCGCTCGCCGTTCCGATCGCGTGCACTGTGCGGTGGACATTTTAGGCGGGGTCGGCGCCCTACCGCAGAACGCTCTCCAGGAAGTCGCTGCCCAGCCTGGCCACCGACGGCAGATCGAGCTGGTGCAGCACATAGCGGCCGCGGCGGCGGGTGGTGAGCAGACCGGCCTTCTTCAGCACCGCGATATGGCGGGAGACCTCCGGCGGCGTGATGCCGTACGACTCGGAGAGCTCACCGGTGGTGTGCGGGCCGCGGGCCAGGGTGCGGCACAGCCGCATCCGCATCGGGTGGGCCAGGGCCTCGAGGCGGCGCTGGACGAGCTCCAGGGCGGCGGGCGGGGGCAGCTCGGGCGCGGCGACCGGGTACTGGATCACCGGGCGCCAGCCGGGGGCGTGCACGATGACGAGATGCGGCCAGCCGAAGGCGGTCGGGATGAAGGTGACGCCGTCGCCGTACGCCGTCGTACGGCCGCCCGCCAGCTTGTCGACCAGGATGCTGTCCCCGTCCTCCGACAGCGACAGCGCGGCGGAGGCCGACGCCAGCGCCTCCGCGAGCCCCTTGCGCTGGAGCAGCTCGGCCTTGTGGCGGGCGTCGGCGGCCAGCTGGATCCGCACCCGCCGCCAGGTGTCGGCGAAGAACGCCTGGTCGCAGTCCTCCAGCAGCCGCCGCAGCCAGACCCGCAGCCCGTCCGGGTCCTCCAGCATGCGGTCGGTGAAGGCCGCCTGGCGCGGTCCGCGGGCGGCCGCCATCTCGCGGACCCGGGCCCGTTCGCCCGCGTCGACCAGTGGCGAGGGGGTGTGCCGGGTGTACGAGGGGGAGCAGGCGATCTCGAAGGCGGCCGCCACGAACGTCTCGTCGTCGATCCGGTCCAGCGCGTCCAGCTCCTCGGCGAGCGTCGCCCCGGGGACGGCCGGGAGCAGCAGATCGGAGCGGGCGGTGCGCCACAGGAAGTCCGCCTCGCAGAGCCGGTCCGCGAGATCCGGCTTGAGCGCCGAGGCGGTGGCGGTGGCCCAGCCGTGCAGCCCGGGGTGGTGGCCGGGCTCGGACAGCACATGGAGCGCGGCGCCCAGCTCGGCGAGCGGGGACGGGCTGAAGACGATGCGCTCGGGCGGCAGCCCGGCGATGTCGATGACATTGGCCATGGACCCATGGTGCGCGAGCCCGGCCCCGCCGTTCCCCTCGTTTGACGCCCATCGTCAAACGGCGTGACCGGCGCCCGGGGCCGGGCGGACCCTCGAGCCATGTCCCTCACCGAGCAGTACGCACTCGACCTGTACCGGGCCGCCCAGCGCGGCGAGCCCGCCCCGCCCGCACCGGGCCCGCACGACTGGCGCACCCTCCGGGAGCTGCGGGAGTACCGCGACTTCCGGGCCGTGACGGAGGGCCGCCCGGTCCGCCGCTGCGGCCGCCGTGGCCGCCTTACGGATGCCCTGCGCTCCGTAAGGGCGGTCCGGGAGGTGTTCGCGCGGCGCCGGTCAGCCCTCCGTGAGCTCCCGGACCCGGGTGAGGAAGGCACCGGCCGCGGCCGTGACGTCGTCGGCCGTCCACTCGAGTGCGGATGAGGCGACCGTCAGCTCCGTCATGGCCAGGCCGGGCGGCCCCGGCTCCCGCCAGCGACGGAACAGCACCGTCCGGGTCTCCTCCGCCTGCCGCACCCCCGCCTCGTCCAGCACCGCCGCCGGATACGGCAGCCACACCTGGAACTGGTGGGTGTGCGGCACCTCCGGGTGCACCCGGGACCACCCCACCCCCGCGGCCGTGAACGCCGTCCGCAGCGCCTCGGCCACGACCCGCGCGTGCGCCACGTACGACGGCAGCCTCGGCAGCTCGCGGTCCAGGCCGTCCAGCGCGGCCAGCGCCACCGGCCACTGCTGGAAGAGCTGGCCGCCGTACCGGTGGCGCCACGCCCTGGCCTCGGTCACCAGGGTCTCGGGCCCGGCCAGCGCCGCTCCCGAGAGGCCGCCGAGCGACTTGTAGAAGGACACATAGACGGAGTCCGCCAGGGCGGCGATCTCCGGCAGCTCCCGGCCGAAGTGCGCCGTGCACTCCCACAGCCGCGCCCCGTCGAAGTGCACCACCGCGTCCCGCTCCCGGGCCGCCGCCACGGCCGCGACCAGCTCGTCCCACTCGGGCAGCACGAATCCGGCGTCGCGGAGGGGGAGTTCGAGGGCGAGGGTGCCGAACGGCTCGTCCAGGCCCCGGATCTCCTCGGCGGTGGGCGGCCGCGGCTCGCCGGTCGGACGCACCGCGCGCAGCCCGCTCACCGTCAGATACGCGTCCCGCTCGTGCATGTCCAGATGGGCCAGCGGATGCAGCGCCACCACCGGACTGCCGGTGCGCCCCGCCCAGCAGCGCAGCGCGACCTGCTGCGCCATGGTGCCGGTGGGGAAGAACGCCGCGGCCTCCATGCCGAGCAGCCCGGCGACCCGCCGCTCCAGCTCCTCGACGATGCCGTCGCCGTAGATGTCCACCCAGCCGTCCCCGTCGTACGACGCGGTGCCGGCCGTGAGGGCGGTGGTGAGGGCGGCCAGCCGCTCCGCGATCCGCACCTCGGCGGGCCCGCGGGCGAGCGTCCGCTCGGCGCCGTGCCAGGCCGCGAGGCGGCGAGCCCGCGCGGCCCGCTCCGTCCCGCCGCCCGTGCCGTCCATCTCGTCTGCCTCGTCTGCCTCGTCTGGCTCGTCCGTCCCGTCCGTCATGGGCTGATCATGTCGCACGCCTGTCCATCGGACCACAGAGTTGTCCACAGGCCCGGGCGTGCGGCCAAACCCCCCGGAAACACTCGCGTAGCATGGCGGGGAATCGTCCGGTACCCCCTGAGGACTGGAACGGAAGGCCGTTGTCGCGTGAACGCTCAACCACTGCCTGAGCCGCAGGACCGACCTGCCCGGCTCACCGTCGGGGTCGTCGGCGCGGGCCGCGTCGGCCCGGCCCTCGCCGCCTCGCTGAGACTCGCCGGGCACCGCCCGGTCGCCGCGTCAGGTGTCTCCGACGCCTCCGTGCGCCGGGCCGCCGCCCTGCTTCCCGAAGTCCCCGTCGTGCCGCCCTCCGAGGTGCTGGCGCGGGCCGAGCTGGTGCTGCTCACCGTCCCCGACGACGCGCTGCCCGAGCTGGTCGGCGGCCTCGCCGAGACCGGTGCGGTGCGCCCCGGCCAGCTGCTGGTGCACACCTCGGGGCGCTACGGCGTCGGCGTGCTGGAGCCCGCGCTGCGGGCCGGTGCGCTGCCGCTCGCGCTGCACCCCGTCATGACCTTCACCGGCACCTCGGTGGACGTCCAGAGGCTGGCCGGCTGCTCCTTCGGCGTCACCGCGCCCGAGGAGCTGCGGCTGGCGGCCGAGGCGCTGGTCATCGAGATGGGCGGGGAGCCGGAGTGGATCGCGGAGGAGTCCCGTCCGCTCTATCACGCCGCCCTCGCCATCGGCGCCAACCACCTCACCACGCTGGTCGCCCAGTCCCTGGAGCTGCTGCGCGCATCCGGGGTCGAGGCCCCCGACCGGATGCTCGGCCCCCTCCTCGGCGCCGCGCTGGACAACGCGCTGCGCAGCGGCGACGCCGCGCTCACCGGCCCGGTGGCGCGCGGCGACGCGGGCACGGTCGCCGCCCATGTCGCCGAGTTGCGGCGGCACGCCCCGCACGCCGTCGCCGGGTATCTGGCCATGGCCCGTACGACCGCGGACCGGGCGCTCGCGCACGGCCTGCTCAAGCCGGAGCTCGCCGAGGACCTGCTGGGCGTGCTCTCGGACGTGACCGACGCGCGGGGCCGGGGAGGTAGTGAGGCATGAGCCCGAAGCTGTGGACCAAGGCGCTTCCAGGGGAGCCGGATGTGGAGCTGTTCCGTCATCGCCCGGATCTGGACGCGGCGCTCGCCCACTTCGCCGTGCCGGGGCGCACGGCCGTCGTGATGACCATGGGCGCGCTGCACGACGGGCACGCCTCGCTCATCCGCGCCGCCCGCGCCCGGGTGGGCGCCAAGGGCATGGTGACCGTCACCATCTTCGTCAACCCGTTGCAGTTCGGCGCGGGCGAGGACCTCGACCGCTATCCGCGCACCCTCGACGCCGACCTCAAGGTGGCGGCCGAGGCGGGCGCGGACATCGTCTTCGCCCCCACCGCCGAGGAGGTCTATCCGGGCGGCGAGCCGGGCGTCCGGATCACCGCCGGGACCCTGGGCGAGCGCTACGAGGGCGCCTCGCGCCCCGGCCACTTCGACGGGATGCTCACCGTCGTCGGCAAGCTGCTCCATCTCACCCGCCCGGACATCGCCTTCTTCGGCGAGAAGGACGCCCAGCAGCTGTCGCTGGTCCGCCGGATGGTCCGCGATCTGAACTTCCCCGTGGAGATCGTCGGCGTCCCCACCGTCCGGGAGGGCGACGGGCTCGCCCTCTCCAGCCGTAACCGCTATCTGACGGCCCAGGAGCGGGACACCGCGCTGGCCCTGTCCCGGGCGCTGTTCGCGGGGCGCGACGCGGGGCTGCTGGCGGCCGGGGAGGGCCCGGCCGGGTCCGAGGAGCACGAGCTCATACGGGTCGCGTCGCCCGCCGCGGTGCGGTCCGCGGCGCGGACGGTGCTCGACGAGGCGGCGGGGCTCGAACCGCCGCTCGTCCTGGACTATCTGGCCCTGGTCGACCCCGCCGACTTCACCGAGGTCTCCGACGGCCACACTGGCGAGGCCGTGCTGGCCGTCGCCGCGAAGGTCGGCGCCACCCGCCTGATAGACAACGTCCGCCTGTGGATCGGAGCCGCCCGATGACCCGTCCGACCGGGCGCCCGGCGGCCGTGGCCGCCGCCCCCGCCACCGCCCTGCGCGCCCCCGCCCCCGGCTGGGCCACCGAGGCCGATGTCGTGGTCGTCGGCTCCGGGGTCGCCGGGCTGACCGTGGCGCTGCGCTGCGCCGCGGCCGGGGCCAAGGTCACCGTGGTCACCAAGGCCCGCCTGGACGACGGCTCCACGCGCTGGGCCCAGGGCGGCATAGCCGCCGCCCTCGGCGAGGGCGACACCCCCGGGCAACACCTGGACGACACCCTGGTGGCCGGTGCCGGGCTCTGCGACGAGCAGGCGGTGCGGGCGCTGGTCACCGAGGGCCCCGACGCGGTGCGCCGGCTCATCGCCACCGGCGCCCGCTTCGACGCCGACGACGCCACCGGCGAGATCCTGCTGACCCGCGAGGGCGGCCACCACCGCCGCCGGATCGCCCACGCGGGCGGCGACGCGACCGGCGCGGAGATCTCCCGGGCGCTGGTCGAGGCGGTCCGCGCGGCCGGTATCGAGACCGTGGAGAACGCCCTGGTACTCGATCTGCTCAAGGACGGCTCCGGCCGGGCGGCCGGGGTCACCCTGCACGTCATGGGCGAGGGCCAGCGGGACGGCGTGGGCGCCGTAAGGGCGGACGCGGTCGTGCTCGCCACGGGCGGCATGGGCCAGATCTTCTCCGCCACCACCAACCCCGCCGTCTCCACCGGCGACGGGGTCGCGCTCGCGCTGCGCGCGGGGGCCGAGGTCAGCGATCTGGAGTTCGTACAGTTCCATCCCACGGTGCTGTGGCTGGGCCCGGACGCGGAGGGCCAGCAGCCGCTGGTCTCGGAAGCGGTGCGCGGCGAGGGCGCCCACCTCGTGGACGCCGACGGGGTGCGGTTCATGCGCGGGCAGCACGAACTGGCCGAGCTGGCGCCCCGCGACATCGTCGCCAAGGGCATCATGCGGCGGATGCGGGAGCGCGGCGCCGAGCACATGTACCTGGACGCGCGCCACTTCGGGGCCGAGATGTGGGGGCGGCGCTTCCCGACCATCCTCGCCGCCTGCCGCGCGCACGGCATCGACCCGGTGACCGAGCCCATCCCGGTCGCCCCGGCCGCGCACTACGCGAGCGGCGGGGTCCGCACCGATCTGCGCGGGCGCACCACCGTCCCCGGCCTCTACGCGTGCGGGGAGGTCGCCTGCACCGGCGTCCACGGCGCCAACCGGCTGGCCTCCAACTCCCTTCTGGAGGGCCTGGTCTTCGCGGAGCGCATCGCCGAGGACGTCACCGCCGAAGACATCACCGCGGAGGACACCACCGCGGCGGTCATGACCGCCGGGGCGGAGTCCGCGGGACGCGAGCGGCCATCGGCTCCCGCCGCTTCCGGCGACGCGCC
Organism: Streptomyces javensis; assembly: GCF_039525925.1. NCBI lineage: Bacteria > Bacillati > Actinomycetota > Actinomycetes > Kitasatosporales > Streptomycetaceae > Streptomyces > Streptomyces javensis. The sequence goes on along the minus strand of NZ_BAAAIF010000003.1, from coordinate 70,506 downwards.
CCTGCTCGCCTCCGAGGCCCGCTACGAGATCCAGCACATCATGACCCACGGCGCCGGGGTGCTCCGCTCCGCCGAGAGCCTGGCCCGCGCCGCCGACCGGCTGGACCGCGTCCAGGACGACGCCGTGGCGCAGCTGCGGCGGGACGGCAAGACGGCCGAGCCCGGGGTCGAGACCTGGGAGGCCACCAACCTCCATCTCGTCGCCCGGGTCCTGGTGGCCGCCGCGCTCCGCCGCGAGGAGACCCGCGGCTGCCACTGGCGCGAGGACCGCCCCGAGCGGGACGACACCGCCTGGCGCCGCCATCTGCTGGTCACCCTCCGCCCGGACGGCGCCCTCGATGTCCGTGCCACGGACTCCGAAGCGTTTCCCCCATCGACCACCCCCCGAGCCGAGACGGAGTCCCGCCCGTGAGCAGCAGCACTTCCGAAGACCGTCAGCCACCCGTGTCCCTGCCGCTGCTCCAGATCGGCGGCCCCGGTGAGGGGGGCGGCTGCGGCGACGCCTGCGGCTGCGGCGGTGACGACGGTGAACTCGACCCGATGGAGTGCGGTCTCGACCCCGATCTGGCCGGGCTGCTGATCCGCGCCGGACTCGACCCCGTCCAGGTCGAGGACATCGCCCATATGGCCATCGAGGAGGACCTCGACCAGGGCGTGGACGTCACCACCGTGGCCACCGTCCCCGAGGACGCCTTCGCCACCGGCGACTTCACGGCCCGTGAGGCGGGCACCGTCGCGGGGCTGCGGATCGCCGAGGCGATCCTGTCCGTGGTCTGCACGGACGAGTTCGAGGTCGAGCGGCATGTCGAGGACGGCGACCGGGTGGAGCCCGGCCAGAAGCTGCTCAGCGTCCGCACCCGCACCCGCGACCTGCTCACCGGCGAGCGCAGCGCGCTCAATCTGCTGTGCCGGCTGTCCGGTATCGCGACCGCGACCCGCGCCTGGGCCGACGCCCTGGAGGGGACGAGGACCAGGGTCCGTGACACCCGTAAGACCACACCGGGGCTGCGCGCCCTGGAGAAGTACGCGGTGCGCTGCGGCGGCGGGGTCAACCACCGGATGTCGCTCTCGGACGCCGCGCTGGTGAAGGACAACCACGTGATCGCGGCGGGCGGGGTCGCGGAGGCGTTCGGCGCCGTACGGGCCGAGTTCCCGGATGTGCCGATCGAGGTGGAGGTCGACACCCTGGAGCAGATCCCGCCGGTCCTGGCGGCGGGCGCCGATCTCATCCTGCTGGACAACTTCACCCCGGAGCGGACCCGCGAGGCCGTCGAGCTGGTCGCCGGGCGCGCCGCGCTGGAGTCCTCGGGACGGCTGACGCTCGCACGCGCCCGTACGTACGCCGAGACGGGCGTCGACTATCTGGCGGTCGGCGCGCTCACCCACTCCTCCCCGATCCTGGACATCGGCCTGGACCTGCGCGAGGCCGAGGAGAAGTAAGCGATGCTCCTGACCATCGACGTCGGAAACACACGCCCGCCCGTCGCCCCACCCACCACCCCGGGGCTCGCCCTCGGCCGTGAGCCCGACCGGAAGCGGTGCCGCCCATGCTGTTGACCATCGACGTCGGGAACACCCACACCGTGCTGGGCCTCTTCGACGGCGACGAGATCGTCGAGCACTGGCGGATCTCCACCGACGCCCGCCGCACCGCCGATGAACTCGCCGTCCTGCTCCAGGGGCTGATGGGCATGCACCCGCTGCTCGGCGAGGAGCTGGGTGACGGGATCGCGGGCATCTCCATCTGCTCCACCGTCCCCTCCGTCCTCCACGAGCTGCGCGAGGTGACCCGGCGCTACTACGGCGATGTGCCGTCCGTCCTGGTCGAGCCGGGCGTGAAGACCGGTGTGCCGATCCTGGTGGACAACCCCAAGGAGGTCGGCGCCGACCGGATCATCAACGCGCTGGCCGCCGTGGAGCTCTACGAGGGCCCGTGCGTGGTGGTCGACTTCGGCACCGCGACGACCTTCGACGCGGTCAGCGCGCGCGGGGAGTACGTGGGCGGGGTGATCGCGCCGGGCATCGAGATCTCGGTCGAGGCGCTGGGCGTACGCGGGGCGCAATTGCGCAAGATCGAGCTGGCCCGCCCGCGCAGCGTGATCGGTAAGAACACGGTGGAGGCCATGCAGTCCGGCATCCTCTACGGCTTCGCCGGCCAGGTGGACGGAATCGTCCGCCGTATGGCGCGCGAGCTCGCCCAGGACCCCGAGGATGTCACCGTGATCGCCACCGGCGGTCTGGCGCCCATGGTGCTAGGAGAATCCTCAGTGATCGATGAGCATGAGCCCTGGTTGACCCTGATCGGCCTCAGACTGGTCTACGAGCGGAACGTCTCGCGCGGCTGAGCACCGGCGATCAGCTCTTCACCTGCTCTTCACCCGGGTGCTCGACCGCATTGACGGCATTACGAAACGAATTCCCGCACTCGGGATTCGTCCTGCGCAACTGATCGCTCTTCGCCAATGGGGCAAGGGGTGGTCAAGGGAAAGACGGCACATCGAATTCCGTATTGACAAGCGGAACGGCCGTCAACCATGTACACCGGCACCCGGATGCGACGGTCCGCCCCCGGGTGCCGGGTCCGGACGGGGCCGCCTCGGCGCGGTCCCGTCCGGCGCTTCCCCCGTATGGCGGCTCGGCGTCCGCAACGCGCCGCACCGTCCTGCGCTCAGCGAAATTTGTCCGCTTAGCACTTAAAGTCGCCCCATGCCCACGCCATATGGATCCCGCGGCGGAATGGCGTTCAGTGCGGATGAGCTGCGTGTGCTCCGACGCGCCCTCGCCATCGCCCTCCAACCCGACCCCGTCACCCCCTCCGCCGGCCCCCTCGGCCCGGACCGGGCGGAGGAGGTCCAGGACTGTCTCCGGCTCGCCGAGGCCGTGGACGAAGCGGTCCGCGAGGGCGGGCGGCTGCGAGCGTTCCTGCTCGACGAGCTGGCCCGCTACCGCGCCGCCCTGCCCGGCGCCGCCGTCGGCTATCTCGAGCAGCTCCAGGGCGCCCTGGCGACCGGTTACGAGCCGCTGGCCGAGGATCTGGCCGCGCTCCGCGCGCTGTGCGGGTCGGCCGCCGGGGGCGGCGAGGCGACGCGCCGGCGCGCGCTGCTGAACCACTGCGAGCGCCTTGCCGAGCGGGGCGTACGCGCCCGGCTCGCGGAGCGCGCCGGTGCCGTCGGCGCCGTTGTGGAGCCGCGTACGCGCCCCGTGGCGCCCCGGCTGCGCGCCCTGCCCGGCGGGGTCTCGGTGGCGTCCGGGACGGCCGAGCAGGGGGCCCGGAGGGGGCCCGGGGTCGTGCTCCAGTCCGACGAGCAGAAGCGTGAGCCCCGTAAGAAGCCCACGCCGCCGGAGCACGGCGATCGCGAGGAGCCGAAGCGGAGGGAGCCGGGCCGCCGGGCGCCGCGCCCGGGGCGTCCGGTGCCCACGCCGGCGGAGGTCTTCCCGCCCAAGCGCCGCCGCCCCTCGCCACCCCCGGAGCAGGACTCGAGGCTCGCGTCCGGGGCCGGGACCCGCTCCGCATGACCCGCCGGCCCGGGACGCCCCGCCCGGGACCGGTGCCCGGCTCCGGGAGGCCACGGCGCGCGGCGTAATCTGGTGGTCTCGAGCAAAAGGAGGCCGAGAGCCATGGATTACGTCTCCGCGCTGATCCCGCCCGTGGTGATGGCCGTGGCCTTCACCGCGCTCATCGTGACGATGGTGAAGAGCCAGGGCGGCGCCAACAAGTCCAAGGAGGACGCCGCGGTGGACGCCGCGCTGGCGGCCAGCGGCGAGGCCGAGCGCCCGGTGCCGGAGCGCGAGACCTCCTCCTGATCGGACCGATCACGCCGGACCACGCCCCGCGGACGCGTCGCGTCCCGGGGCGTGTGGCATTTCCCGTCCAACCCTCCCGACATTCGGGACATCTCCCACTATTATTCTCGGTGTGCCTCGGCCATTGGGAGATCTCGAAGACGCGGTCATGACGCGGGTGTGGAAGTGGAACCGCCCGGTCACGGTCCGGGAAGTCCTGGAAGACCTTCAGCGGGAACGCTCGATCGCCTACACGACGGTCATGACCGTAATGGACAACCTGCATCACAAGGGCTGGCTGCGCCGTGAGGTGGAAGGCCGCGCCTATCGATATGCCGCGGTCTCCACGCGTGCCGCCTACTCGGCCGCACTGATGAACGAAGCGTGGTCGACCAGTGACAACCCAGCGGCCGCACTCGTCGCGTTCTTCGGGATGATGTCCGAAGAGCAGCGCGACGCACTACGGGATGCCATGCGCGTCGCACAACTGGGGGAGCCGGGGGAGAGCCCCGGTGAGTCGGGGCGATGACCCGGGGCGATAGCGTCCGCTCATGTCCTCCCCACTATCAAAAGTAGTCACCGTCCGCCGTGCCCGGACCAGCGATGTTCGGGCAGTGCGCCGTCTCATCGACTCGTACGTGGACGATCGCATCCTGCTCGACAAAGCCACCGTGACGCTTTACGAGGACATCCAGGAGTTCTGGGTCGCCGAGCGCGACGACGACGCTGAGGTCATTGGCTGTGGAGCGCTGCACGTCATGTGGGAAGACCTCGCGGAGGTCCGCACTCTCGCCGTCGATCGGACTCTCAAGGGCACCGGTGTAGGGCATCTGGTGCTTGACAAGCTGCTACAGACCGCACGCTGGCTGGGCGTGCGGCGCATTTTCTGCCTCACCTTCGAAGTCGAGTTCTTCACCAAGCACGGCTTCGTGGAGATCGGCGAGACGCCGGTGGACGGCGATGTCTACAGCGAGCTCCTGCGTTCCTATGACGAGGGCGTCGCCGAGTTCCTGGGTCTCGAACGGGTGAAGCCGAACACCCTTGGCAACAGCCGGATGCTTCTGCAACTGTGATCGCGGGCCCTATGTCCGAATCGCTCCCCTATCACATAGCTCCGGAACATGACCTTCCATGAGCCTTCCCGCTTGGTGGATCGGTCGAACCTTCGCGAGGGGTTTGTGTTTTTCCGGGAAAAGCGGTTTCCTATTCTCCCGTAGTGTAATTACCTGGGGGGTGAGTCATCAGCGGCTAACGCCGCGCCCCCGAGCCCCCCGTTTTCCCTGAAAGGAACCCCATGGCACAGAAGGTTCAGGTCCTTCTTGTCGACGACCTCGACGGCGGCGAGGCGGACGAGACCGTGACGTTCGCTCTGGACGGCAAGAGCTACGAGATCGACCTCACCACCACCAACGCGGACAAGCTCCGTGACGCCCTGGAGCCGTACACCAAGGGCGGCCGGCGCACCGGTGGCCGGGCCTCCGGTGGCCGGGGCAAGGCGCGCGCGGCGGCGGGTGGCGCCGGTCAGGACACCGCGAAGATCCGCGCCTGGGCGAAGGAGAACGGCTACGAGGTCAACGACCGCGGCCGTGTTCCGGCGACCGTCCGTGAGGCGTATGAGAAGGCCAACGGCTGAGCGCGTCACCCTTCCCCGGCTCGCCGCTGCCTGGGCAGTGGCAGGGCGCGCACCAACCGGGCTCGGTGGCACTCCGTGGCCGCCGTGCTCACGAGCCGTACGAGATCGGGGGCGCCCCCATCGCCCCCGAAGCCTGCCCTCGGCAGCGTCGGCTCCACCTCGCCCTTCGCGTCGGGAGGTCGCAGCCATACGGCGGCCTCCTGCGGGCATCGCCCACCGGGCGCCCCGGCGGCCAGGGACGGTGGCCAGGAGCGGGCGGGGCATGGCGCGGTGATCCGGCCTCCGGCGCCGATCGCGCCCAGGTCCAGGGACACTCCGCCCCACTCCAGCCAGTCGAGCAGCCCCGGAAGCTCGTCCGCGCTGCCGACGGCCACCAGGAGCCGCATCCAGGCGCCCTCCACCGCGACCGGACCGGTCCGCGGTACGCGCCGCAGCATCGCGAAACCGGCCACGGCCGGCAGTTCGATGACGTCGAAGGCCACCCCCGTGAGCAATTCGACGGGATCGCTGCCGGCCGTCGGCCAGCCCAGCTCCCGCTCGTACCAGCGAGACCGGGCGGCCGGCGCGGACGGCTCCGCGCCGTGGGCCCTGAGGATCATGCCCAGCAGAACTCCCCGCCCGCCCGCTTGGTTACGCGGGCGGTCGCGTTCGTACGTGATGATCTCCGTACGCGATGACGGTCCGTACCGGCCCGTATGCGTCCCGTACCCATAAGGGGCCCTACAGGGCCGGTGAACGGGCGCAAGGTTGTTCGCCCATAGCGGATGGAACCGGCCTCCACGGCATGGAGTATCTGTGCTTGCGGGTAAGACATCCCTAGTGGGGAGGGGCGGTCCGCGTGTCAGGAGTAAGCGGCGTTCGCCATCGGCGTACTGGCGGTGGGCGTAGATGCCTGGCCTGCGGGAACATCGTCTCGCACCATCGGGTTGAAGCAGTTGTCGGCTGTTCGGGCAGGAGGCCAGTGGCTGTTTGCCCCGTGCGAGCGGGGGTGATCCGGACGGTTGTCGGCAGTTGGAATGAGCTGTCCCGGGTTGCGGGACTAGCATGCGGAAGGACAGGGAGGGGATCGTCCCCGATCTTTCTGACCGCTCTGAGGAGCGATTAACGATGTTCGAGAGGTTCACCGACCGCGCGCGGCGGGTTGTCGTCCTGGCTCAGGAAGAAGCCCGGATGCTCAACCACAACTACATCGGCACCGAACACATCCTCCTGGGCCTGATCCACGAGGGTGAGGGTGTCGCCGCTAAGGCCCTGGAGAGCCTCGGGATTTCGCTCGAGGCGGTCCGCCAGCAGGTGGAGGAGATCATCGGGCAGGGGCAGCAGGCCCCGTCCGGGCACATCCCCTTCACCCCCCGTGCCAAGAAGGTCCTGGAGCTGTCGCTCCGCGAGGCCCTTCAGCTCGGCCACAACTACATCGGTACGGAGCACATCCTGCTCGGCCTGATCCGCGAGGGCGAGGGCGTCGCCGCCCAGGTCCTCGTGAAGCTGGGCGCCGATCTGAACCGGGTGCGGCAGCAGGTCATCCAGCTGCTCTCCGGCTACCAGGGCAAGGAGGCCGCCACCGCCGGCGGCCCGGCGGAGGGCACTCCCTCCACCTCGCTCGTCCTGGACCAGTTCGGCCGCAATCTCACCCAGGCCGCCCGCGAATCCAAGCTCGACCCGGTCATCGGGCGCGAGAAGGAGATCGAGCGGGTCATGCAGGTGCTCTCGCGCCGCACCAAGAACAACCCGGTCCTCATCGGCGAGCCCGGCGTCGGCAAGACGGCGGTCGTCGAGGGCCTTGCCCAGGCCATCGTCAAGGGCGAGGTGCCCGAGACCCTCAAGGACAAGCACCTCTACACCCTGGACCTGGGCGCCCTGGTCGCCGGCTCCCGCTACCGCGGTGACTTCGAGGAGCGCCTGAAGAAGGTGCTCAAGGAGATCCGCACCCGCGGCGACATCATCCTGTTCATCGACGAGCTCCACACCCTGGTGGGTGCGGGTGCCGCCGAGGGCGCGATCGACGCCGCGAGCATCCTGAAGCCGATGCTGGCGCGGGGCGAGCTCCAGACCATCGGCGCGACCACGCTCGACGAGTACCGCAAGTACCTGGAGAAGGACGCGGCCCTGGAGCGCCGCTTCCAGCCCATCCAGGTCGCCGAGCCGTCGCTGCCGCACACCATCGAGATCCTCAAGGGTCTGCGGGACCGCTACGAGGCGCACCACCGCGTCTCGATCACGGACTCGGCCCTGGTCGCGGCCGCCACCCTGGCCGACCGCTACATCTCGGACCGCTTCCTGCCGGACAAGGCGATCGACCTGATCGACGAGGCCGGTTCCCGGATGCGGATCCGCCGGATGACCGCACCGCCGGACCTGCGCGAATTCGACGAGAAGATCGCCGATGTGCGCCGGGAGAAGGAGTCCGCGATCGACTCGCAGGACTTCGAGATGGCCGCGGGCCTGCGCGACAAGGAGAAGCAGCTCCTGGCCGCCAAGGCGAAGCGGGAGAAGGAGTGGAAGGCCGGCGACATGGACGTCGTCGCCGAGGTCGACGAGGAGCTGATCGCCGAGGTCCTGGCCACGGCCACCGGCATCCCGGTCTTCAAGCTCACCGAGGAGGAGTCCTCCCGGCTGCTGCGCATGGAGGACGAGCTGCACAAGCGCGTCATCGGCCAGAAGGACGCCATCAAGGCGCTCTCCCAGGCCATCCGGCGTACGCGTGCGGGCCTCAAGGACCCCAAGCGCCCCGGTGGCTCGTTCATCTTCGCGGGCCCGTCCGGCGTCGGTAAGACCGAGCTCAGCAAGACCCTCGCCGAGTTCCTCTTCGGCGACGAGGACGCGATGATCTCGCTCGACATGTCGGAGTTCAGCGAGAAGCACACCGTCTCGCGGCTCTTCGGCTCCCCGCCCGGATACGTGGGCTACGAGGAGGGCGGCCAGCTCACCGAGAAGGTGCGCCGCAAGCCGTTCTCCGTGGTCCTCTTCGACGAGGTCGAGAAGGCCCACCCGGACATCTTCAACTCGCTGCTCCAGATCCTGGAGGACGGTCGGCTGACCGACTCCCAGGGCCGGGTCGTGGACTTCAAGAACACGGTGATCATCATGACCACCAACCTCGGCACCCGGGACATCTCCAAGGGCTTCAACCTGGGCTTCGCCGCCCAGGGCGATGTGAAGACCGGCTACGAGCGGATGAAGGCCAAGGTCAACGAGGAGCTGAAGCAGCACTTCCGCCCCGAGTTCCTGAACCGTGTCGATGACACCGTGGTCTTCCACCAGCTCACCGAGGACGACATCATCCAGATCGTCGACCTCATGATCGCCAAGGTGGACGAGCGGCTCAAGGACCGCGACATGGGCATCGAGCTCAGCGGTGACGCCAAGAAGCTGCTGGCCAAGCGGGGCTACGACCCGGTCCTGGGCGCCCGGCCGCTGCGCCGGACGATCCAGCGCGAGGTCGAGGACGTGCTCTCGGAGAAGATCCTCTTCGGCGAGCTGCGTCCGGGCCACATCGTGGTCGTGGACACCGAGGGCGAGGGTGAGGAGAAGAAGTTCACCTTCCGCGGCGAGGAGAAGTCGGCGCTGCCGGACACCCCGCCGATCGAGTCCGCCGCCGGTGGCGCGGGCCCGAACCTCAGCAAGGAGGCGTGACGCGCAGCCGTCCGTCGCCTCGGGGCCGCCCCGGACCGTTTCCCGGTCCGGGGCGGCCCCCTTTTGCGTGGGTGCGGCTTGCTTGTGCGGGGTGCGGCTTGTGCGGTTGCGGCTTGTGCGGGAGTCGTTTTGTGCGGGCCGTTTTGTGCCAGCCGCTTGTGCGAGCCGCTTGTGCCAGCCGCTTGTGCCAGTCGCTTGTGCGAGCCGTTTTGTGCGGGTGCCGCGCAGGCGCGCCCTGAGGGGTCCTGTGACGCCCCGGGAGGCCGGGCAGGTCCAACCCCCTCCGGGACGCCCCTCGACGCCTCTCAGGCGCCCGCCACGATGACCTGGACGCCCTCAGGGACGCCGGTCACCTCCGCGTTGCGGTGGCTCAGCCGCAGGATCTCCAGTCGCGGGAAGACCGCCAGCCAGCTCAGGTCCAGGTCCGCGCCCAGGTCGTAGGCGAGCCACAGCTCGGTCAGCCGCTCGGCCACCAGGCCCTCGGCCAGCTGCTCCGGGGTGAACGCCCCGGCTATCTGGACGCAGGGGCGGCCGCCCAGCCGGCGCAGCGCCCGCAGCTCCTCCGGGTCCGACACCGGAAAGTCGAGTTCCCGCTCATCGAGATGGGCGATGATTTCCTCGGCGTAACGGTCGGTGTCATATCGCCGCCAGGCGCCCGCGAGCTGCGCCCGTACCGCCCAGGAGGCGCGGTCCCGCAGCCGGACCAGATAGTCGATCGCGCGGTCGTCGGCTATCGAGGTGGCGGTGACGGCCAGCCGGTGGGCTTCCTCATCGGATACCCCGCTGGGATCGGGCAGCATTTCCAGCACGATAGGCCCGATCCAGCCCAGCGCCCGGGCCCCTTCCAGCGAGGTCGGGCGTACCAGATCACGGGTATAGCGATGCACCCGGGAACGCACCTCGGGGTCCAGCTCCGTAGCGTGTTCCAGACATGCGGCCGCCAGGAGTTTGCGATGGCGAGCATGGACCGGGCGGGCGTCTTTACGGGCCGCCAGCAGCCCCTCCAGGAGGTAGGCGCATTCATCGGGACGGGCGAGGGCGACGGACATTCTGATCACTTCTTCCCAGTCGTCCAGGTGTGCGTGGTCGATCAGGAAGTCAAAATCGTGCCGTTCGACGACCGCTCTCGCGCTGAGATAGTCCTGGAACGTTCGGTGCACGAAATCGACCGAACCGGGTGTGGGCTCGCGCAATAGACCGGTCCGGTTGAGCAGATGGCGGTAGATCTCCTCCGGCCCGCCCTGCCGCGCCGCGTGCGGAATGGCCGGGATGTACCGGCCGAGCGTCTCGAGGGCGGTGGCCCGGTCCATTTCGGACCGGCCGTTGACGAGCATCCGGTGCGCCAGCTTCTGGAGCAGCTGGATCTTCGGTTCCTGGGGGAGGTCGATTCCATCCGGCGGCAGCATGGCGCGCTCGCGGTCGCGCCGCTCCAGGAGCATGGAAAGGGCCGCGTCATAGAGGGCTTTCCGGCCGCGCGGCAGATAGCCGCGGCGGTCCCGGTGCAGTGCGCACAGCAGACCGCACATCAGTGGATTGGTGGCCAGCCGCCCGAGGTCCCGGGTAATCCTTACGGCGTCCAGCAGCGTTTCCTCGTAACCGCTGAGCCGGTCCAGATCGATCGGGTCGGTGATGTCCTGGCGGGCCGCCGCATGCCAGCGCCGGATGAACGCGGTGACGCCCTCGCGGCTGAGCGGGGAGAGTTTCAGCTCGGTGAAGCGCTCGGAGGCGAGCCAGTTCTCCCGTACGGCCGAGGGGCGGGAGGTGACCAGCCAGACATTTCCCGGATAGCGGGTGGGGAGTTCGCGGAGCGCTTCGCGGAGCCGTTCGCGCTCGTCCTCCGGCGCCTCGTCCACGCCGTCCACGAGCAGCAGCCCGCGCCCGCGCGACAGCACCCGTTCGGCCCAGCCGGGCGGCTGTGCGGCGGCGTGCGGATAGCGGACGGCGGAGAGGAAGGCGTCCGGCTCCGGGAAGCCGTCGCGGCGGAACCGGCGCACGGGGAGCACGAACGGCACCCGTCCGCGCAGCCCCTCCAGCGGGGCCGGGAGGTCGCCGCGCGCCACGGAGACCGCGAGCCGCTGCACCAGCGTGGTCTTGCCCGACCCCGCCACGCCCCACAGCAGCACCCGGGTGCGTCCGGCGAGGGCCTGCTCGGCGGGGGCGCTGGGGCCGCTCCCGTCGGTCTCGGTCTCCAGGCTGAGATAGGCGGCGTCCAGTGGCCAGCTGTCGGGGGAGTGGGTCAGATCGATGCCGTAGATGGTGAGGTGGTCGTGGGCGGCGATGATGTCCTGGGCGTAGCGCTCCTCGAACGCGGCGTCCTCGGCGGCCGCGACGAAGGGGGAGCGGGTGGTGAGGAAGCGCAGGATGTGCGCGCAGACGGCCTTGCGCAGCGAGGCGTGCGTATGGGCGTCCGCCGGGTTGAGTTCCTCGTCGGCGTCGGGGGCGGCGATGGCGAGGTGGCGGGCGAAGGCTTCGTGGCCGAGGCGGACGGCCCGTAGGTCGTCCAGGTCGACGGTGCCGAGGGAGTGGAGGGTGCGGGCGAGCGCGTCGGTGAGCGCGGGGCGCGTTGCCTGATCGGCGGTCTCTTCGGCGATTTCTCCGGTGATCTCTTCGCTGAGTTCTTCGGCGAGCGCGGAGGCGATCCGGGGCAGGTCCCGTTCGGTGAGCGTGCGGTGGTCGCCCTGGAAGGCGACGAGGGAGGCGATGCGGACGGGCCGGTCCACCGGCCCGTCGGCGACGAAGAGTTCCTGGACCAGTGTGGCTATGGCTGCGGGATCCATGAGGCCCCGTCCCCCCGGTGACTGTTGTTCGCCGTTCAGAAGCCACCAGGGTAGGCACGGTCGGTGCCGGATGGGTGGGGGTTCGGCGTGGGTTCCGGGGGCGGCCGGTGGCACGGGGCGGGTGCGCGGTGCGGTGGGCGGTGGTCGCTGGGGTGCGCGGTGGGGCGCGCGGTCGGTTGGGTGGTGGGTGGCGGGTACGCGGTGGTTGCTGGGGTGCGCCTGCTGTTCGTGGTGGGTGGCGGGGGCGGGGCCTCCGGGGCGGCGCCCTGGACCGTATATTTACGGCGCCGTTGGCCGGGAGCGTTGTGTTGGTCGGGGATTGGCGCCACAAATACACGTAAGAGTCCAGGGCACCACCCCTCCGACCCCACCCCCTCCCGCCGCGTCGGCGGCCGCCGGCCGGTGGCACCGGCCCCTGGCTCGGTCCCGGCCCCGCCCGGTGATCTACCAGCCCGGCTCTTCCTCCGCGAAGAGCTCATCGGCGGTGGACACGGTGAAGGCGCGGTCGAACCAGCGGTCCAGGGCGTCGAGGTCGGTGCAGTGGGTGATGCGGTCGCGGGTCTCGGGCGGGGAGGCGATCCCTCGCTTCTCCAGAACGCGGAGCACGCCCTGTACCCGCGAATGGCGTTCGCCCTCCGCTTTGCCTTTGAGGAAGGTCTCCTCGATGAGGGTCCCCCGACCGGGGAAGTAGCTACCCACTACGGCCATGGTCGTCAGTCGTCCTCAGCGAAGAGTTCTTCTGTCTGGGAGACGGTGACGGCGCGGTCGAGCCAACGGCCGAGGGCGTCCAGGTCGGTGCAGGCGGTGATGCGGTCGTGTGCTTCGGCCGGGATGGCGACTCCCCTCTTCTCCAGGACGCGCAGCACCGCCAGCGCACGCTCCTCGGTCTGTCCCTCTGCCTTGCCCTTCAGGAAGGTCTCCTCGATGAGGGTGCCACGGCCGGGGAAGTAGGTACCCACGCTCATCTCGTTCCTCCAAGTGTCTTTGGCCGGGAAGCCCTCCAGGCCGATCTCCAGCAATTCCGAGTAGTAGCTGACGGACTCCGGGTCGGCCGTTCCCATGGCGCGAGCCAGCGCCTTCAGTATGGCCGGGGCGTCCCGGTGGCTGCCATGTGTCAGGGCCGAGAAGGTCGCCAGGGTCAGGTCCTGGGCGGCCTCCTCGGGGTCCAGGATCACCGGGACGTTCCCGGGGCCTAGGACCAGTGGGTGTACGGACAGTGCCGTCCAGTCGCCCAGGCCGAGCCGGAAGGGCCCCGCCGCCCAGTCGGCGGTTGACTTGTCCTGGCAGACCACCAGGAGAAGCGCCGGGCGCTTGTGCTTCGCCTTGAGGAACGCCAGGTAGTAGGCCCAGCTGACGGCCTTGTCCGGGTCGGGGCGTCCCTGAGCCTCGATGGCCAGGAGGAAGCCGCCGCCGTCAGGCGGATCGACGCGCAACACGCTGTCCACGCGCCGCTCCAACGGGCGGATCTCCGTGGCGTCGGGGGTGAGCACCTCGACGGCTGCTTCCTTCGGCAGCGGGACGTCCAATATGCGGAATACCGGCGCGAGTAACTCCGGTCGTTCTTGAAAGATGCGATGTGCGGCCTCGTGCCGCGAACTGACCATGTATGTGAACGTAGGGTCATCGGAGCATGTGCACGGGGCAAATGACCGGTGATCACCCGATTGGGGGAAAGGTCCGTGCGAGGTCAGGCGGCGATCTCGTATGCGTGCTGCTGCGGGGTGAGCTCGAACCAGAGCAGCTTGCCGCTGATGCCGAAGAGGTCGTCGGCGAGGGGGTAGCCGCCCCAGTTGTCGGCGCACAGCCGGACGATGAGCAGGCCGCGCCCCGAGGTCGCGTCCAGGTTGGCGGCGGCCTCGGTGAGGGCCGTGAAGCGGTCGAGGGGGCTGGGCGGGGCGTCGAAGGGTGCGGGGATGGTGGGGTTGGTGTCCCAGATGCTGACGCGGAGGCGGTTCTCGCAGAGGTGGCGGATGCGGAGTTGGGCCGGGCCGTCGGAGTGGCGGACGGCGTTGGTGACCAGCTCGCAGGTGAGGAGTTCCGCAGTGTCGGTCAGCTCGGCCATGCCGTGGGAGGAGAGGACCGCCCGGAGGGTGGCGCGTGAGATGCGTGCGGCCCGTGGGTCGTTGGGCAGGCGGAGGGAGTACGTCCAGGGGTCGGAGGACGGCGGTACGTTGGCCATGGAGACTCCCTCGGTCGGGTGGAGTTGGGTGGCTTGGGCCACACCGTATGGCAGTCGGTGGTAGACCTGCTACGAAATCAGCAGCAAGGCTGCTAAATGACTTCGTGTGGGTGACATAGGGAGATCCGGATGCCGCCGAGCAACACCCCGACCCTGACCCAGCGACGCCTGGGGACAGAGCTGCGCAAGCTCCGGGAACGCGCGGGCTTGTCATCAACCGCTGCCGCCGCGCGGCACGGGATCATTCAGGCTCGTCTGAGCAGTATCGAGGCCGGTCGATATCCGGTGAGCGCGGATCGTGTGCGGCTCTTCGCACGCAACTACAGCTGCGCGGAGGACGATCTGGTGGACGCGATGGCGGAGATGACAGGCGGGCGCACACGAGGCTGGTGGGACGAGTATCGGGAACACCTTCCGGCCAGTTTCGCCGATCTGGCGGAGCTGGAGCAGCATGCCCGGGAGATCCGCGTCGCGGTGGTCATCCATATCCCCGCGCTGTTGCAGACCGTCGATCACGCCCGGGCAGTGTTGCGGGAAGCGGCTCCGCCGTTGAGGGCTTACGAGGTGGAGCACCGGCTGTCTTACCGGATGAAGCGCCAGGCGATTCTCCATGAGGGCAGACCGGTGTCGTACACCGCGATCATCCACGAGGCCGCCCTGCGGATGGAGTTCGGTGGGGTGCGCACGGTGCGCGCACAGCTCGAACACGTCATCGCGATGGGCGAGCTGGACAACATCAACGTCCGGGTAATCCCGTTCAGTGGCGGCGGAACCTTCCCTGGGACAGGGCAATCGTTCGATTATGTGTCTGGCGCCGTGCCACAGCTTGACACGGTGCAGCTCGACTCAGCTCACGGGTGTCAGTTCATCGACGCGGTGGCTGAGTTGGCCAAGTACCGAGCCCTCTTCGAACGGATGGAGGCGACCGCCCTCAAGCCGGCTCAGTCGCGGGACTTCATCCACGGCATCATGCGCAGCATGTGAAAGGTGAGAAACGTGCCCACGTATCTGTGGCGTAAGTCCTCCTACAGCGCGGACGCATCCAACTGCGTGAACGTCGCCGCCGACGGCAATGGCATAGCGCTGCGCGAGAGCGACGCCCCCGACGTCATCCTGACCACCACACCCGCCGTCCTGCGCGCCTTCATACGTGGGGCCAAGGCCGGGGACTTCGACCGCGTCCAGGAAAGTTAGGCGCGACGGCCCGTCGGGAGAGGGAGGGAGAACAGACGGCCCGTCGCGTTCGCGACCCTAGGGTCCGGCGCTGAGCGGGCACTTACCGCTTGCTGAGGCCGGAAAATCGAGAGGCGGACTGATCGCCGACCGGGGTACCGTTCCCGCATGGACTCGTTTCTTCAGATCTACGGCTGACACGCCGTTCCGCCCGGCGCACCGGTGACATCGCCGCTGCGCCGGGCCGTCGTGTCCATCTCGCCGTAGACCTGAAACGAGTGATCCCCTATGTCCCGTCGCCGTGCCCATATCGCCATGGTCGGCATCCCCGCCATCAGCCACACCCTCCCCAGCCTCGAGATCATCCGTGAACTCGTGGCGCGCGGGCACCGGGTGACCTACGCCAACGATCCCTACATGGCGGACGCCATCGCGCCGACCGGCGCCGAGTTCGTGCCGTTCGAGTCCACCCTGCCGGTCGTCGACAACGACTGGCCGGAGGACCCGATCGCCGCGATGACCCTGTTCCTGGACGACGCCATCCACGTCCTGCCCCAACTGCGCGCCGTGTACGACCGCGACCCGGCCGATCTGTATCTGTACGACATCGGCGCGTACCCCGCGCGGGTGCTCGCCGAGACACAGGGGCGCCCGCTGGTTCAGCTGTCGCCGACGATCGTGGCCTGGGAGGGCTACCACGACGAGTTCGGGGGGCAGATCATGAGCCTTCCCGGGGCGGACGCGTATCAGGAGAAGTTCGGGGCGTGGCTGGTGGAGTCCGGCGCCACCACCACGGACCCGAACGCCTTCTCGGGGCTGCCGCCGCGCTGTGTCGCGCTCATTCCCCGTGCGATGCAGCCGAACGCCGACCGGGTGAACACCGAGGTGGTGACGTTCGTCGGACCGTGTCTGGGGGACCGTGCCGACCAGGGCGGCTGGGAGCGCCCCGCAGGTGCGGAGAAGGTGCTGCTGGTCTCGCTGGGCTCGGCGTACACCCGGCAGGCCGACTTCTACCGTGAGTGCGTCGCGGCCTTCGGGGATCTGCCCGGGTGGCATGTGGTGCTCCAGATCGGCAAGTACGTCGATCCGGGTGAGCTGGGGGAGATCCCGGCGAACATCGAGGTCCACAACTGGGTGCCGCAGCTGGCGATCCTGGAGCGGGCGGACGCGTTCATTACCCACGCGGGGATGGGCGGCAGCAACGAGGGGCTGTACACCGGCTGTCCGATGATCGCCGTCCCGCAGGGCGCCGAACAGGCCATGAACGCCGACCGGCTCGTCGAACTGGGCGTGGCCCGCCGCCTTGAGACGGCGGATGCCACCGCCGGTGTGCTGCGTGCCGCCTTGCTCGAACTCACCACGGATCCGGAGGTCGCGCGCACCTCGGCGCGGCTTCGGGACGAGGTGCGGGCCGAGGGCGGCAGCGTGCGGGCGGCCGATCTGATCGAGGACGCGCTGCGCTGACACGACGATGGCCCGGCCGCCACAAGCGGCCGGGCCATCGGCGTACACCGGGTTACTTCACGATCGTGATGCGGTCCGCCTTCGGCGGGTCCAGGGGCGAGGACTGCGACGAGTGCGCGCCCAGGTAGGCCGTGAACGCGTCCAGGTCGGAGGCGCCGACGAGCTTGTTCTTGCCCTCCTTGAAGGCGGGGAAGCCGTCGCCGCCGCCCGCGATGAACTCGTTCAGTGCGACGCGGTAGGTCTTGGCGGGGTCGATCGCCGCACCGTTCAGCTTCACCGAGTCCGTGACGATCCGGTCCTTGCCGGACTTGGTCAGGTCCAGGGTGTAGGTGAGGCCCTTGGAGACCTGGAGGATCCGCGGGGACGCCTCGTTGGCGCCGCTGACCTGCTGCTGGAGCGCGGTGATGAGCTGGGAGCCGGTCAGGTCGATCACGTTCATCATGTTGGTGAACGGCTGGACCGTGAACGCCTCGCCGTAGGTCACCACCCCGTCCCCCTCGCTGCCCGACGCCTTGTAGGCGAGGTCGGAGCGGATGCCGCCGGGGTTCATGAAGGCGATCTGGGCGCCGCCCTTGTCGGACGGGGAGAGCGCTTCGAGCTGGGCGTCGGCGATGGTGTCGCCGAGGGGGGTCTCGTAGGCGGTGGAGCCGCGACCGTTGATGTCGGCGGAGATGTAGCCGACCGGCTTGTTGGCGATCGGGGCGGCCAGCTTGTTCCAGCGCCCGATGAGCGAGGTCATGTCGGGGGCCTTGGGCTGCTCGCGGTCCACGACGTGGTTCGCCGCGTGGGCGCCCTTCACGCTCGTCCGCACGATGTCGCCGGTGCGGCGGTCGTAGGTGAGCGTGGTGTCGGTGTAGAGACGGCCGAAGGAGGCCGCTGAGGTCACCGTGCGCGGGGTGCCGGACGGGTCCGGGACGGTGCAGGTGTACGCCTGGTGGGTGTGGCCGGTGACCAGGGCGTCCACCTTGGGCGTGATGTTCTTGGCGATGTCGACGATGGGGCCGGAGATGCCCTTGCCCGCACCGCCGTTGTCGCAGTCGTAGTTGTACGAGGGGGAGGCGGGCAGCCCGCCCTCGTGGATGAGCGCGACGATCGACTTCACGCCCTTGCGCTGGAGTTCCTTGGCGTACTTGTTGATCGTCTCGACCTCGTCGTGGAACTTCAGGCCCTTGACGCCCTCGGCGGTGACGATGTCCGGGGTGCTCTCGAGGGTGACCCCGATGAAGCCGATCTTCACGCCCTTGTGCTTCCACACCGTGTAGGGCTTGAGGATGGGCTTGCCGGTCTTCTCGTCGGTGACGTTCGCGGCGAGGTAGGGGAAGTCGGCGCCCGGGAAGGTCTTGCCCTTCTCGTAGCAGCCCTCCTTGGGGTGGCAGCCGCCGTTCTGCATCCGGCTCAGCTCGGCGCGACCCTCGTCGAACTCGTGGTTGCCGACCGAGGTGACGTCGAGGTCCAGCTTGTTGAGCGCCTCGATGGTCGGCTCGTCGTGGAAGAGCCCGGACATCAGCGGGCTGGCCCCGATCATGTCGCCGCCGGCGGCGGTGACCGAGTACTCGTGGCCCTTACGGGCGTTACGGAGGGAGGTGGCGAGGTATTCGGCGCCACCCGCCGGGACGGTCTTGGTGGTGCCGTCCGCCTGGGTCTCGGTGACGGTGCCCGAGGAGCCCTGCGGGGGCTCCAGGTTTCCGTGCAGATCGTTGAAGGACAGCAGCTGCACGTCTACGGTGCGCCCGGGCCGGTGCTTGTCCGGGGCGGCGGCGCCGGTGTCCGCACCCGCCGGGCTCACGGCGGTCAGCACCCCGGCCGCGGCGGCCAGCACCGCGACTCCCGTGGCCAACCGGCGTCCCGCCCCGCGCCGTTGAGGTCTCGCTGGCATGTCGTCCCCTTGTGTGCCCCGTGATGGATGGTGGAGCGCAGCTTACGGTCAACGCGCGTAGCGGGGCAGGGGGGTGAGGTGAAGAGCTGGTGGCCGGTGGTCAACGGTGTGGGCCGACTTCGCCCGTTCGGCGGAAAAGTCCTGATGGTGGGTTTGGGTGGTGGTTCGTTATGTGAGCGTGCGGATCATGCAGAACGAACTCGCGAAGCAGACGCCCATCCCCGCGCAGGGGTCCGAGCTTCCGTCGGGCTTCTTCGAACTGGTCGATGACCTCAAGGCGATCGTCACGCAGGCGAGCGTGCGTGCTCAGCTCAAGGTCAACACCGAGATGATCAAGATGTACTGGCAGATCGGCCGGACGATCCTCGACCGGACGGAGCGGGAGAGGTGGGGATCAAAGGTCCTTGAGCGGGTGGCGACGGAGCTGCGTACGGCCTTCCCGAATCAACGCGGATTCTCGCGCAGCAACCTGAAGTACATGCAGCAGATGGCGAGGCTGTGGCCGGAGTCAATTGGCCAACAAGCTGTTGGCCAATTGCCCTGGGGACACATCACGGTCCTCATGGCGCGCTGCAAGACTCGCCCTGAGCTGGACTTCTACGCCCAGCAGGCCGTGCAGCAAGGCTGGTCCCGCGTCATGCTCGACCACTGGATCGACGCCCAGTTGCACCTCACCCAGGGCGCCGCGCTCAACAACTTCCACGCCACGGTCCCGGAGGACTCCGATGCCGTCAATGAGGTGGTCAAGGATCCCTACCGAGTCGACTTCACTCGGCTCTCCGGCAAGGTGGCGGAGCGCGACCTCGAAGACGCGCTGGTACAGCAGCTTGTTCGGTTCCTCACGGAGCTCGGGGTCGGCTTCGCCTTCGTCGGACGCCAGTACCCCATCAAGGTCGGGGACGAGGAGTTCCGTATCGACCTGCTCTTCTACCACCTCAAGCTGCACCGTTACGTCGTCATCGAGCTGAAGACCGACAAGGCCCGCCCTGCCCACCTGGGCCAGCTCGGCTTCTACGTCACCGTCGTCGACGACCTGGTCCGGGACAAGGAGCGCGACGATCCGACCCTCGGGATCCTCATCGCCAAGAGCCGCGACAAGGGGACGATCGAGTACGCCCTGCGGAGCAACAACGCACCGCTCGCCGTGAGCACGTATGCCGCGCTGCCGCCCCATGTGCGGGAGCTGATGCCCAGCGCCGAGGACCTCTCGCGTATCGCCGACGACGTCCTTGACGGAGGTGGGGCAGCCGGGTGACTCGCCGGTAATAAATTGTGCAGCAGCTTGCTGGACAATTGGGCCGCCGTAGGCTCGGCCCCATGAATGACGTGGTGAACGAGACATCCGGCGCCCGGCGGCTCGATGTGCTGGAGGAGTTGACGTCGGCCGAGGTGGAGGACGTGCTGCGGCTGGTCGCGGAGGCCGCGCGGGCCGATGGGCAGCAGGCGGTATCCGAGCAGGGGCGGCTCCAGCTGCGGGGGCGGCGGGAGGGGGTGCGGCATCTGGTGTTGCGGGAGCCGAGCGGGGAGCTGGTGGGGTACGCGCAGTTGGAGGACACCGACCCGGTGGAGGCGCCGGCGGCCGAGCTGGTCGTGCATCCGGGGCACCGTGGGCAGGGGCACGGCCGGGCGCTGGGGGTGACGCTGCTGAGGGAGTCGGGGAAGCGGCTGCGGATCTGGGCGCACGGAGGGCATGCCTCGGCGCGCCATCTCGCGCAGGTGCTGGGGCTGACGCTGTTCCGGGAGCTGCGGCAGATGCGGCGGCCGCTGGGGTCGCTCGCGGAGCTGGGCCTGCCGGAGCCCGCCTTCCCGGAGGGGGTGACCGTACGGACCTTCCGGCCGGGTGCGGACGACGCCGCGTGGCTGGCGGCGAACTCGGCGGCCTTCGCCCACCACCCCGAGCAGGGTGCGCTCACCCAGCGTGACCTGGACGACCGCAAGGGTGAGCCGTGGTTCGACCCGGAGGGGTTCTTCCTGGCCGAGCGGGGCGGGGAGATCGTCGGGTTCCACTGGACGAAGGTGCATGCCGAGGAGCGGCTGGGGGAGGTGTACGTCGTGGGGGTGCGGCCGGACGCGCAGGGCGGCGGCCTCGGCAGGGCGCTGACCTCGATCGGGCTGCGGCATCTGGCGGCTCAGGGGCTGCCGACCGCGATGCTCTATGTGGACGCCGACAACTTCGCCGCGGTCGCGGTCTACGAGCGGCTCGGCTTCGTCACCCATGAGACGGATCTGATGTACCGGACGGAGACCTGAGCGAAAACGGGGACCTGAGGGAGGCCTGAGCGGGACCTGGGTGAGGGGGGCGCGCAGGGGCCCTTGGGGGCGTGAAGAGGGCGGGACCCCTGGGGGATGGGTCCCGATTTCCTACGCGCCATGTGTCCGTTACCGGCGATTCAACCTTGGTTGCGAGCATCACTGAATGCAGCCCGCTGTGCCGAATTCGTCGAACCGGAGGCTCCGTGCCGTTTCCGCACCCGCTTCCGCCACGCCGTATTCACCTCCGGCGCGGAACAATGAGTTCATGAGCCACACAAGCGGTCAGGCATCGGTTTCCCCGCAGCCCCAGCCCAACCACCAGCCTTCGGTCGGGTCCATCGCGGCCCACCGGCCGCATGCTGTCGCCGCACCGGTGCGGTCGCTCGACCCCGATCTCGACGCCGACCTGGACTCGTACGAGGAGGGCACCGGGCCCGGCACGGAGGGCGGGGAGCTGCCGCAGGGGCGGTTCCTGGACCGGGAGCGCAGCTGGCTCGCGTTCAACGAGCGGGTGCTCGAGCTGGCCGAGGACCCGTCCACCCCGCTGCTGGAGCGGGCCAACTTCCTGGCGATCTTCGCCAGCAATCTGGACGAGTTCTTCATGGTGCGGGTCGCCGGCCTCAAGCGGCGCATCGCCACCGGGGTCGCCACCCGCTCGGCCTCCGGGCTCCAGCCGCGCGAGGTGCTGGAGCTGATCTGGAACCGGTCCCGTGAGCTCATGGCCCGGCATGCCGCCTGCTACCAGCAGGACGTCGCCCCCGCGCTCGCGGAGGAGGGCATCCATCTGGTCCGCTGGCCGGATCTCACCGAGAAGGAGCAGTCCCGCCTCTTCACCCTCTTCCGGCAGCAGATCTTCCCCGTGCTGACCCCGCTCGCCGTGGACCCGGCACACCCCTTCCCGTATATCTCGGGGCTGTCGCTCAATCTCGCGGTCGTGGTGCGCAACCCCGTCAGCGGACATGATCACTTCGCACGTGTGAAGGTTCCGCCGTCGCTCTCCCGGTTCCTGGAGGCGTCGCCGCAGCGGTACGTACCGCTCGAGGACGTGATCGCGGCGCATTTGGAGGCGCTCTTCCCGGGGATGGAGGTGCTCGCGCACCACATGTTCCGGGTCACCCGCAACGAGGACCTCGAGGTCGAGGAGGACGACGCCGAGAACCTCCTCCAGGCCCTGGAGAAGGAGCTGCTGCGCCGCCGCTTCGGGCCCCCGGTGCGGCTGGAGGTCGAGGAGTCCATCGACCCGTACGTACTGGACCTGCTGGTGCGCGAGCTGAAGATCTCGGACGCGGAGGTCTATCCGCTGCCCGGGCCGCTCGACCTCACCGGCCTGTTCGGCATAGCCGCGCTGGACCGGCCGGAGCTGAAGTACCCCAAGTTCGTGGCGGGCACCCACCGGGACCTCGCCGAGGTGGAGTCCGCCTCCCCGCCCGACATCTTCGCGGCGCTGCGCGAGCGGGACGTCCTCCTCCACCACCCGTACGACTCCTTCTCCACCTCCGTGCAGGCGTTCCTGGAGCAGGCGGCCGCCGATCCGGACGTCCTGGCGATCAAGCAGACGCTGTACCGCACCTCCGGCAAGTCGCCGATCGTCGACGCGCTCATAGACGCCGCCGAGTCCGGCAAGCAGGTGCTGGTGCTGGTCGAGATCAAGGCCCGCTTCGACGAGCACGCCAACATCAAGTGGGCGCGCAAGCTGGAGGAGGCCGGCTGCCACGTGGTCTACGGGCTGCTGGGCCTGAAGACCCACTGCAAGCTGTCGCTGGTGGTCCGCCAGGAGGGCGAAACCCTCACCCGCTACTCGCACGTGGGCACCGGCAACTACCACCCCAAGACCGCCCGGCTGTACGAGGACCTGGGGCTGCTGACGGCGAACTCCCAGGTCGGCGCGGACCTCTCCGACCTCTTCAACCGGCTGAGCGGCTACTCCCGGCGGGAGAACTACCGGCGGCTGCTGGTCGCCCCCAAGTCGCTGCGCGGCGGGCTGATCACCCGGATCAACAAGGAGATCACCCACCATCGGGCGGGGCGACCGGCCTACGTCAAGATCAAGGTCAACTCGATGGTCGACGAGGCCGTCGTCGACGCCCTCTACCGGGCCTCGCAGGCCGGGGTGCCGGTCGATGTGTGGGTGCGCGGGATCTGTGCGCTGCGGCCGGGCGTCCCCGGGCTCTCGGAGAACATACGGGTCCGCTCGATCCTCGGACGCTTCCTGGAGCATTCGCGCGTGTTCGCGTTCGGGAACGGCGGCGAGCCGGAGGTGTGGATCGGCAGCGCCGACATGATGCACCGCAATCTCGACCGCCGGATCGAGGCGCTGGTGCGGGTCACCGACACCGGTCACCGCGCCGCCCTCAACCGCCTGCTGGAGACCGGGATGGCCGACTCCACCTCCTCCTGGCACCTGGGCCCGGACGGCGAGTGGACCCGGCACGCCACGGACGCGGACGGCCAGCCGCTGCGGAACGTTCAGGAGATGCTCATCGACGCCCGGAGGCGACGGCGTGGTTCAACGACATGACCTGCCGCCGGCCGGGATGACGGGCGCCGTGGACCCGGCCGCCGACCCGTCCTGCCCGGGGACCGACGGCGACGGCGTGACGGACCGGGCGGCACCCTCCGCGGCTGCGGCACCTTCCGCGGCTTCGGGGGCCTCTGCGGCTTCGGGGGCCTCCGCGGCTTCGGGGGCCTCGGGAACGCCTTCGGGAGCGCCCGGGTGGGAGTCGGCGACGGCCGGGGAGGTGCTGTCGGCGTATTTGCACGCCCAGGCCGGGGACTTCCTGCGCAGTCTGCGGCTGCACCGCGAGAGCGGCTCCGACGTCCAGGAGGCGGCCGAGGCCGCCCGGCTGCTGCGCCGCGCCGCGCGGCGGATCAGCGGCGCGCTCTACGTCTACCGCCCGCTCACCGACACGACCTGGTCCGATGAGCTGCGGACCGAACTGGCCTGGCTGTCCGGCACGCTGGCGCGGGAGCACGCCTACGCGGAGCGGCTGGACCGGCTGCGCGGCGCCCTGCACCGGCTCTCGGGCGCGGGCGGCCCCTCGGACCGGTCACCGCAGGGCGAGGGGACGGCCGCCGAGACTGCGAGCCCGGGTGAGCGGCCCTCCGACAGCCAGCCGGTGAACGCGGCGCATGCCACCACCGCCGCGCGCACCGCGCGCGGCGGGGTCACGCTCGCGGTCGACGGCGCGGGGGGCCCGCCCGGCACCGCGGGCCCGATTCCCCGCTCCACCCGTGCCTCCCGCCGCAGCGTCTCGCTGGCCGCCGGAGGCGGGGCCGCGGACCCCGTCGGGGGGCAGGGTCCGCGGCCCGGTCCGGCCGACGCGGCCGGCGGCACCGAGGGCGCGGCCGGAACGACCAGGGACCGGGACCGAGACCGAGACCGGGACCGAGACCGGGAACGGGACGAGAGCCGGGCGGCCGGACGGCGCCGCGGTGAGCGCGGCGACAAGAGCGGCCGGGGCGCCAAGGGCGACAAGGGCGAGCGGTCCGGTCAGCCGGGCGCGACCCACCAGCGGGCCGGTGCCGAGGAGGAGGCCCGCGGCGGGGCGCTGACCGTGGGCGCGGCCCGCGCCGGAGCGCTGCTGGAACGCCAGCTCACGCTGGCCCGGACCCGGGCCCACACCGCCGCCCTGGAGGCGCTCGGCTCCTCCCGCTTCCACGCGGTCGCCGACACCGTCGCCCTGCTCGCCTCCGACGTCCCGCTCGACGAGGCCAACGCCGCCCGTCCCGCCGGGCAGGTGCTGCCGCCGCTCGCCGAGCTGGCGAACCGGCGGCTGGCCGAGGCGGTGGAGGCGCTGCCGCTGGTCCGCGCCGGACATCCGTACAACGCGGAGGCGCTGGTGCACGGCCTGGCGGCGACCCCGGCCGCGGACGCCCCGCCCGCCAGCGAGCGCCAGGACGCCCCCTGGCACCAGGTGCGCCATCTGCTGCGGCTGCGGCGGTACGCGCTGGAGGTGCTCGACCAGGCGTGGCACCAGCCGGACGAGTCGAGCGGACCGAACGGCTCCGGTCCTGGTGGTTCCGGTCCTGGCGGCTCCGGCCCCGTGGACGCCGAGCCGCCGCTGTCGGTGCGGCTGCTGGCCGCCGGACAGGCGCTCGAGCGCCACCGCGACGCGGCCGAGGCCGCCGCCGCTGCGGCGGCAGCCGCCCGTACGCCCCGGATCGCCCCGGCGACGGCGTACGCGCTCGGGGTGCTCCACGCCGATCAGCGGCATGAGGTCGAGGCGGCCCGGTTCGCGTTCGGCAGGATCTGGCGGCGCGTGTCCGCCGCCAGATCCTCCTGACGGGTCCTACGCCCCGTACAGGCGGTGGACGACGCACGACAGACACAACAGAACCGGGGAGGGAGAGACGGCGGATGAACCGGCGGAATTCCCGTGACGACGGGCTGGTCGGAACGGACACAGGCACGACTACCGGAACGGATGGCACCGGGACGGTCCTGGCGGCGGGCTGTGTGCTGTGGCGACGGTCCCCGCGCGGCGGCGGGCTCGAGATCGCCCTCGTCCACCGCCCCCGCTACGACGACTGGTCCCATCCCAAGGGCAAGCTGAAGCACGGCGAGGAAGCGCTGCACGGCGCGGTGCGCGAGGTCGCCGAGGAGACCGGCATGGGCTGCGCCCCGGGAGAAGCGCTGCCCACCCTCCACTACATGGCCAAGGGCCGCCCCAAACAGGTCCGCTACTGGGCGGCGGAGGCGATCGACCACGACGAGACCTTCGTGCCCAACCGCGAGGTCGACCGCCTGCTCTGGCTGCCCCCGGACGCGGCCCGCCGCCGCCTCACCTACGACCACGACCGCACCCTCATCGACGCGCTGCCGCACGCTCTGCGGTCGTCCTGAACCGATCTCGGCGTCCGCCCGGCGGCAGCCGGTCAGCGGCGGCGCAGGCTCTTGTCCGCGAGCGCCGGCGGCACGTAGTAGCTGTCCGCCCGGTTGAGGTCGGTGCCCGGCGGGACGATCTCGTCGATCCGGTCCAGGACGTCCTCGCTCAGCTCCACCTCGGACCCGACGAGCAGATCCTCCAGCTGCTCCATGGTGCGCGGGCCGATGATCACCGAGGTGATGGCCGGATGCGCCCGTACGAAGGCGATGGCCATGTGCGGCAGCGAGAGCCCGGCGTCGGACGCCAGCTCGGCCAGCGCGCCGACCGCCTCCAGCTTGCGCGCGTTGTCGGGCAGCGACGGGTCGAACTTGTGCTTCTCCACGGCCGCCCGGCCGCCCGAGAGATCGACATCGGACGCCTTGGTGTAGCGGCCGGTGAGCCAGCCCGCGGAGAGCGGGCCCCAGCTCAGCACGCCCATCCCGTACTTCCGGGCGGTCGGCAGCACCGCCGCCTCCACGCCGCGCGCCAGGATCGAGTACGGCGGCTGCTCGCTGCGGAACCGTACGTGGCCGCGCCGGTCGGAGACCCACTGGGCTTCCACGATCTGCTCGGCCGGGAAGGTGGAGGAGCCGACGGCGCGCACCTTGCCCGCCCTGACCAGGTCGGACAGGACCGACAGCGTCTCGTCGACGTCCGTCGTCGGGTCCGGCCGGTGGATCTGGTAGAGGTCGATGTGATCCGTGCCCAGACGGCGCAGGCTGTTCTCGACCTCCTGGGTGATCCAGCGCCGTGAGTTGCCGCCTTCGTTGGGGTCGTCGCCCATCGGGAAGTGGGCCTTGGTCGCGAGGACGATGTCGTCGCGGCGGCCCTTGAGGGCCTTGCCGACGATCTCCTCGGACTCGCCCGCGGAGTAGACGTCGGCGGTGTCGACGAAGTTGATGCCCGCGTCGAGGGCGCGGTGGATGATCCGTACCGAGTCCTCGTGATCGGGGTTGCCCAGGGCGCCGAACATCATCGCGCCCAGGGCGTACTCGCTCACCGAGATGCCGGTACCGCCCAGGATCCTGCGCTTCATGGCAGCTGCCTTCCTTTGCCTTCCGTGGCCTTTGCCTTCCATGGCGTCCTGCGCCCTCAGCCTCGGCCCCGGGCGGATACGTCACCAGGCCCGGCTCAACCTGGGTCTGGCAGAACCACCTGTCCGGCCCAGAATCCGGCGTTGCCCGGATAATGGAGCGATGGGCCATTCCGAACCGGAGATCAAGGGGTTTCTCACGTCGCGCCGCGCCGCGCTCGACCCGGCCGAGCTGGGGCTGCCGGAGGGGGTCGCCCGGCGCCGGGTGCGCGGTCTGCGCCGTGAGGAGGTCGCCCAGCGGGCCGGGATCAGCGTCGACTACTACACCCGTATCGAGCAGGGCCGGGCCCCGGCCGTCTCGGACTCGGTGGTCGACGGACTGGCGCGGGCGCTGCGGCTGACCCCGTCCGAGCACACCTATCTGCGCAACATCACCCTGCCCCGGCGGCGCGCCGGGGAGCCCGACCCCGATCCGCGGCCGCGGGTGCGGCCGGAGATCCAGCAGCTGCTGAACGCGATGGACGGCACCGTCCCGGCCTATGTCTACGGACCGGCGATGGACGTCCTGGCCTGGAACACCCTCGGCACCCGGCTCGGCATCGACTACGCCGCGATCCCCGAGGAGCGGCGCAACGGCCCGCTGCTGGTCTTCCTCGACCCCCGGATGCGGGAGATCCATCCGAACTGGGCCGAGGTCGCCGATGACACGGTGGCCGGGCTGCGCGCGGAGACCGGACGCCACCCGGGCAGTTCGCGGGTGTGCCGGGTGACCCATGAGCTGCTGGAGCGGAGCGAGGAGTTCCGGCGGCGCTGGGAGGCGCAGGCGGTGCAGGAGCGGACGCGGGGCGTCAAGCGGTTCCGCCATCCGGAGGCGGGGGAGCTGGTGCTGCGGTTCGAGGCGTTCACGCTGCCCGCGGATCCGGGGCAGATGCTGTGCACGTACACGGCCGACGAGGGGTCGGCGACGGCGGAGGCGCTGAGGGTGCTGGCGGGCGCGGCGGCGGTGGCCTGAGTCCGGCCCGGGGAGTGGTGCGCGCGAGGAGCGGTGCCCTGACGGCCGCTCAGGTCACTGACGGCCGCTGAGGGCCACGGACGGCCGCTGAGGGCCACGGACGGCCGCTGACGGCCCGGGACGCGCTCCGTTTTTGCCGCGGCCCACCTCCTTGACGCGACTGGAAACTTTCCTTACTTTCATTTCCTCCCACGGTGGCGCCAGTGGCGCGAGAGGGCAATGGAGGTCCGGATGTCCGGCACCGAGGGCGGATTCGTCCGCCGTATCGGCCTGTTCCAGTCGACCGCCATCAACATGAGCCAGATGTGCGGCATCGGCCCGTTCGTCACCATCCCCCTCATGGTCGCCGCCTTCGGTGGACCACAGGCGGTCATCGGCTTCGTCGCGGGCGCGGTGCTCGCGCTCGCCGACGGGCTGATCTGGGCCGAGCTGGGCGCCTCGCTGCCCGGGGCCGGCGGCAGCTATGTGTATCTGCGCCAGGCGTTCCAGTACCGCAGCGGCAAGTTGATGCCGTTCCTGTTCGTCTGGACGGCGATGCTGTTCATCCCGCTGATCATGTCCACGGGTGTGGTCGGTCTGGTGCAGTATCTGGGCTATCTGTGGCCGGATATGACACAGACCCAGGGCGATCTGGTCGGTCTCGGCGTCATCGTCCTCGTCATCGGGCTGCTGTGGCGGGGCGTCGAGCACATCGCCCGGATCACGGCCGTCATGTGGTGCGTGATGATCGCGTCCGTGGTCCTGGTCATCGTGGCGGCCTTCAGCCACTTCGACGCGGGGCAGGCGTTCACCTATCCGGACCACGCCTTCGAGTTGACCAGCGGTCACTTCTGGACCGGGTTCGCCGCGGGCCTGACCATCGGCATCTACGACTACCTCGGCTACAACACCGCCGCGTACATGGGCGCCGAGATCAAGGACCCCGGCCGCACCCTGCCGCGGGCGATCGTCACCTCGATCGCCGGGATCATGGGGATCTACCTGCTGCTCCAGATCGGCACCCTCGGCGTCGTCGACTGGCACGAGATGACCGACCCCGACTCGGTGGCCGCCCAGTCCGTTGCCTCGGCGGTGCTCGAGGAGACCTGGGGGAAGGGCGCGGCCGACGTCGTCACCGTGCTCATCCTCATCACGGCCTTCGCGTCCGTCTTCGCCGGGCTGCTGGGCGGCTCCCGGGTGCCGTACGACGCCGCCCGCGACCGGGTCTTCTTCCGGCCGTTCGGCACGCTCCACCCGCGCCACCGCTTCCCCGTGCTGGGCCTGGCCACGATGGGCGTCGTGACGGCGGTCGGCTTCCTGATCGGCCGCCACACCGATCTGGCCACGCTCATCCAGCTGCTGACCACGGTCATGGTGATCGTGCAGGCCCTGGCGCAGGTCGTCGCCGTCACGGTGCTGCGCCGCCGCCAGCCCGGTCTGCGGCGGCCGTACCGGATGTGGCTCTATCCGCTGCCGAGCGCGGTGGCGCTGGTGGGCTGGCTGGTGATCTACGGCTACGCGGACAAGAACTCCCCCGGTCGGCACCCCATCGAATGGTCGCTCGCCTGGGTCGCGGCGGGGTGTGTGGCGTTCGTGCTGTGGGCGCGGGTGGAGAAGGTGTGGCCGTTCGGCCCGAAGGAGATCAGCGAGGAGTACGCGGCGGGGGCCGACCCCGATACGGAAGGCGGCACCCTGGGCACGGGGGACCGCCCGGACGGCGCCGTCAGCCCCGGGGCGCCACCGCCTCCCACCGCACCGTGACCTCGCCCTGACGCCAGCGCCGCGGCCCGTCGGTGAGCGGCCAGCCCCCGGCGCGCAGCGTCCTCGCGCTGCGTATCCAGCGCTGACGCGCGCTGAGCGGCGCGTACGGGGCGGCGGCCGCCCAGGCGCGGTCGAAGTCGCGCAGGAAGGTGTGCACCGGCTCGCCCGGCACATTGCGGTGGATCAGCGCCTTGGGGAGCCGTTCGGCCAGGTCGGAGGGGCGTTCCAGGGATCCGAGACGGGCCGCGAAGGTCACGGTGCGCGGGCCCGACGCGTCCAGCGCGACCCATACGTGCCGCCGCCCGATCTCGTCGCAGGTGCCCTCCACCAGCAGTCCGCCGGGGGCCAGCCGGGCGCAGAGCCGCCGCCACACGGCGGCGACCTCGCCCTCCTCGTACTGCCGCAGCACATTGGCCGCCCGGATGAGCGCCGGGCGGGCCCCGCCGGGCAGCGGCACCTCGAAGCCGCCGTGCGCGAAGGTGAGCCCCTCGCGCTCGTACGGCCGGGCGGCCAGCACGCGTCCGGGGTCGATCTCGACCCCGACGACACGGGCCCCGGCCCGTACGGTCCGCAGCCGGTCCAGCAGCTCGACGGCGGTCCACGGGGCCGCCCCGTAGCCCAGGTCCACCGCCACCGGCGCCTCCGCGGCCCGCCGCAGCGCGGGCCCGTGCGCCGCCGCGATCCACCGGTCCATCCGGCGCAACCGGTTGGGGTTGGTGGTCCCGCGGGTCGCCGAACCGATCGGGCGGGACGGCGGGGGAACGCGGGCGGGCATGGCGCTGAGCCTATGCCGGGGCGGAGGCCGAGCCCGTGCCGGGGCGGGCCCTGGGCCCGTGGCGGGGCGGGCGCCGAGCCGATGGGGAACCCCTGCCGGGGCGGACGGGGAGTGGCCGTCGGACATCGGAACGTCACGCTTTGGCAAAGCGGAAATGGGAACCATACGTTCCGGTGTTGACGCCCTCGAGGGAGCCCGCCCCGGCAAGGAGGTAACGCGCGGTGAGCCAGCACGCGTCCCGGCTCGGCGGCCTGCGAGGCCGGTCCCACATACCGTTCGGCGCCCCGTCCCACCAGCGGCTTCGCCGCATTCCACGGCGGCCGCGGCGGATCGCGATGCTCAGCGTGCACACCTCGCCGCTGCATCAGCCCGGCACCGGCGACGCCGGTGGGATGAACGTCTACATCGTGGAGCTGGCCAGACGGCTGGCCGCCATCGACATCGAGGTGGAGATCTTCACCCGGGCCACCACCGCCGCGCTGCCCCCGGCCGTCGAGCTCGCCCCCGGCGTGCTCGTCAGGCATGTGGACGCCGGGCCCTACGAGGGCCTCGCCAAGGAGGACCTCCCGGCGCAGCTGTGCGCGTTCACCCACGGCGTCATGCAGGCGTGGGCCGGGCACCGGCCGGGCCACTACGACCTCGTCCACTCCCACTACTGGCTCTCCGGCCATGTCGGCTGGCTGGCCGCCGAGCGCTGGGGAGTGCCGCTGGTGCACGCCATGCACACCATGGCCAAGGTCAAGAACGCCGCGCTGGCGGCGGGCGACACCCCCGAGCCCGCGGCCCGCGTCATCGGCGAGCAGCAGATCGTCCGCGCCGCCGACCGGCTGATCGCCAACACCGCCGAGGAGGCGGAGGAGCTGGTGCGCCACTACGAGGCGGCGCGCGAGCTGGTGGCGGTCGTCCACCCAGGGGTGAACCTCGACCGCTTCCGGCCCGCCGACGGCAGGGCCGCCGCCCGGGCCCGGCTGGGGCTCCCGGCCGACGCGCTGATACCCCTCTTCGCCGGGCGCATACAGCCGCTGAAGGCCCCCGACATCCTGCTGCACGCCGTCGCCCACCTCCTGGAGGAGGACCCCTCGCTGCGCGAGCGCATGGTCGTGCCCGTGGTCGGCGGCCCCAGCGGCAGCGGCCTGGCCAAGCCCGAGGGGCTGCACAAGCTGGCGGCGCGGCTGGGGATCTGCGATGTGGTGCGGTTCCGGCCGCCCTGTGCGCAGGACGAGCTCGCGGACTGGTACCGGGCGGCGTCCGTGCTGGTCATGCCGTCGTACAGCGAGTCGTTCGGGCTGGTGGCCATCGAGGCCCAGGCATGCGGCACCCCGGTCGTGGCGGCCTCGGTGGGCGGCCTTCCGGTGGCCGTACGGGACGGGGTCAGCGGCACGCTGATCGACGGCCACGACCCCGCCGACTACGCCCGCGCCCTGCGCCCCTTCGCCCAGGACCCGGGGCGGGCGGACCGGATGGGCGCGGCGGCGGCCGGGCACGCCCAGGACTTCGGGTGGGACACGGCCGCCGCGGCCACGGCGGAGGTGTACACGGAGGCGATGCGCGAGCGGCGTCGCCTACGATCGGCCCATGGCTGACCCCAAGGCTGACACCGCCCCCGAGGCCGCCCTCGAGACCGGCCCCCGGGCCGTCATCGAGCGGACGCTGAACGACGCCGAACTGGAGTGGGAGAGCCCGGAGGACGGCACCTACGTCATCACGCTCCCGGGCACCCGCAAGCTGTCGACCACCTGCTCGCTGCGGGTCGGCCGGCACTCCCTCTCGGTCAACGCCTTCGTCGTCCGCCACCCGGATGAGAACCACGAGGCGGTCCACCGCTGGTTGCTGGAGCGCAACACCCGGCTGTACGGGGTGAGTTACGCGATCGACCAGCTCGGCGACATCTATCTGGTGGGCAAGCTGCCGCTGGCGGCCGTCACCCCGGAGGAGGTGGACCGGCTGCTCGGCACGGTGCTGGAGAACGCGGACGGCAGCTTCAACACACTGCTGGAGATGGGGTTCGCCACGGCCATTCGCAAGGAGTACGCATGGCGAACCGCACGGGGCGAATCGACGCGGAATCTTGAGGCGTTCAGCAATCTGACTCGCGATACGGCGAAGTGAACGACCGGGCCCCGTGACCTACGTCGTCGGTCCATCCTGACGCGACCCCTTCCGCGCGCCCCTGCCCCATGGCATTCTCACGCCGTCTCTCACCTGAACTGCGTTCACATCCATGGAAGGCGGCGCTGGCTCATGGGCACGGAGATCGACAGAAGGCGGTTGCTCGGCGGTGCGATGGGACTGGCGGCGGGCGCCACGCTCCTGGGGGCGGGCGCCCCGCTCCTGACCGCCACGGACGCGGCGGCGGCCGCCGCACCGGGTGTGCCGGGCGGGGCCCGTGCGTCCGGCGGGACGGGCACGTCCGCCCTCTGGCGTGAGTTCCGCGCCCACCCGTACACCCACCCCCAGATCCCCTACGTCGGCCGCGCCGGCTACCTCGGTGGCCGTACGGGCTTCCCCCGCCTGCCCGTCGTCGCGGACGTCCGCGCCTTCGGCGCCCGGCCCGACGGCTCCGCGGACGCCGCCCCCGCGATCAACCGCGCCATCGCCGCCGCCGGTCGGCGTGGTGGCGGCACGGTGCTGGTGCCGCCCGGGACATACCGGGTGGACGACGTGATCCGCCTCGGCTACGACAACGTCGTACTGCGCGGCGCGGGCAGCGGCCGCACCACCCTCCACGCGACCCGCGACCTCACCGAGCTGATCGGCCCGTACGGCAGCCGCTACGGCGGCAACAAGTCGTCCTGGTCCTGGGCCGGCGGGCTCATCTGGATCTGCCCGGACGCCCGCTGGCGCTCCCTCACCGACGCGATCCGGGCCCAGGACTGGCCGTTCGAGGGCTGGACCGGCAACCGGCGCGACGAGTGGCACACCCTCACCGACTTCGCCGCCCCCGCCCGCCGCGGCGACTGGACGGTGACCGTCGAGGACCCGTCCGCCCTGCGCCGCGGCGACCGCGTGCTGCTCCAACTCACCGACGACGACGCCCACTCGCTGCTGGCCCATATGGCCGGCGATGTCGAGGGCGCCGCAGACTACGTCTGGACCGACAAGACCAAGCTCACCTCGTACGTCCCCTATGAGTGGCCGTGCCGCGTCGTAGCCGTCGACCGGCGCCGCCGCCGGGTGACCCTCGACCGCCCGCTGCCGCTCGACGCCCGGCCCGCCTGGAAGCCCCGGTTCACCACGCTGGTACGGCCGGTCACCGGCTCCGGGGTCGAGGGCATCACCCTCGACGTCGTCGAGACCCCGCAGTCGCAGCATCTGCTGGACAAGGGGTACAACGGCGTCGCGCTTCAGTGCGCATGGGACTGCTGGGTGGACGACGTGACCGTCAACAACGTCGACAACGGCTTCCTGCTCGTCGCCGCCAAGGCGTGCACCCTGCGCCGCACCCGGGTGACGGGCCGCGGCAGCCATCATCCTTACTGCTGCCGCGAGGGCTCGCACGACAACCTCGTGGAGGACTTCGTCCTGGCCCAGCGGACCGTTCCGGCCCCGGCGGGGACACAGCTGCACGGCATCAATGTGGAGGGGCTGTCCAGCTACAACGTCTGGTCGCGCGGCCGGATGGAGATGGGCACCTTCGACACCCACCGCGGGATGCCCTTCGCCAACGTCCGTACGGAGATCACCGTGGACAACACGGGGGCGCACGGCGGCGACGCGAGCGCCGGTCCGCTCTACGGTGCGCGGTTCGCCCACTGGAACGTCACGGTCACCAATCAGCGGGCCGGATGCGTCAGGATCGACGACATCGCGCCGTACAGCGCGACGGTCGGGATCAGCGAGGTGCGGCAGTTCGGCCAGATCGACGTCCCTGACTTCACCGGTCCGCTCCACTCCCGTATCGAGTCCTACGGTCACCCGGAGGCGGTCCACCCCCGCAACCTGTACGAGGCGCAGCGCGCACTTCGCTGACGTATCCCCCGGAACATCGTGAGGAACGCGGTGGGCTCACGGTGGCAACGGTTGTGACGGTGGGGGTTGGCAACTGCTCGTCCGGGAGCGTGCATAAGGCTGGTTTAGCTCGATCGTGTGATGGTCGTCTTCCGGTCTTGCGGTGCCACGGGCGGGTCGGGTTAGCGTGGCTGTGCGATCTGGGACGCCGGGTGCGGTGCCAGCGTGCGGGGCCCCTGCTCCACCAGAGAGATGGTTCAGGGCCTCCCCGTCGCCTCTGGCCGTACCCACATGGCCAGGTCGTGAGGGACTCCGCCCACCCGGCTCGGACCACGGACGCGATCCGTGTCGCCGCCCGGGACGCGAAAGCGGACGACCAGTACGCCCAAAACCGTTCGGGGCGTGCCAGTGAGCGGACTCACTCCCGCCCACTGCCCAGGAACGGTGCTACGGCTGATGGGGGACGTCATCCGCCGGCTGGCGGTGCGCTCGGGCGAACGGCTCCGGGCGCGCACGCTGGCCGAGTTGGTGAACAGAATGGAGCCGGGCGCGCGTACATCGAGGCGATGCGCCGCTGGCCCGAGGTCAGGGCGTGCGCCTCGCCCGAGGCATGGGTGACCACCACCATGCGGCGCAAGCTCTCGCGGGACGGGCGGCGCTGGTGGTTCCGCTGGAAGCCGGCCGAGATGAGCGTCCCGGCCGCGACGACCGCGAGCGTGGAGGAGACCGCCGAGGCGCTGGCCGCCCTGCGCGCCCTCGGCACCCTGCCACCGCGTCAGCGCCAGGTGGTCGTGATGCACTCGCTCGAGGGCATGAGCTACCAGGCGATCTCGGCCGAGCTGGGCACCTCCGTGGGCAGCGTCGGCAGCAACCTCCACAAGGCCCGCGCCCGGCTGAGCCTGCTGCTGGACGTCTCCCCCGAGCTCGGCCGCGCGACCGAGCGCCTCCTGACCCGTACCCCGAAGGACCCGCTGAGCGTGGCCCTGTACGGGGCCGCGGAGTGGCTGTCGGCCGGGTTCAGGGGCGAGGGCCGGGCGTTGCGGGGCGGAGTCGACGGCCACGGCGGAGTCGACGGCCACGGTGGAGTCGACGGCCACGGCGGCGCCCGTGGCGATGCCCCGAAGATCGCCCCGAAGATCGCCCCGAACCGCGCCAGCGACGGCATCCGGGGGCGTCGATGATCGCCACCGCCCGCGCGCTCCTCGCCCTCGCCCTGCTCGCCGTCTTCTACGCACTGGTCGCGGCCATGGTGCTGCTCTGGGCGGCCTTCCTCGTGGCCGCCTTATGGACCGCGGGAACGCCGGAGGCCACGACGCCGCCCACCACGGTCGTCACCGCCTGCGCCGCGTTCGCCCCCATCGTCTTCGGCATGGTGTGGGCGGTGATCCGCACCGCCCGCCCGGCCGCCCCGCGCGAGGACGCGGTGCCGGTGACCCGGCGCGGGGCGCCCGAGTTATGGCGCACGGTCGAGGAACTGGCCCTCGACGTCGGCACCCGGCCGCCCGGCCACATCAAGCTGACCGCCGAGGTCAACGCCTCCGTCACCGAGGACGCACCGCTCCTCGGCCTCGCCCCCGGCCGACGCGTCCTCTACCTGGGACTACCCCTGCTGGCCGGACTCTCGCCCGCCGAACTGCGCGCCGTCCTCGCCCATGAGCTGGGCCACTTCTCCGGCCGCCACAGCCGCTTCGGCGCGGTCGCCCACCGGGGCGCGGCGGGCCTGGTCGCCGCCCGGCAGGCGATCCAGGACGCGTCGGCCGCGAACGACCTGGTGCGGCTGTACGCGGGCGTACCGCTGCTGCTGCTCGGCCTCTACACCCACGTCTTCCGCTGGCTCACCCGCCCGGTCCGGCGGCGGCAGGAGCTGGAGGCCGATCGTGAGGCGGCGCGGGTGGCCGGTCCGGGTGCCGTCGCCGACGCGCTGTGCTCCACGGCGGCGCTGGAAGCGGCGTGGCAGGAGTTCCTCGTGGACTTCCTCGCCCCGATGCGCCGAGCGACGGGCCGGATCCCCGACGATCCGTTCCGCGCCTTCGCCCATATGGCCGAGGCGCCAGAACTGCGGGAGCCGATGGCCGCGTCGCGCGCCCGAGCCGTGGAGCGGCCCGCCGACCCGGACGACGCGCATCCGGCCCTGGCCGTCCGGCTGGAACGGCTGTCGCGCCTGCCCGCGCGGGAGCCAGGAGCCGAACCCTCCCCGGAACCTCTCTCCGTACAGCCGCGGTACGCGGTCGCGCTGGGCCGCGTCCTGCTGTCCGGCCGGGACGCGGGGGCGAGGGTGCCCTGGCGGGACTGGCTCACCGAGCTGGCGGAGCACCGCGCGACACGGATCCTGACCCCGCTGGCGGAGGCGGTACGGGGGGTGGAGGAGACGGAGGGGATGGGTCGGCCGAAGGCGGAGCCGGAGCCGGACGGGGAGCCGGAGCCGGACGGGGAGCCGGAGCCGGACGGGGAGCCGGAGCCGGACGGGGAGCCGGAGCCGGACGGGGAGCCGGAGAGGCTGACAATCCACCGAGTGCTGCGGCTGCTGGACGGCGGCCGCCGCATGCCACTGGCCCGCGCGCTGAACGCCGGCCTGCTCAACGCCGGGCTGCCCGAGGGCGGGCTGCTCAACGCCGGGCTGCCCGAGGGGGAGCGAACGCCCCGTGGCGATCACCCCGAACAGGACCCGCTCGCCCCCCTGGCCGAGCTGGCCGTACTGATCGGGGCGCAGCTGGTCGCGCGGGGGACGGCGTACTGGGCCATGAACTGGACCGGCCCCAGCATCCTCGTACCGCCCGACGGCATCGCCCCCGAGACCATCCGCACCTGGGCCGACACCGCCGTACGACTCCCCGGCCAGACCCAGCGGCTCGGGCTGCACCTGGCGGCCCTGGGCGTGGACGAACGCGCACCGCTCCCCACCACCGGCAGGACAGGGGGTACGGCGGACGGGCCGGCGCCGGGGGAGAAGGCGCGACGGATCAGCATCGCACCCGGCGTCACCGGCCCCGCGCGCCAACGCATCACCGCCGTACGGGCGCTGGCGCTCACCGTGATGTTGGGGCTGACGGGGCTGACGTTCGTCCTATGGGCGAACCGGGACGAGCCGAGCTACCCAGGGACCCCGGTGACCCGCTGGAACGACCGCTACCAGCCGGGCGGCGGCACGGCCCCGGGGCCGACTCCGTTCCCGACGTACCAGCGGCCCACCTTCCCGACCTGGCCGACGCCCCCGGCGTACCACCTGCCCTCGGGCTCGGTGCCGAGCGTCCACATCGAGCCGGTCATCCCGAGACCGACCCCCTGAACTACGAGGAGCCCGCCCCGACCGCAGGCACTCCGGCACCGGCACCGGAGGCGGCGCCGGCGCCCCCAGCCGGATCCGAAGCCGCAGCGGAAGGTGAACCCGCGACCGAGACCGCACCCGCAGCCGAGATGGAACCCGAACCCGCGACCGAGACCGCACCCGCAGCCGAGACGGAACCCGAACCCGCGACCGACACCGCACCCGCAGCCGAGACGGAACCCGAACCCGCAGCCGAGACCGCACCCGCAGCCGCACCCACTCCACCCCCGACCTCCCCGGCCGCAGGCCGGTCCCGCAGGGCGCGTCCCAGCGCCACGTACCCCCCGGCCGCCACGAGGCCCACCACGGCGCTGGCCGCCCACAGGGCATCCGCGCCGAAGCGGTCCATGACGGCGCCGCCCGCGAGCGGGGCGATGAGCGAGGCGAGGGACCACGACAGGGTGTACATCCCCTGGTAGCGGCCGCGCCCATGGGTCGGGGAGAGCCGGGCGACCAGACCCATCTGCGTGGGGGAGTTGATGATCTCGCCGACCGTCCAGACCATCACGGCCAGCGCGTACGTCCCGACCGACCCGGCGAAGGCGGTCAGCCCGAACCCGGCGCCGGTCAGCAGCGCGGACGCCATCAGCAGCGGCGCCGGCTCGCGATGCTCGAGGAACCGCGTCACCGGGATCTGCACGGCCACGATCAGTACGCCGTTCATCGCGATCGCGACGCCGAAGTCCGTACTGGACAGCCCGTCCGCCCCCATCGCCACGGGCAGCGCCACGAACGCCTGCTGGATGAGGGTCGCGACCAGGAACGACAGCGCGACCACGGCCATGAACCGCCGGTCCCGCAGCACCGCGCCCAACCCGACCTCGCGCTCCGGCTCCGCCGCCGGCGAGCCCACCGAACGGTCCCGCTCAGGCCGGGACTCCGGAACCTTCCCGAAGACGATGACCGCGCACAGCAGGGTCATCCCGGCGTCCGCCAGGAAGAGCGTGAGATAGCCATGGCGCGCGATCAGCCCGGCGGCGGCCGCGGAGACGGCGAAGCCGAGGTTGATGGCCCAGTAGTTGAGCGCGAAGGCCCGTACCCGGTCCCCGGGCGCGACGATGTCGGCGATCATCGCCTGCACGGCGGGCCGTGACGCGTTGCTGGTCATGCCCACGAGACAGGCCACGACGGCGATGGCGACCGGGTTCTGGACGAAGCCCAGCACGGCGACGGTGACCGCGGTCGACAGCTGCGAGACCAGCAGCGTGGGCCGCCGCCCCAGCCGGTCGGTCAGCACCCCGGCGACGACCGCGGCCACGGCCCCGCCCAGCCCGTGCAGCGCACCGACCAGCCCGGCGAACATCGCCGAATAACCACGATCCACGGTCAGGTACATGGCAAGAAAGGTGGCCACGAACCCGCCCAGCCGATTGACCAGCGTGGAGGTCCACAGCCACCAGAACTCCCGGGGCAACCCCGAGACACTCTCCTTCGCGGCCTGCCTCAGTCGGACGACGGACACGGACGACTCCCCCCAGTCAAAGCCACAGCCCTGTGAATGCGGCAGCCGGTAAGCCGCACACTCCATGAGCGGCGCAGCATGTAAGTGGCACAACCAGCATCCGCAACTTACCGATACCGCCCCCGCCCCGCCAGTCAATTGATGGGGTCCGTCAACCGAGCCCCTCAGACCGGTCCAGTAGGCTCGACCACATGGCCGACGCACCGTACAAGCTGATCCTCCTCCGCCACGGCGAGAGCGAGTGGAACGCGAAGAACCTGTTCACCGGCTGGGTGGACGTCAACCTGAACGAGAAGGGCGAGAAGGAGGCCGTCCGCGGCGGTGAGCTGCTGAAGGACGCCGGCCTGCTCCCCGACGTGGTCCACACCTCGCTCCAGAAGCGCGCGATCCGCACGGCCCAGCTGGCGCTGGAGTCCGCCGACCGCCACTGGATCCCCGTCCACCGCTCGTGGCGCCTGAACGAGCGCCACTACGGCGCCCTCCAGGGCAAGGACAAGGCGCAGACCCTCGCCGAGTTCGGCGAGGAGCAGTTCATGCTGTGGCGCCGCTCCTACGACACCCCGCCGCCCCCCCTGGACCGCGACGCCGAGTACTCCCAGTTCGCGGACCCGCGCTACGCGACCCTCCCACCGGAGCTGCGCCCGCGGACGGAGTGCCTCAAGGACGTCGTCGTCCGCATGCTCCCGTACTGGTTCGACGGCATCGTCCCGGACCTCCTCACCGGCCGCACCGTCCTGGTCGCCGCCCACGGCAATTCCCTCCGCGCCCTGGTCAAGCACCTGGACGGCATCTCCGACGCCGACATCGCGGGCCTGAACATCCCCACGGGCATCCCGCTCTCCTACGAACTGGATGCCGACTTCAAGCCGATCACCCCGGGCGGCACCTACCTCGACCCGGACGCCGCGAAGGCCGCCATCGAGGCAGTGAAGAACCAGGGCAAGAAGAAGTAGCCCGAGCTGAAGAGGCCCCCTACCTGCGGTTTTGCTGCGAGTGGGGGGCTCTTCTATGCGCTTGGGCCGTGTCTGGGCCGTCAGGCCTTGGAGCGTCGATACCAGCGAACCTGGACGCTGAAGATCACCAAGAACGCTACTGGGAGGGCGAGCTCCCACGGGACGTGAGCCCGCAATGCCAGGGCCCCTCCACTGGAGCCGATGAGGGGCTCGCGCAAGGTGATGTGGATGGCTAAGCCTGGGCGTGAGAGCATGGGTGTCCTCCGTTTGGTGCAGCTGATCTAATACATCGATGGAGACTGGGCCGCTCCCGTGCCGGGGGGCGGCCCGAATTCATGCCGAGCGGCAAGAATTCGACCCCGACCATATGCGCATGGCGAGTCCCATCGCA
Source organism: Streptomyces javensis (assembly GCF_039525925.1). Classification (NCBI taxonomy): domain Bacteria; kingdom Bacillati; phylum Actinomycetota; class Actinomycetes; order Kitasatosporales; family Streptomycetaceae; genus Streptomyces; species Streptomyces javensis. The sequence continues at coordinate 30,231 of NZ_BAAAIF010000003.1, read as the reverse complement.
AATCCGCGACTTGGGTGGCTCTCGGGGCATCGCGAGCGGGCGTTGCATATTCATGTTTCGCCGTGTACTTCGATTGCCGTTACAGGCGTGCGCATACTTCTTAGGGTGCGCGGAAAGCGCTGGTTCCTGAGGTGCTCCTTGCATCTGCCCGCCCGGCCGACCAGGTGCCCGCCAGGCCGCCCGCCCGGCCGCCCGGCCGGGACCCTGGGGCTCAGACTGAATCACGGTTCGTAGGGGATTCACGGATGGTGATTCCAATGTTGGAGTCGATGAGGCCGCGAAACATGAACTAGCCAGCCTGGGTGAAAGTTCACGGATGATGATTGCAAATTTTGGCGCCGACGAATTGGTGAAGCAGGAAATTTTCGTGCTGGCAGGATGGATTCACGGATGGTGATTCCAATGTTGGAGCCGATGAAATGGTTACACCGAACTTTCCTCGCCGGGTGCAATGTTCATAGGGATCCTGAATCACACGAAGACGGCGGCCACGACCTTACGAGTGCGCTCCTGGCTGGACGGCATCAGGTGCGCGTACACGCGCAGCGTCAGGCCCGGGTCCGAGTGCCCCAGGTACTCGGCGAGAGCTTTGATGTTCTCCCCGGCGTCCAGGAGCACCGACGCGTAGAAGTGCCACAGCACGTGCATGCCGTTCTCGTGGGACTCCGCGTACGGCTGACCTCGCTCGGGCACCGGGATGACCCCTGCCATGGCCAGCGCCCGTTTCCACGGCTCCTCGTTGAGCGACGTACGCCAGACGTGCCCACCACGCGGCCCAGTGATGATCAGTCGTTTGGTCATCGGGGGACCGTCGATCGCCTTCCACGGCAAGGTGATCTCGACCGGCGGGAACCGCTTCATGTGCTCCCGGAGCGCGTCGGCGACCGCTCTGGGCAGCGGTACCGTCCCGGAGTTTGCAGTCCCGCATGGTCAGGACACCCGCGGGGTTGAAGCGCAGATGCCGACCGACCCGGAAGTCGTGCGGCTCGATGCTTGCGACGCCGCTGGTAGTCGTTTCAGTGCTGGGCAGGGGCGAACTCCGGCGGTGCCGCCCCGACTGCTACCTTGCCCCGCCTGAACAGCGCGAAAGGCCGGCCGGTCGCTTTACAGCCGCGGAGTACGGCAATCGGTTCGACCGCGACCGGTTGTTGGCCAAGGGCCTGGTTGCCCATGGGGCCGTTCGAGACCACTCATCTGTGGCCAAAGTTGACCACTAGCGCCACGCCTGGTGGCGATCGGCGAGGCGCTGGCGCTTTCAGCCGGACGGTGATGCGCAAGGGCAGGGCCCGTCCAGGTGGCCGTTCAGGTGGAAGAGCAGCCACTCAAGCCGGTCGGCTGTGACTCCCAGGGACGAGGCCCAGCCGTGCATGGTGCTGACGTAGGTGGTGTAACGGGTCGGCCAATGACGCGTGCCGGCCGCCTGCCAGCTGAACCACTCAAGGGCATTCAGTGAGTGAAAGACCCGAGCATCCAGGATCAGGGCCCGGTCACACCCGGTGTCGTGGTCGTCGACGGCCGCGAACCACTTCGTGAAGAAGGAGCGCCCCACCCCGTTGAGGACGAACTGCCCGTAGGCGCCGCTCAGGTCGCTGCTTCGGACCGACTGGCGCGTGGTCCAGAGGACAGCAGGCAGGCGGGTGTCGGACAAGGCAGCCTCGGTGTACCGCGGGCCGCGTCCGTTCGTGGTGCCCGAGCCCCAGATCATGACGGCCACGAACAGGTCGCGTAGACCGTCAGGATCGTCGCCAACGCGGTCACGGAGGTCGAGCAGGTCGCCCCGGCTGATGAGGCGGTCACCACTCCGCCCGCTCGCACATTCAACGCCGACATCGAGTACGTGTGCCGCCCCGCGCGGCTCCAGCCGTGGGCGCCACGTGCTGGGGCGGAAGCGCACTGGCTCCTGCTTGCAATCGCGACAGCGGTCAACGAGCTTCTGAAGCTGCTCCATCATGTTCTCTCCCCCCGGGCCACGGCGACGGCGTCGGCGTGACGTGCGCCATAGCGTATGGGAGGAAATGCCAGGAGGGCACGCTTATCTACGATCCCGGATGTATCAGGTCAGAGCAGTCTGTCGGTGCCGAGCAATAGCCTGTGACTGTCAGCCGTGGTCCGCCTGGAGGTTTCGTGGAAGCTACCGCTCTCACCAGCCCCGACCGGTTGTGGTCGGCGCAGGAGGTCCTGACGCGTCCAAGCCCCGTCCCGGCGGCCGCGGGAGTCTACGGGTGGTACTTCGAGCAGCCGCCCCACCCGGACTTGAACGCCCGACACCTGCTCTACGTCGGCATAGCGCCGCGGTACATGGCGAACCGCACCAGCACCCAGAACCTGCGCAAGCGGGTGCGGTACCACTACCGGGGCAACGCGGCCGGCTCGACGCTGCGGCTCACGCTCGGTTGCCTGCTCGGGCTTGAGCTGCGCCTCGTGGGCAGCGGTAAGCGGATGACCTTCGGCAAGGTCGGCGAGGCCATCCTGAGCGAGTGGATGGCGGACAACGCCCGAGTGTGCTGGATCGAGCAGGAGGAGCCATGGACCTTGGAGGCACAGCTCATCTCCCGACTCGACCTACCGCTGAACCTCGACCAGAACGGCCACAACGCATTCCACGGGCGTCTGAAGGAGCTGCGGGCCCAAGCACGTCAGCGGGCACGGGAGTTGCCCGTCAGCGTGTAGGCCTACCGGCCGGGCACCCTCAGGAGGCGGTCAGGAAGGAGTGAACTCGTACTGCAACTCGTAGAGATGCCCGGCCTTGGCCATCACCGTGGCTTCGATGGGGCGCTCGCCGTCGCTGTAGACGACGCGCAGCGTCCGCAGGACCGGAAGGTTTCCCGGCAGGCCGAGCACCGTGTACTGCTCCTGTGTCGGTACGCGCGCGGAGACCTTGTCGATGCTGAGGCGGGGCGGGTGGCCCAGCTCCGCGAGGAGGGCCGGGGTGCCGCCCTTGATCTTGCGGCGGTCCATCATCGCCGTCCCGCGAGCCAGCTCCAGCGGGTAGTACGACTTCACCAGCTCCACCGGCTCATCGTCCAGGAGCAGCACCTGCGCTCGCAGCAGCGCCGTGCCGTTCTCCGGTAGCCGCAGTGCCTCGGCGACGTCGGCGGGTGGGCGGATCTCGGTGACGTCGAGGAGCCGGCTGCTGCCGCGAGCCTGGTGGCCCGCCGCGGCCTCGCTGATCCATCGGTACGGCTCTCCGGGCGCGGCCGGGGCCATGTACGAGGCGGGGCGCATGGTGCGCTGCCGGTGTTCGCGTACGGTGACGGCCGCTCCGGCGCGGCCGACCGCCAGCCCTTCGTCCTTCAGAAGTTGCAGGGCCTTCTGCACGGTCGCGTTCGAGGCGGTGAAGCGCTCCTTGAGCTGGGCGGTCGAGGGAAGCCTGGCGCCGGGAGGAAGGTCGCCGGACATGATCTCGTCGCGTAGGTCGGCGGCGATCCGTTCGTGCAGCGACCGCCGGTCGACTGCGTCCTGTTCGGCCTTCGGCACGGTCATCCCATCCTGAGTTCGTAGCGCAGGCGCTGGCGTTGGGCGGGCATGGTGATCAGGTCGGCCTGGAGGGGGCGTTCGTTCCCGTCGAGTACGACCCGCTCCAGGCACAGCACCGGCTCCTCCGCGCCGGTCCGCAGTAGCTCCCGCTGCTGCGCGTCCGGCATGCGCGCCGTAACGTCCTCGCGCACCCGGTGCCCCACATGCCCCAGCTCGGCGAGCAGCGCCACCGCTCCTCCTCGGATCTTCGCGGTGCCCGCGAGGCCGGTGCCTGCGGCGATATGTGCCGGGTAGTACGAGTCGGTGAGCTCGCACGGTTGCTCGTCGAGATACATGATCCGACGCCGTACGACGACCGTGTCCCCGTTCTCGAGCCTCAGAAGGCGGGCCACGACAGCCGGAGCGGGAACCTCCCCGGCATGCAGGATGCGCTGTGTCCCACGCCTGCCGTGCGCTGCCGCTTCCTCACCCCATGCGTCGCCCTGGCCGCCCTCAACGGGCCGCAGATAGGGCATCGAGGAACTGATCCACGCATCGCTGACCACTGAGCCCCTCCTCAAGCGTGATCGACACTCGCCGACCTTGCCGCTTTACACAGTAAGCGACCCCTTGGCCATCATCCCCAGAGAGTACCTCGCTGCCTTTCGTGAATAGCGATAAGGTGATGTCGCTCTCACACCCAGCTCTGAGGCGGTGACTCGCCATGCCCCTGATGCGGCAGCGGTTCTTCACGCGACGCAAGCCATCCATTCGCGCAACGCGCCACTTCGTCACCGGCACGCTCTCCGAGTGGGGGTATGTCGACCGCCTGGAGGAGATCCAGTTATGCGTATCGGAGATCGCCACCAATGCCCTCCTGCACGGTGTCCCGCCGGGCCGGCTGTTCCGGGTGCGGATCGAAGCAGCCGAGGAGGAGGTACGCATCGAAGTGCGCGACTCCGGCCCCGGGCGACCGGCCGCCCAATCCCCGCGCACGGACAGCGAGAACGGCCGCGGACTGCTACTCGTAGGCGAACTCGCGGACGCTTGGGGCGACATCGAGCACACGGTCGGCAAGACGGTCTGGTTCACCGTCAAGGCAACGCAAGCCCAGGGACGCGCCCAATGACGGCCCACCCCGAGATCAACGGCGGCTCGGATCCCGACCGGCTCCACCGTGACGAGATCACCGTGACGATGAACTGGGTCATCCGCACCTGTCAAGGACGTCGGTGCGGGCCGACTCGATCAGGTCCTCCGGTCACCGAGGCAGCGAAGAACCAGGGCAAGAAGGAGTAACGCACCGCGAACGAGCCCGAAAGCCGCGCCTGGCCCCGAGGTCGGCCCCAAGGGAACTCACTGGGGGCGACGGGCGAAGGAGAGATGAAAGCCCAAGCCTTCGAAGCGTTCCCCAGGATGAGAGGAGCCCCGATGACCGTCGAACCAGGCGTCCGCACGGGGGCGGAGAGCGATGCCTCGGTCATTGCACGGTCCCGGGATGAGCCCGAGGCATTCGCCGTGCTGTTCGACCGGTACGCGGATGCGGTACACCGTTATCTGGCCCGTAGGCTCGGCGGCGAACCGGCCGACGACCTCATGGCGGAGACCTTCACCACTGCTTTCCAGCAGCGGCACCGGTACGACCCCGCGAGGGCCACGGGCAACGACGCCCGGCCGTGGCTGTTCGGCATAGCGACCAACCTGGTCGGCCGGCACCGGCGGGCCGAGGCCCGCCGGTTCAAGGCCCTGGCCCGCATCCCGGCTCCCGCCGACCACGAGGAGCCGCTGGCCGACCGGGCCGCGGCCCGGGTAGGGGCACAGGCCGTACGCCGCGAGCTGGCGGCGGCACTGGCCGCACTGCCCGCGCGGCACCGGGACGTGCTGCTGCTCGTGGCGTGGGGCGGTCTCGGCTACGAGGAGGTGGCCCAGGCCCTCGGTGTCCCCATCGGCACGGTCAGATCACGGCTGCACCGGGCTCGCAGCAAGCTACGCGAAGCGTTGGGCGGATCCGATCCGACGACACTGCGAGAGGCATCCGGCCATGACTGACGAACTCGAACTCCTGCGGGACTGGGACGCGGACGCGGCCCCGCTCACCGAACCGGCCCGAGTGCGGGCCCGCCACCGACTGCTCAACACGATGACGCGCACGGAGCGGCACCCCGACACCGCGCCCAGCCGCCGCCACGCGCTGCGCCTCGCGACGGCCGCGGTGGTCACCATGGCGGTTGCGGGCACGGCGGTACTGCTCACCGAGGACGGCGCCGACGAGCGCGGCCGCACCGACCGCGCGGGCACGAACGCCCCGCGGATGCGCAACGTCGCCGCCGTGACGGTGCTGAACGGGGCGGCAGCGCGGGCGAGTAAGCACGAGAAGCCCGTGGCGCCGCGCGATGACCAGTTCATTTACTGGAAGCGGATCATCAAGGAGACGGAGCGGAAGACCGGCGCGGTCAAGACCTATGTGGACGTGAACTGGGACTCGGTGGACGGCTCCAAGCGATCTCTGACCATGGAGCTCGGCCGGGTGATCTGGGAGAAGCCCTTGGGGAAGAACGAGGGCGTGTGGCCGCCTCGGGAGTGGAGCAAGCTGAAGGAACTGCCCACCGACCCGGAGAAGCTCACCCAGGCCATCGTCGGCGTCGGCACGTCCGACAAGCCGATCGACGACTTCACCGCGTGGGACTGGTACGACGCCTACTTCATGCTCGGCGAGCTCCTGAAGTGGCCGGTACTGCCCGAGGGACTGCGTCCCGCCGCGTACGAGGCGCTGGCCCTGGTGCCCGGGGTCAAGGCGACCCCGGGGATGAAGGACTCCGCCGGGCGCACCGGGGTGGGGATCTCCTACCCCAAGCGCGCGTCCGAGAAGGGCAAGTACCTCATCTTCGACCCGGAGTCCTATGAATTCCTGGGCTTCCGCGACGAGCGGACCTCGCGTTCCGGGAAGAAGACGTACGTCCAGCTGTCGCACGTGGCGGACTGGGCGATCGTCGACCGCTTGAAGCAGCGCCCCTAGGCCCCCTTAGCGCTCCAGCGGGATTTCGCTGTCCAACCTGGGACGAGGTCAGGCGGCTGGAGTGCATCGGGCTGATGGCTGGTGAGGGGCGGTCTCGTGGAGACCGCCCCTCGAACGTGGGGCAACGCCGCCGGTAGTGGCAGTTGCAGCGGTCCTGCGCTCTGATAGCGCATGTGCGCCCGGCCCCGGTGGATGGTCCATCCACGCCACGCCGCGGGAGTGCCGCTTACGAGTCGTTCACCCGTCAGGGGTACGACGCCTGTACGTAGCTCGCCCGGTCGACGCGGCGGGTCAGCCCCCTGCCCTGCCCGATGCGCCGAGCCCACCGTTCGGGTGATTGCTCCTGCGACGGGCATCACCGAATATCCGGCCCTTCGGACAACCCGACATACTGTGCTAATGACGGCACAAAAGACAATTCCCCCCTTGATTCACCAGACATGGAAAGACGCCGACCTCCCTCCGACATGGCAGAAGTGGGCCGAGTCCTGGCGGCTGCACCACCCCGGCTGGGGCTACCGGTTGTGGACGGACGCGGACAATCGCGCCTTCCTCCAGGAGCACTATCCGTGGTTCCTGCCGGTCTACGACGGCTATCCCGAACCGATCATGCGGGCCGACGCGATCCGCTATTTCCTGCTCGACCATTTCGGCGGCCTCTACGTGGATCTGGATTTCGAGTGCCTGAAGCCGGTCTCCGACCTCCTTGACGGACGCGAACTCGTTCTCGGCTGCGAACCCGAGGCACACACCCGCTTGTTGCTGGCCCGGCAGCGCGGGTTCACCCGCATCGTCGGCAACGCGTTCATCGCGTCACGGCCGGGCCACCCCTTCTGGGCGGCTCATGTGCACCGCCGACTGGTCGGCGCCCACAAGCTGCCGCACACGCTCGATGCGACCGGCCCGTTCTTCCTCACCAGAGCGGTCGACAGTGCCCCGGAGCCGGACTCGATCACGGTGGTCGGCCCGGAGACCCTGTACCCGGAGGTGAGCCCGTACGCGACAGAGCTGTTCGGCATGCAGGAGGCCGACTATGACCGTGCCTACGCCGTGCACCACTGGTCGGGCAGCTGGGCCTGCGACACCGCGACCGCGCCGAGGGTCTCGGTGGGCAGACGGCTCCCGTTCTGGGCCAGCCAGGAGCGGCAACCGGTCGCCGACGGCCTGCTCAACCTGGAGGCGCAGCGCCGCCGTTGGGCTTCGGGCGCGCCGGCGCCGACCGTATCCTGCCTGATGGTGACCAAGGACCGCTCGGCGACGGCACGCCGCGCGATCAGGTGCTTCACCGCTCAGACCTACCCGAACCTGGAGCTGGTGGTGCTGGAGGACGGCACCGATGACGCGCTCGAGCAGCACATCCGTGACCTGGACGACCCGCGGATCCGCCATTACCGGCTCCCCCCGGAGCGACGGACCTTGGGGGAACTGCGCAATGAGGCGGTGGACCGAGCCACCGGGCCGTACGTGTGCCAGTGGGACGACGACGACCTCTACGACCCGGAGCGGGTGGAGACCCAGATGGCGGCGATTCTCTCGCTCGGCGCCGACACGTGCTTCCTCGCCCGTGAGCGGCTGTGGTGGCCCGCCCGGCGCAAGCTCGCCATCTCCTGCGCGCGGGTCTGGGAAGGGTCGATGGTGTGCGCGAAGGACCGGCTCCCGCGCTATCCGGCCGAACGCCGCGGCGAGGACACCCCGGTGGCAGAGGAGCTGGTCCGAAGCTGCCGGGTCGTCTCGGTGGACGCGTCCGACCTGTACACCTACGTGTGCCACGGGAACAACACCTTCGACGAGTCACATTTCGCGGAGCACTTCGAGGTGGCGACCCAGGTGTGGGCCGAACCCGGCGCCTACGCCGCGCAGTTGCTCGCCATGGCGGCCCGGCTGCCGATCGAGCCGGGGGACATCGCGCACGCCGAGACCGCCGCAGGCGCCGCGAGGACGTACGAGCGGAAGCCGCAGCCGGTCACCGAGCCGGCCCCGGCACCGGCGAGCGAGCGGCCCCCGGTGCTGGTGCTCACGCCCCTCAAGGACGCGGCCGCGTTCCTGCCCGGCTATCTGGACCGCCTGCGCACGCTGGACTACCCGCGCGAGGCGATCTCGCTGGGCCTGCTGGAGGGCGACAGCAGGGACTCGACCCCGGAACTGCTCCGGCAGGTCCTGCCCGGCATCGAGGCGGAGTTCCGGCGGGTGACCCTCGTCCACCATGACGTCGGCCTCCAGTTGGCCGGAGCCCGCTGGGAGCCGGGGATCCAGCGCCGGCGCCGGTCGGCGCTGGCCAAGGTACGCAACCACCTCCTCGCCCGAGCCCTGGCCGACGAGGAGTGGGTGCTGTGGCTCGACGTCGATGTCACCGACTACCCGGCGGACCTCGTCCAGCGCCTGCTCGGCGCGCGCAAGAACATCGTCGTCCCGCACTGCGCCACCGCGCCCGGCGGGCCGACGTACGACCTCAACACCTTCGTCCTCAAGCCTGGAGCCACCACGCTCAACTGGGCCCAGTGGCTGCGCGACGGCATCCTTCAGCCTCCCAGGGGTTTCGGCCGGACGTATCTCGACGAGTTGCGTGGACGCGGACTCGTCCGCGTCGACTCGGTCGGCGGAACCGCGTTGCTGGTCCGCGCGGAGTTGCACCGCGACGGCCTCAACTTCCCGTCCTTCCCCTACCGGCAGTTCATCGAGACCGAGGGGCTGGCCGCGATGGCCCTGGACATGGGAACCGCCTGCTGGGCGCTGCCCGAGCTGGAAGTGGTGCATCCGCACCACGGCGCACCGCGGCCGGAGCCCGCCATCCTGGCCGTCACGCACACGGAGTAGTCATTTTGCCGCATAAGGTGACCAAACTTACGGTGACTTTGCTGCCCGCGCCGCGAAGTACACCGGCGTTCCGGGGCGGCTCCCCCGCACCCAAAGGAAAGGTGCCACCGTGAAATCCCGTGTCATGACCTCACTGGCCCTGCCTGCCGCGCTGGCCACGGCCGGGCTGCTCAGCAGCGCGGAGGCGGCCTACGCCGCCGTCGCTCCGGACACGCAGACGGGGACGGCGACGTACGGGTACTCAGGACAGCCGATGAGCGGCGACGTCACCCTCACGCCCGGGACCAGTCACCCCTGCGAGCCGATAGGCAACGTCACGATCACCGACTACGGGCACTGCTGCCCGCCGGTGAACAACGTCACGATCACCGACTATGGGCACTGCTGCCCGCCGGTGAACAACATGACCATCACCGACTACGGGCACTGCTGCCCGCCGGTGAACAACATGACCATCACCGACTATGGGTGGTTCTGCGGGGTCGACGACGACCTCGGACGCGAGTACGGGTTCGGCCACCACGAGTACGCGGACGACCCCTACGACCCCCAGCGTGGGGAGCACGCGCACAGCTAGCGCAGGATCCGTTGCCTGCCCGGCCGTGGGCCCGCAGAAGCGGCCCGGGGGGACGGCCGGCGCTCGGAACACCGGCTTCCGGTCCGCCCGATTCCCACTCCCACTCCCCTTCCCTTCCCCGTTCCCCTCCCCGTTCCTGTTCCCGTCCCGAACCGAAAGACCGCGCATGCCCCACAATCCCGACCCTGTGGTCTCGGTGGTCATCCCCTGCCATGACTACGCCCGCTATCTTCCCGAGGCCGTGTCCAGCATCCTTGCCCAGACCTTCCAGGACTGGGAGCTCCTCGTCGTCGACGACGGCAGCACCGACAACACCGTCGAGGTGGCCCGGTCCCTGATCGCCCGCCACCCCGACCGGCGCATCAGGCTCGTCCAGCGGCCGAACGGCGGCGTCTCGGCCGCCCGCAACACCGGGATCGAGGCAGCCACCGGCCGCTACGTCCTTCCGCTGGACGCCGACGACGTGATCGCTCCCACGATGCTCGAGAAGACCGTCGCAGTCCTGGACGACAGCCCCGGCATCGCGATCGCCTCCACCGATGTGTTCACCTTCACCGAGGACGATCTGCCCCCGCAGACGATGTCCCTCCCCGCCTACAGCCGGGAACTGATGCTCCAGCGGCTGATCATGTTCTACTGCTCGCTGTACCGCCGGGAGGTGTGGCGGACCGTGGGCGGCTACGACGAGAGCATGCGGGCCGGAGAGGACTGGGACTTCTGGGTCGGCTGCGTCGAGCACGGCTTCGATGCCCACCACATCCATGAGCCGCTGTTCGGGGCGCGCAACAAGGACACCGGACTCCACGTGGAGGCCGCCGAGAACGACCTGGCCATCCGGGCGCGGATTGTGGCCAACCACCCGAGCCTGTTCAAACCGATCACCCATGGCTGGGCACAGGCCGTGCTCAGCCAGGCCGCGGAAGTCTGCCTGCGGGACGAACGCGTGCCCGACGACATCCTCACCCGGGCCGCCGAGATGGATCACTTCCTCACCGCGGTGATGGCCTTGCAGCGCACGGCGCGGGTGCAGCACTACCACATCCAGCGGCTGAACAAGGAACTGGCGGCTCACCGCCACGCGGCCGGCTCTCCCGTCCAGGAGAAGGGCCCGACCACGTCGGCGGTTTGAGGAGGGCCGGGGCGCCGCCCTTGATCTTGCGGCGGTCCATCATCGCCGTCCCGCGAGCCAGCTCCAGCGGGTAGTACGACTTCAGGACTCGGTCCTTAAGACGTCTTGAGGACTTACGCTGAAAGCGTCCGCACCCGTGCGACCTGGGACGGTGAGCACACATGGCCAAGTACGAGCAGATCGCGGACGCCCTGCGCCAGAGCATCCGCACAGGTCGGCTGGGCCCCGGAGAGCGGCTTCCGGCCGAGGACAAGCTCGCGGCGCGGTATCGGACGAGTGTGCCGACGCTTCAGCGGGCGCTGTCGGAGCTGGTGGCCGAGGGGCTGATCGACAGGCGGCACGGGGTGGGGACGTTCGTAAGGACTCCGCGCCGGCGGGTCGAGCGGAGCAACGCGCGGCACCAGTGGGAGAAGGACCGGGCCCGCCGGTCCAGGGCGGAGCGGCTGCGGACCGGGTCGACCGAGCACGACACCGGGCTGGAGGTCGGCGACCTCGCCTTTCACGCCGAGTACCGCGACGCGAAGGCCGACGAGGACCTGGCGTCGGTCTTCGGGGTCCCCGTGGGCACGCGGCTGCTGGAGCGGATCTACCGCACCAACTGCCGCGAGGAGGACGCGCCGTTCGCGCTCGTGCACTCCTATCTGGTCCACGACGTCGTGGCCGCCAACCCCGACCTGCTCGACGCCGCCCATGAGCCCTGGCCCGGCGGCACGCAGAATCAGCTCTACACGATCGGCGTCGAGCTGGACCGCATAGAGGAACGGATCACGGCCCGCCCGCCGACGGCGGAGGAGGCCGAGGCGCTCGGCCTCAAGAAGGGAGTTTCGGTGATCGTCCTCCGGAAGATCTGTACGGACATCGGCGATCGGGTCGTCGAGGTCTCCGACGTCACGCTGTGCGGAGACCGTACGGAACTCGTCTTCACCACGCCCCTGAAGAGGTGGTGACCATGCCGAACACCATCACCGTCATCACCGCGGTCCACGCCCCGGGCGCGGCACATCTGCCGGACGCCCACAAGTCGCTGTGCGAGCAGGAGCTGCCGGACGGCTGGGACTGGCAGTGGATCGTCCAGGAGGACGGCGAGACCGACGCCGTACGGCCCTACGTGCCCGACGACGCCCGCGTCAGCTTCGGCCAGGGCCGGGCAGGCCGGGCCGCGATGGCGCGCACGATGGGGCTCTCGCGAGCCGAGGGCGCGTACATCAAGGTGCTGGACGCCGACGACATGCTCACCCCCGGCGCCCTCGCCCGCGACCTCCGCGCGCTCACCGACCACCCGGATCTCGGCTGGGCCACCTCCCGCGCCCTTGACCTGCTGCCCGACGGCTCCACCGCCGGCTTCGAGGGCGATCCGCCGCAGGGGCCCATCGCACGCGGCGCGGTCCTCGAATTCTGGCGGGCGAACGACCACCGCGCCCAGGTCCACCCCGCCACCCTCTTCGTACGCCGGGACCTGCTCCTCGCCCTCGGCGGCTGGATGGCCCTCCCCGCCTCCGAGGACACCGGCCTCCTCATGGCGCTCAACGCGGTCAGCCGCGGCTGGTTCACCGCCGAGACCGGTCTGCTCTACCGCAAGTGGCCCGGCCAGGTCACCAGCCAGTCCGCCCACACCGACGCGGCCGAGCGCGCGGCACGGTTCGCGGTGGTCGAGGCGCGGGCCCGGGTCCTGGCCGCCATGGACGGCTGGCGCTACGAAGACACCCGCTGAAAACCCGCTCGCCGCCGCCGATGAGTTTGCGCGGCCTCCCCGGTCTGAGAGGAGGAAGAGCTCACCGGCCGCATCCCACGGAGGGGCATCATGAGGAAGATCACCGCCAGCCTGTTCATCTCGCTCGACGGGGTCGTGGAGGCGCCCGACCAGTGGCACTTCCCCTACTTCAACGACGAGATGGGCGCCGCGGTCGACGCGGGCCTCGGCGCGGCCGACACCCTTCTCATCGGCCGCAAGACCTACGACAGCTTCGCCGGAGCCTGGCCGGACCGCGAGGCGGCGGGCGGTGAGGACGCCCACTTCGCCAAGAAGCTCGGCGACGCCCGCAAGATCGTCCTGTCCCGCCAGAACCTCAGCTTCAGCTGGCGGAACACCGAGCAGCTCAAGGGCGACTTCGCCGAGGCCGTCACCGCGCTGAAGAACGAACCGGGCGGGGACATCGCCCTCAGCGGCTCGGTCTCCGTCGTCCGGCAGCTCATGGCGCACGGCCTGCTGGACGAGCTGCACCTGCTGGTCCACCCGATCGCCGTCCGCAAGGGCATGCGGCTGTTCGACGAGAGCGAGACCACGCTCCCGCTGAAGCTGCTCTCCTCCGCCACCTTCAGCACCGGTGTGCTGCACCTCGTCTACGCCCCGGCCGGGTCCACCACCGACGCCACCTACGAGGACGCCAGGACCCACCTGCCCCGGGACGACCAGTAGCCGCCCCGGGAGGACCACTCAGGGCAGGGTCTCCGCGTCGACCCGGGAGAAGACCAGGTCGCTTTCCTCGGTGACCGGCGCCCGCCAGCGGACCGGGACCTCCGGTGGGCGCCGCAGGGCGTCCGGGTAGCTGGCTGCCGCGTAGTCGTTGGGCAGGCGGTAGACGTGGAAGCCGTGGTCCTGGAGGGCGGTCAGCAGGTCTTCGACGGAGTCGCCCAGGTCGGACATGCGCTGGGGGGTGACCTCGACGGTCAGTTCGGCGTCCGGGCGGAGTTTGTCGAGGAGGGGGACGAGGCCGCGGACCACGCTGCCTTCCGCGCCCTCCACGTCGATCTTGATGACCCGGGCGTTGGCGATCTCGTCGTCGGTGAGGAGGTCGGGCAGCGGCTGGGCCGCGATCTCGAAGCTGGACTCGGCGGGGCCGTCGTAGGGGACGACGCTGTTGGCGCCCATGTTGCGGGAGCTGGCGAGGATGAAGGTCAGCAGCTCGTCGCGGTCGGAGACGGCCGCGTTGAGGGCGCGGATGTTGGTGCGGTCGTTGCGCCGGGCATGGCGCTGGAGGAGCTGGTGGAACGTCGGTGAGGCCTCGATCGCCACCACCGTCCCGCCGCGCCCGACCAGACGGGAGGCGAGGACGCTGTAGTAGCCGATGTTGGCCCCGACGTCCACGAAGACGTCCCCGGGCTTCAGCCGGCGCTGGAGCCACCGCGTCATATGGGGCTCCCAGACCCCGAAGAGGTAGAGGTACCGCTGGATGAGGTCCTGGGTGTCGACGGCGAAGGTGGCGCCGAAGCGCGTACGGGCCAGGCGGTGCAGGGGGCGGTCCCGCAGGGCGGCGTTGAGGTGGCGCTCGACCAGGGCCCGCTTGCCCGCGCTCCAGGGCGCGTGGCGGACGTACTCACGGCCGAGGTCGAGAGCGGCCTGGTCGACGAGCCTGCGGATCACGGGGTCTCCAGGTGGGGGAGGTGTCTTCTTGTGGTGCGCGCGATCTCGTTCGGTGTCGCCGCACCGGTGCCCAGTGTCTCCCGGACACGCCCCCGGACATGGAAGCGCCCGACCGCTGGCGACGGGGGATGCACCAGCGGTCGGGCTGTACCTAAGAGTAACGCGGTCGCCGGGGTGGGGAAGCCGACTCCTCCCCGCGGTGAGCAGTTGTGACCGCGATCACGCAACGTTCGCGCAACGTCGTCACTGCCCGCACGGAGGCGCGTACGAGAGCCGGGAGAGGTATTCATCCCATTTCTCCGGAGTCAGTACGCCTCGTGTCATCGAGCAGATGCGATGTACCGCCTCATCCACGTCCAGGCTCCACAGCCGGACCGTGTCCGCCCCGCTGGACACCCCGAGCATCCGGCTGTGCGGGCTGAACGACAGGAAATTGCCGGTCTTGGCGTTGGGGCTCAGCGACTGGCCGATGGACGTGGCCTTGGACGGAACGGTGACGTCCCACAGCCGGACCGCGTTGTCGTTGCCGCCGCTCGCGAGCGTGTCGCCGTCCTGGCTGAAGGTCAGCGACACGATCGCGTCGGTGTGGCCGGTGAGCGGGGACCGCAGCCGGGTCACCCTGCCCGGGTCGGTGACGTCCCAGAGCCGGACCGTGTTGTCGTCGCTGCCGCTGGCCAGCGTATGGCCGTCGGGGGTGAAGACGAGCGCGTTGACGGGTCCGAGGTGGCCCGTGACCGGCGCGCCCCGCGGGGTGGCGTGGCGCGGGTCGGTCACCTTCCACAGCCGGATGGTGTTGTCCGCGCTGCCGCTGGCCAGCGTGCGGCCGTCCGGGCTGAAGACGAGGCTGTTGACGTAGCCCCGGTGGCCGGTGAGCGGTTTGCCGAGCCGGCGGACATGCGACGGGTCGCTGACGTTCCACAGCTGGATGGTGTTGTCGTTGTACGCGGTCGCCATCATGCGCCCGTCCGGCGTGAAGCCCAGCGCGCCCGCGAACCGGGTCCGCAGGGGGAGGGGCGGCTTGTACGGGACGGGCCGGGCGGGATCGGTGACGTTCCACAGCCGCACCTGGTGGCCTCCGGTCATCATCGCCAGGGTGTGGCCGTCCGGGGTGAACGTCAGCTCCCGCACCGAGCCCTTCCCGGGGGTGAACGGCTCGCCCAGCGGCACCGGCCGGTTGGGATTCTCCACGTTCCACAGCCGGACCTTCTCGTCGCGCCCGGCCGTGGCGAGCACCCGCCCGTCCGGACGGAACACCCCCATCCGGCCGACCATGTCCGACGTCGGGATCGACCACAGCCGGACCGTGTTGTCGCCGCTCCCGGTGGCGAGGGTCCGCCCGTCGGGGCTGAAGCCCAGGGCGTACATCTCGCCGCTGCTCCCCGCGAGCGGCTCGCCGACCTGCGACGGATACGCCGGATCGCTGACGTTCCACAGGCTCGCCGTACTGTCCTGGCTGGCGGCGGCGAGCATGGATCCGTCCGGGCTGAAGGACACCGACCAGATGGGGCCGATGTGGCCGGTGAGCGGCGAGCCCAGCGGTTCCGCGTGACGCGGATCGCCGACGTCCCACAGCCGGACGGTGTTGTCCGCGCTGCCGCTGGCGAGGGTCCGGCCGTCCGGGCTGAACGCGACGGAGTGGATCAGGTCCTTGTGGCCGGTCAGCGCCTTGCCGATGCGCTTCGGACGGCGCGGCTCCGCCATGTTCCACAGCCTGATCGAGGCATCGTCGCCACCGGCCGCCAGCGTCCGCCCGTCGGGGCTGAACGCCACGGAGCGCACGGCGGCGGTGGCGCCGGTCAGCGCGCCGATCGCCTTCGGCCGGCCCGGGCGCCTCATGTCCCACAGGCGCACCACGCGATTCTCCGTGGCGGTGGCCAGCGTGCGGCCGTCCGGGCTGAAGGCGAGCAGATAGATCGTGCCGTCATGGTGGGAGAAGGGCGTGCCGAGCGGGCGCGGATGGCGGGGGTCCCGCACGTCCCACAGGCGGATCGTGCCGTCGTCGCCCGCGCTGGCGAGGGTCTTGCCGTCCGGGCTGAAGACCGCGCTGCTCACCCAGCTCGTATGGCCGGTGAGGGGCTTGCCCAGGGGTTTGGGGCGGGTCCGGTCCCGCACGTCCCACAGCCGTACGGTCCGGTCGTAGCTGGCGGTGGCCAGCAGCCGCCCGTTCGGGCTGAACGAGGTGAGGTAGACGGCGCCGGTGTGCCCGTGCAGCGGCGTGGCCAGCGGCGCGTTCACCATCGACAGCAGCCGGTTCCTGGTGGCCTCGTCGTGCGGCCGCAAGTCGTGGGCCACCAGGGCCAGCTGGGCGGACAGCGACGGATCCGTGTTCTGGAAGCGATCGGCCTCGGTGACCACCTGCTCGAACACGGCGTCGTCCCGCTGCTGCCACGCGACCACCGCCGTCCCCGCGGCCAGCACCGCCAGCGCGACCAGAGCCGACACCGCGCCACGGCGGAGCCACACCGTGCGCCTGCGCAGCCGGACCGAAGCGGCCAGGAACTCCACCGCGCTACGGGTCAGATAGGTGCCGCCGGCGGTCTTCGCCCAGGTGTGGGCCTGCTCCAGCCGGGAGCCCCGGTAGAGGAGGGACGAGTCGCGGTTCGAGCCCTCCCAGGACCGGCCGTCCTCCTCCAGCCGCTGGCGCACCAGATGGTCGTTGCGGTCCTCGTCGATCCAGTCGCGCAGCCGTGGCCAGGCGTGGAGCAGCGCCTCATGGGTGATCTCCACGGTCTCGGCGTCGAGCGTCACCAGGCGGGCGCGGACCAGCGTTTCGAGCGATTCCTCCGTCTTGCCCGGATCCGTGGACTCCCGCGCCAGCTGGTGCCGGGTCCCCCGCCTGCGGGTGGCCTGGGTGTCCTCGCCCAGCCGGACCAGCCGGAGGAGCAGCAGCCGCGCGGCGGTGCGCGCCTCGGAGTCGAGGCTGGACCAGGCGCGTTCGGCGGTCGCCGCCACCGCCCCCTGGATGCCGCCCGCCGCGCGGAAACCGGCCAGCGTCAGCCGTCCGCCCTTCCGGCGCTGCCAGGTGGCGAGCAGGGCGTGGGAGAGGAGCGGCAGTACGCCCGCGTCATGTGACCCGCGCGGGCCGTCGGCGCTCACCTCCCGGACGATCAGCTCCGCGAGCCCCGGTTCGAGCTCCAGCCCCACGGCCTTGGCCGGGCCGGTCACCGCCTCGCGCAACTCGGCGGTGGTCAGCGGCCCGAGCACCATGTGCCGGTGCTGGAGCGCGTCGGCCAGCTCGGGGTAGCCGAGGCACAGCTCGTAGAAGTCGGCGCGGATGCCGAGGACGACGAGCACGGGGGGCGGCTCGCCGGGGCCGGCGGGGGTGCAGGCGGCGTGGAGGAGCTGGATGAACGCACGCCGGCCGGCCTCGTCGGAGCCGAGGGTGAACGCCTCCTCGAACTGATCCACGATCACGACGGGGCGGGCGTCGGAGGACGGTGCCTCGCGGTCCGCCCATGCGGTGACGGCCTCGCGGACCGCTTGGGCGAATTGTGGGGTGCCGGGTTCGGCTGGCTGTTTGTTCGTTATGGGCGCGCTCGTTATGGGTGCGTCTGCTGTCGACGTGTCTGTTGTCGGTGTGTCCGCTGCCGGTGCGTCTGTTGCCGGTGTGCCCGCTGGTGGTGCGTCCGCTGGTGGGCCGTCAGCCGCGCCTTCGTCCGCGCCCGGTTCGTCCGCGCCCGGTTCGTCCGCGCCCGGTTCGTCCGCGCCCGGTTCGTCCGCGCCCGGTTCATTCGCGTTCGGTTCGTCCGTTTCCGGTTCGTCCGGTTCCTTCGCCGTGGGGACCACGCGCGCCAGTTCGGGGATATGACGGGCCAGCTCCGCGAGCGGGTCGCCGCCCGGCACGAGTTGCAGTACGCCCCTCGCCCGGCCGCCCCCGTCGCCCGGTGCCCCGGTGCGCAGCGCGGGCACCAGACCGGCGTTCAGCAGCGAGGACTTCCCCGCCCCCGAAGCGCCCACGAGCACGACCAGGCCGCCCGTCTTCTCCGCCGTGTGCAACTGAGTGACCAGGGCGTCCGTGCTTCGCTCCCGGCCGAAGAACCACCGGGCGTCCTGCCGGCGGTACGAGGCCAGGCCCCGGTACGGGCATACGCCGCCGGGGACCGCCGGGCCCTCGGCCGGGGGCCCTTCCTCTTCTTCCGCCGACGGCGCGGGCCGGTCGCCGACCGGGTCGGCCAGCGCACGCTCCCAAAGCCGTTGCCAGCGGGCCATGTCGTACAGGCCCGGGGACACCGGTACGGGCCGTGAGCGCCGTGCGTCGGGTATCAGGACGTGCAGGACGGCCGCGAGGGCGGCGAACTGGGCGGGTACGTTCTTCGCTCGTCGCCAGTCGCTGATCCGCTGGGCGGAGACCCGTACGGGACGCCCCCGCTCATCGGTCCGCTGGAGTCGGACGACCGCCTCGGCCACGCTCTTGAGGGGAGGGTTACCGGCCTCCCTGTACAGCAGCGCGAGGCGTTCCGCGAAGGCTATGCGTGCCCCCGAGTCGGAACTCAAGGTCTCCACTCCTTACTTCCCCCGCGCTGGACATCCGGACCGGAAAACTCACTTTATATGGCTGACCAGCGGAGAAACCGGCAGCGTGAGACCGGAACCTCCTCGGTGGGAGGCACAGCTGGCAGGATCATGGCGCGAAGCGCATCCACCACGAGCCGTCCAGCCAGGCCATCAGCTCAGCGCACGGAGAGACAACCCATGGCACCGCATGTTCTCGGTCAGCTTTCGTCGCGGTCACGAGACGGCGGTCACGGGCGCGTCGCATGAGCCCCGGAGATCCGTGAAGCCGGTCCCATCGGGGACGGCGGTCGCATCGACCACGGATCCGGCCCCCGATCCGCACCCGTAAGGCGCGGATCGGTACCGCTCCAGCGTTCGGCACCGGTCCCCACGAGGGGAGGGACCGGCGCCGGACGTTGTGGCGGTTCTGCCGTCTCCGCTATGTCGCTGCGTCGCTGCGTCAGCCACGTCAGCTACGTCATCTGGGCGCGGCGGGCCAGTCGTCGGGGCCGCCGCCGTTCCACTCGATCAGCTCGGGGTTGTCCAGGGGCGCGGCCTCTTCCATCACGCCCGCGCGGTGCAGGAGCCGCCGGAGCTCGTCCGGGCTCACCACCACTCCGACGTCGGCGCCGTCGATCAGCACACGGCGGCGGCCGTCCAGCGGTTCGTCCACCACGACGCGAGGCGGGGCCGGGGTCTTGTCCTCCATAGCACCAGGCTCGCCGCTTACGGCGCCGACCGCACCTCGGGCGGGACGTGCCGAGGGGACGGGCCGAGGGGACGGGCCGAGGAATCCGCGACCGACGCGCGAGGGCCCGGGACGATCATCGGTCCCAGGCCCTCGGTTACGCGGTTCGTATCGGTCGCGCCGGTCAGCCGCAGTTGCCGCCGCACTGGCACGGACCGCCGGACTGACAGCCGCAGCCGCAGCCCGAGCCGCAGCCGCATGCGCCGATGGGGTGGGTCGGAGCGGGTTCGGGCTTGGAGAGGTCCGCCATGCGTCTCCTCCTCGGGAGGGGTCACGTCACCTGCTGCTCATGGTGCCGACGACCCGGTGGCCGAGCGCAGGGGCGCGTCGACGGCGCTTTGATGCACACCGTCGCAGATGCTCACGCCCCGTAGCAGCCCCCGCCCCTTCGGCGGTCACGTCCCTGCGGCGGTCACGCCCTCTCGAAGCTCACGCCTCCTCGACATTCCCCTGCGCCGATATCTCGTCGGCGTGCTCACCGGTGACCAGGTAGACCACGCGCTTGGCGACCGAGACCGCGTGGTCCGCGAAACGCTCGTAGTAGCGGCCCAGCAGCGTGACGTCCACGGCCGTCTCGATGCCGTGCTTCCAGCGGTCGTCCATCAGGTGCTGGAAGAGGGTGCGGTGCAGCAGGTCCATCGCGTCGTCGTCCTGCTCCAGCTGGAGCGCCAGGTCGACGTCCTTGGTGATGATGACCTCGGCGGCCTTCGCCATCAGCCGCTGGGCGAGCTGGCCCATCTCCAGGATCGTGGCGTGCAGGTCGTGCGGCACGGCCGAGTCCGGGAAGCGGAGCCGGGCCAGCTTGGCGACGTGCTGCGCGAGGTCGCCGGAGCGCTCCAGGTCGGCGCTCATCCGCAGGCTGGTCACCACTATCCGCAGATCGGTGGCGACCGGCTGCTGCCGGGCGAGCAGGGCTATCGCCCGTCCCTCCAGATCGCGCTGAAGATCATCGACCTTCTCATCGGCGGCGATGACGCTCTCGGCGAGCTTGAGGTCCGCGTCGAGAATGGCAGTGGTGGCACGGCCGATGGCCGAACCGACGAGCCGGGCCATGTCGACCAGGCCGTCCCCGATCGAATCAAGCTCCTCGTGGTACGCGTCCCGCATCACTGACCTCTTTCACTGACTCTCGGTGACGATCTTTGACAGACTCTGACAGGTTTCCTGGCAGTTCTCCGTGGCTCATGCCCCGGGGCCTCACACTTCCACGCTCCGGCCGAAACGCGTCCGCTTCCGGCATCGGGCGTTAATCACACCTGATGCCCAGGTGAACTCTCGGCAACGCGGCCCCGGCCGCCCCGTGTGACACCCGCTCGACGAAACGTCCGGAGTGAACCGATACCGACTCCTCGGTGAACTCTCGGCAACGTCTGACCGAGGGGATCGTCACGGGGCTGTGGAGGGGTCTCGCCGCCCGCATAACCTGGACGCATGAACGTGAACGCGGCGATCGCCGCAGTGGCGGCGCTCGCCGGGTTGTGCACCGGCGTCATCGCCATGCTGGCGTTCCGCTGGAGCGAGCGTGAACAGGCGAAGCCTACGCGCTCCTCGCTGCATACCGACGCCGTGCTGCCGCCCGGCGTGGACACAGTGCTTTCGGTACTGCGTTCCTCGGCCGTCGTCCTCGACGAAGCGGACGCCGTCGTCAAGGCGAGCTCGGCCGCGTACGCCCTGGGCCTGGTGCGCGGCGGCAAACTGGCCGTGGAGCCGATGCTGGCGATGGCCCGCGACACCCGGCGGGACGGCGAGATCCGGCAGATCGAGCTCGATCTGCCCCGCCGTGGCACCGGCCGGGGCGGCGACGCGCTCGCGGTCTCCGCCAGAGTGGCCCCGCTGGGCTCCCGGCTGGTCCTGCTGCTCGTGGAGGACCTCACCGAGGCCCGCCGGATCGAGGCCGTACGACGCGACTTCGTCGCCAACGTCAGCCATGAGCTCAAGACCCCGGTCGGCGCGCTGTCCCTGCTGTCCGAGGCCGTGATGGACGCGTCCGACGACCCGGAGGCGGTCACCCGCTTCGCCGGGCGGATGCAGGTCGAGGCCACCCGCCTGACCAGCCTGGTCCAGGAGCTGATCGACCTCTCCCGGGTGCAGAACGACGACCCGCTGGAGGACGCCGAGCCGGTCCGGGTGGACGAGCTCGTCGCCGAGGCCATCGACCGGTGCCGTCACCAGGCGGGTACCAAGCAGATCACGATGGCCACGGGCGGCACCGCCGAGCTGCACGTCTGGGGCAACCGTGGCCAGTTGGCCGCCGCGCTCGGCAATCTCGTCGAGAACGCGGTCAACTACAGCCCGGCCCGCACCCGTGTCGGCATCGCCGCCCGCCGTATCCCCGCGACCGGCGGGGACCTGATCGAGATCGCCGTGACCGACCAGGGCATAGGCATCTCAGAGAAGGACCGCGAGCGGATCTTCGAGCGGTTCTACCGGGTCGACCCGGCCCGCTCGCGGCAGACCGGCGGGACCGGACTCGGGCTCGCCATCGTCAAACACGTGGCCGCCTCGCACGGCGGGGAGGTCACCGTGTGGAGCGCCGAGGGACAGGGCTCCACCTTCACCCTGAGACTCCCGGAAGCCGGTGCGGCGCGGGACCGGGACCGCTCGCGGAGCGGGACGCGCGAGTCGAGCGAGTCGTACGACACCGGAGACCTCGATGGCGAGGACCACGGCCGGCCGTACGAGACCTTCACCAATGAACCACTCTCAGCCCCGGAGGTCCTTCCGTGACCCGAGTTCTGGTCGTCGAGGACGAGGAATCGTTCAGCGACGCGCTGTCGTACATGCTTCGCAAGGAGGGATTCGAGGTCGCGATCGCGACGACGGGCCCCGAGGGGCTCGATGAGTTCGAGCGGAACGGCGCCGATCTGGTGCTGCTCGACCTGATGCTGCCGGGTCTGCCCGGTACGGAGGTCTGCCGCCAGCTGCGCGGCCGGTCCAATGTCCCGGTGATCATGGTGACCGCCAAGGACAGCGAGATCGACAAGGTGGTCGGGCTGGAAATAGGCGCCGACGACTATGTGACCAAGCCCTTCTCCTCGCGCGAACTGGTCGCCCGGATCAGAGCCGTGCTGCGCCGCCGTGGCGAGCCGGAGGAGGTCACCCCGGCCGCCCTGGAGGCCGGACCGGTCCGGATGGACGTCGACCGGCACGTGGTCACGGTCGGCGGCGGCAAGGTGGATCTCCCGCTGAAGGAGTTCGACCTGCTGGAGATGCTGCTCCGCAACGCGGGCCGGGTGCTGACCCGTATGCAGCTGATCGACCGCGTCTGGGGCGCGGACTACGTGGGCGACACCAAGACCCTCGACGTCCACGTCAAGCGCCTCCGCGCCAAGATTGAGCCGGATCCGGGGGCGCCTCGGTATCTGGTGACGGTGCGGGGGCTGGGCTACAAGTTCGAGCCGTAAAGCCGGGGCTGAGCCCCGGTCCGCCGGACGGAGTCCGGCACAGCGTGCCGATGCCCGTGAGGCCCGCCAGGGCCGAGCGGTGCGAGGGGCGCACGCGGAAGGGGGGCTCGAGCCGGACCCGGGGGCGCCTCGGTATCTGGTGACGGTGCGGGGGTTGGGCCACAAGTTCGAGCCGTAAACCAGCCCGGTTGAGCCGTAAGCCGTAAGCCGTAGAGACCGGCTCATGCGTGAGGGCGGCCCTGGAGACTCCAGGGCCGCCCTCACGCATGTCTGGGTGCGGTCTCAGTGACCGCCGCCGTTCGGGGTGGGCTCGCCGGAGGCGATGCCTTTGGGGGCGCCGCTGCTCTCCTCGCCGCCGGGCTGGCCGCTCGCCGTGCCGGACGGGGTACCACTGGGCTTACCACTGGCGGTGCCGGTGGGCGTGCCGCTCGGCTTGCCGCCGGGCGTCGCCGAACCGGACGGCTTGGCGGTCGGCAGCTCGGACGGGCCCCAGCCCTTGAAGTAGCTCTTCGCCGGGACCACGAACGCGGTGATCGGGATGTTGCCGGTCGAGCTGAGGTCGAAGACGACCCGCTGCGCGTTGCCGTCCTGGGTGGCCTCGCGCCCGTCGCTGATGACGGCGGAGGCGTTGCCCTCGCCCCCGAAGGCCACCGAGCCGCCGTGCGGCACCACTACCGCGCCCTTGCCCTTGGCCGGGGACAGCTTCACCCGAGCGCTGGTGCCGGGGAGGGTGATGGCCTTGACGGTCTGGTCGTTCTTGCCGTTGTTGAAGATCCGGCCGGTGACGACGGCCGGGCCCTTGGCCGTGCGGTCCGGCTGGGTCACCACCGTGGCGTTCTGGATCTTGATGTCCCCGACGGACGTCGCGGCGTTGTCGGGCTTGACCTCCAGCGTCTGCGCGTCGTTCCCGGCTCCGCAGGCGGAGAGCGGGGCGACCGAGACCACGATGGCGGCTGCGGCGAGGGCGCCGCGTCGAAGGCTGCTGCTCACGGCGGCGGCATCTCCTAGGACGAGGTAAAGGTTGGATCAGCGCGCTTAGATTACCGATCCGCCCTCTTCGGCCCGCACCCGACCCGCCCCAAGGCGACCGGCCCCGGGGCGCCAGGCCCGTACGCTGCCGGTTCCGGCGGTGGTTCCGGCGGTGGTTCCGGCGGTGGTTCCGGCGGTGGTTCCGGCGTGGTTCCGTGGGTTTGGGCGCGGTTCCGGCGCGCTTCCCGCATGGGTTACGCGGTCCGTACCCCGCGCCGTGCCGAACTCCCGAATATCGGCTCGACCGGTCGCGCGGGAGATTATCGGTAAGGAATCCACGCATGTCCGAGAATTGATCACAGACTTGATCCGCTGTGCGTGATCAACTCCGTGATCAATTCGCGAATCGGGGCCGGATCCCTCACTACTGATCCGAACGGAGTAGCGGAAGTCCATCGACCGGACTCCGGCAAAACGGGACGTACGGTCACTCGTCCGGGCTTCTTCGGACGCGTAACGGGCGGGTTTCGGGGTGCCCGGACAGCCGCTCCCACCTGCGAATACCCGGTTCCGCAGGGCTCGTGCAGCACGTTCCTGCCGCACTTGTCAAGCCCCGAGATATGCCCTGACCTGCGAAAACGCCATTCAGAAGAAGCCGTTCC
This sequence comes from Streptomyces javensis, assembly GCF_039525925.1. Classification (NCBI taxonomy): domain Bacteria; kingdom Bacillati; phylum Actinomycetota; class Actinomycetes; order Kitasatosporales; family Streptomycetaceae; genus Streptomyces; species Streptomyces javensis. The sequence continues at coordinate 5,601 of NZ_BAAAIF010000003.1, read as the reverse complement.
CGTGTTACTCTGGATAGCCACGGAAGGGGTACCTGTCACATGACGTTCAAGGTTGGCGACACCGTGGTCTATCCCCATCACGGGGCCGCGCTGATCGAGGCCATCGAAACTCGCCAGATCAAAGGCGTGGACAAGACCTACTTGGTGCTGAAGGTCGCCCAGGGTGACCTGACGGTTCGTGTGCCGGCGGACAATGCGGAGTTCGTCGGTGTGCGTGATGTGGTCGGCCAGGACGGGCTGGACCGGGTCTTCGAGGTGCTGCGCGCACCGTACGCGGAAGAACCCACGAACTGGTCCCGTCGCTACAAGGCAAATCTCGAGAAGCTCGCCTCCGGCGATGTGATCAAGGTTGCCGAGGTCGTGCGTGACCTGTGGCGCCGAGAGCGTGAGCGCGGACTCTCCGCCGGTGAGAAGCGCATGCTCGCCAAGGCCCGCCAGATCCTGGTGAGCGAGCTCGCCCTCGCCGAGAGCACCAACGAGGACAAGGCCGAGGCCCTGCTCGACGAGGTTCTCGCGTCCTGACACATCAATGCCGTGGTGCCCGAGTGACTCAGACGCGAATTCCCGCTGAATCGTCTGTCGCCGGGCGCTGCGGCATGCGTACGCGCCGGACGTCGTTGATCCCCGATCTCGTTGATCCTCGAGCGATCTCCTTTGATCCCCCGAGCGATCTCCGAGTCCCGAACGATCTCTGAGTCCCCGGCTGTCGAACCCCCGGTCACCGCACCTGGTGCCGATGCGCCACCGCGCGCACGACTGCGCGGTGTAGGTGTGCCGGGCCCGGGCAGCTGGCTCGACCAGTCGTCACGGAAGGGGCCGGTCGGGGCATCGCGCCCGGCACGCTGTGGCCATACCCAATTCGGCTGAGGAAGCAAACCTGAACGCCAACTCAATGTCCGCAACACCGGATCACGGCGGCTCCGGCGCGTCCGGGCGAACCGTCCGCACCGCCGCCGTGATCCCCGCCGCGGGCCGCGGAGTGCGGCTGGGTCCGGGCGCCCCCAAGGCGCTGCGCCCGCTGAGCGGTACGCCCATGCTGGTCCACGCCGTACGGGCAATGGCCGGATCCCGCTCCGTGTCCCTCGTCGTCGTGGTCGCCCCGCCGGACGGCGCCGACGAGGTGCGGCGGCTGCTGGACGGGTATCCGCTGAGCGGCAGCCTCGGAGACACCACCGAGGTGGTCGTCGTGCCCGGCGGCGAGACCCGCCAGGAGTCGGTGCGCAAGGGGCTGGCCGCCGTCCCCGAGACCGTCACCACCGTGCTGGTGCACGACGCGGCGCGGCCGCTGGTGCCCGTGGACACGGTGGACGCGGTCGTCGCCGCCGTACGGGACGGGGCGCCCGCCGTGGTCCCCGCGCTGCCGCTGGCCGACACCGTGAAGCAGGTCGATCCGCGCACCGGGGAGCGGGCCGGTGAGCCCGAGCCGGTGGTCGGCACCCCCGCGCGCGCCCTGCTGCGCGCCGTCCAGACCCCGCAGGGGTTCGACCGCGCCACGCTCGTGGCCGCCCACGAGAAGATCGCCCTGGAGGGCGAGGGCGCCACGGACGACGCGGGCATGGTCGAGCGGCTCGGCGTCGAGGTCGTGGTCGTCCCCGGCCATGAGGAGGCGTTCAAGGTGACCCGCCCGCTGGACCTGGTGCTGGCCGAGGCGGTTCTGGCCCGCAGGAGGGCGAACGATGGCTTCTGAGGCTTCCGGCGCGGCGATGCTCCCCCTGGTGGGCATCGGCACGGATGTGCACGCCTTCGAGAGGGGCCGTGAGCTGTGGTGCGCCGGGCTGCTGTGGGAGGGCGAGGAGTACGGGCTCGCCGGGCACTCCGACGGCGATGTGGCCGCGCACGCCGCCTGTGACGCGCTGTTCTCCGCCGCCGGACTCGGCGATCTCGGCGCCCACTTCGGCACCGGCCGCCCCGAGTGGTCCGGCGCGGCCGGCACCACGCTGCTCGCCGAGGCGGCCCGGATCGTCCGGGACGCGGGCTTCGGGATCGGCAATGTGGCGATCCAGGTGATCGGCGTACGCCCGAAGATCGGCAAACGGCGCGACGAGGCGACGAAGGCGCTGACGGCGGCCGTGGGCGCCCCCGTCTCGGTGTCCGGTACGACCACGGACGGGCTGGGGCTGACCGGCCGCGCGGAGGGGCTCGCGGCGATCGCGACGGCGCTGGTGTTCCGGCGGTAGCACCGTCTGGTGATGCGGTAGCACCGTCTGGTGATCAGGATGGGCGCGCGGGTGGGTCCGGAAGTGTCACCCGCGTCCCGAGTGTCACGCTTCTGTGTCCCCGTGGGGGAAGGGGCACGGGGCACCGTTCTCTTCCCACTACCCTTGATGCGTGACTATTCGCCTGTACGACACCAGCGCCCGGCAGATCCGTGACTTCACCCCGCTCAAGCCGGGCTGCGTCTCGATCTACCTGTGCGGCGCGACCGTGCAGGCCGCCCCGCACATCGGGCACATCAGGTCGGGGCTGAACTTCGACATCATGCGCCGCTGGTTCGCCCACCGCGGCTATGACGTGACGTTCATCCGCAATGTCACGGACATCGACGACAAGATCATCGCCAAGTCGGCGGAGCAGAAGCGCCCCTGGTGGGCGATCGGCTACGAGAACGAGCGCGCCTTCAACCAGGCGTATGACGTCCTCGGCTGCCTGCCCGTGACCTATGAGCCGCGGGCGACCGGTCATGTCCCCGAGATGATCGAAATGATGCGGGAGCTGATCGACCGGGGCCATGCGTATGCCGCCGAGGGCAATGTCTACTTCGATGTGCGCTCGTTCCCCGAGTATCTGAAGCTTTCCAACCAGGATCTGGACGGGCTGCGCCAGCCCTCGGGCGAGGGTGAGACCGGCAAGCGCGACCAGCGCGATTTCGCCATGTGGAAGGCGGCGAAGCCGGGGGAGCCCAGCTGGGAGACCCCGTGGGGGCGCGGCCGTCCCGGCTGGCACCTGGAGTGCTCGGCGATGGCGCACAAGTACCTCGGGCGCGCCTTCGACATCCACGGCGGCGGCGTCGACCTCATCTTCCCGCACCATGAGAACGAGATCGCGCAGGCCAAGGCGTTCGGCGACGACTTCGCCGCCTACTGGGCGCACAACGCCTGGGTGACCATGAGCGGCGAGAAGATGAGCAAGTCGCTCGGGAACTCGGTGCTGGTCTCCGAGATGGTCAAGCGCTGGCGTCCGATCGTGCTCCGCTACTACCTGGGCACCCCGCACTACCGGTCGATGATCGAGTACAGCGAGGAGGCCCTGCGCGAGGCCGAGTCGGCGTTCGCGCGGATCGAGGGCTTCGTCCAGCGCGTGGTGGAGAAGGCCGGGAACGTGGAGCCCGCCGCCGAGGTGCCGCCCGCCTTCGCCGAGGCGATGGACGACGACCTCGGGGTGCCGCAGGCGCTCGCGGTCGTCCACACCACCGTCCGCCAGGGGAACTCCGCCCTGACCGCCGACGACAAGGAGGCGGCGGTCGCCCGGCTCGCCGAGGTGCGGGCCATGCTGGGCGTGCTGGGTCTCGATCCGCTCGATGAGCACTGGGCGGGTGGCTCGGACCGCGGTGAGGATCTGCACGGCGTGGTCGATTCCCTCGTCCGGCTGGTCCTGGACCAGCGGCAGGCGGCCCGGGCCCGTAAGGACTACGCGACGGCGGACGCGATCCGCGATCAGCTCCAGCAGTCGGGTCTGCTGATCGAGGACACCCCGTCCGGCCCGCGCTGGGAGCTGGGCAGCCGCTGACCTGGCTGTTTGTGCCGCCCGCCGCGTCGGGCGGCACACTTGTGACCGTACATACGACCGTACGACCGTAGCCGCGTGTGGCGTGTGGGCGTGTGGCGTTCGATGTTTTTCCGTTGCCGTTTGCCGAGCAGCGCTGAGCAGTGAAGAGACAGGTGACATTCATGGCCGGCAACAGCCAGCGCAGGAACCGCCGTACCAGCAACAAGAAGGGCGCGACGGTCGGCAGCGGCGGTAAGCGGCGCCGCTCCCTCGAGGGCAAGGGGCCCACTCCGCCCGCCGAGATGCGCAAGGGACACGCCAAGCAGCGGATGGCCAACGCCCGCGCCCGCCAGGCCGCCAAGCGCCCCGTCCCGCGGCGCGGCGGCAAGGGCACGAACGAGCTGGTGGTGGGCCGTAACCCGGTGGTCGAGGCGCTGCGCGAGGGCGTTCCCGCGAACACGCTGTATGTGCAGCAGTTCATCGACAGCGACGACCGGGTGCGCGAGGCGCTGAAGGTCGCGGCCGACCGCGGCGGCATCCACCTCATGGAGGCGCCCAAGGCCGAGCTGGACCGGATGACGAACGGGCTGAACCACCAGGGTCTGGTGCTCCAGGTCCCGCCGTATGAGTACGCCCACCCCGAGGACCTGAGCGCGGCCGCCTTCGACGAGGGCGAGGACCCGCTGATCGTCGCCCTCGACGGGGTCACGGATCCGCGCAACCTGGGCGCGGTGGTGCGGTCCGTCTCCGCCTTCGGCGGCCATGGCGTGGTCGTACCGGAGCGGCGCGCGGCCGGGATGACCGCGGGCGCCTGGAAGACCTCCGCGGGCACCGCCGCCCGCACCCCGGTCGCCCGCGCGACCAACCTCACCCGGACCCTGGAGGGCTACCAGAAGGCGGGCCTGACGGTGGTCGGGCTGGCGGCGGACGGCGATGTCGAGCTCCAGGACCTCGAGGTGCTGGACGGCCCGGTCGTGATCGTCGTCGGCAGCGAGGGCAAGGGGCTGTCGCGGCTGGTGGGCGAGACCTGCGATCTGCGGGTGCGGATTCCGATGCCGGGTGGCGCGGAGTCGCTGAACGCGGGTGTGGCGGCGGGTGTCGTTCTGTACGAGGCGGCGCGGCGCCGGGCGTAGGCGGCGCGGCGGCGGGGCCGACTTTGGGGTGAGCGGTTGCCGGCGCCGGGTGTGACCCTGGGCTGAGCGGTTGCCGTCGCCCGGTGTGACCCTGGCCGATGATCTTGACGGGGCTCGGACAGATCGGGACGTCCCCGGCAGTGTCTTTCCCGTCCGTCACTCGGTTAGTTGGGCGTGGAGACCAGAAAAGCCCGCATGCCTTCGCCCCTGGCGGGACGCGCGGGGGGATTCGACGACGAACCGCAGCTGACCATGGCCAAGGTGCCATGCGATCCGGCGCAGGTCGCCGTCAATGCCCCGAGCTTCCGGGTGCAGCTCAGCGTCCCGGTCGTCAGCGACACGCTGACGGAGACGGCCCGGCTCGCCCGCGTCCCGGCGCCCGGCCGGCGTCGGCCGCCCGTGGTGTGGAGCGGCCGCACCCGCCCCGGCGGGGACACCGCGGCGACCCGGCTGCTCCAGGCCGTGCGGTACTCCTCCGAGGGTCTGACCGACAGTCTGTCCGATGGCCTCAACGACGGTTTGGGCCGTTCCCGGTCGGGTGAAGGCGCCGAGGACGTGGGCGCCACGCAGGTGCTGCCGAGGATCGCCCTCGACGACGACACGGCGCCCACGGTCATCGGCCCGCGCAGCCCCCGTACGGAGTCCGTGCCCCGGCCGTCCGGCGGGCGGCGGCGGCAGGGCGCGGACGGGCCGCACGAGGCGGGCGGAGCGCGCGGTTCTGGCGGAGCGCGCGGGGCGGGCCGGGCGAGCGCGGTGGCCAGGG